>DASZQO010000302.1:0-11666 GCA_035549615.1 Acetobacteraceae bacterium
TTTATTTGGTACCTGCCTGGTACCTGCGCCGAAAATCGCGCGGTAGCCGATGTCAGTAAGTGTTTGTGAAAATGGTGCCGACGGCGAGAATCGAACTCGCGACCTACTGATTACGAATCAGTTGCTCTACCGCTGAGCTACGTCGGCGTGCCAAGGCCGGCGGCGCCCGCTATACTGCCCACCCGGCCGCCTCGCAACCGTCCACGGGCACCCGCCCGTCTCGAATCGGCCCCGCCTCAGCGCCCGGTCAGGATGCGCTCGACAAGCTGCTTCACCGTCGGGATGAAGCCGTTCGAATAGAAAGGGTCGGTCGCGAAGCGAAAGGCGTTGGCACCGCTGAACATCAGGTTGTTCTCCACCGTTTCGGCGGAGGAGGAGTGGTGGCTGATCGTCTGCAGCGTCTTCTGAATGCAGAAGCTCCGCGGATCGGCCTTCTTCCCGGTGCTGTATTCGGGCGCGTGGTCGCTCCAGTTGGAGAACCGGCAGGCGCTGAGGCAGCCCATGCAGGCCACCTGGTCTTCACGAATTGCCGCCGCCTTCTCAGGTGTCACGAAAATCAAGGTCGAATCCGGCGTGCGCAGCGCCTCGGTGAATCCAGCCGCCTCCCATCCTCGCGCCCGCTCGAGATCGGCCGGTGTGAGATAGACGGTGCGCTTGCGCGGTCCCACGCCAAAGGGGGCAACATGCTCGCCGATCGGCTCGTTCACATAAGCCACCTGCCGATCCGCGCGCGCCTTGAGCTCGCGCAGGAATCCGTTGTTCACCGCCGAGGAATAAAAGCCGGTCGGGCTGAAATGGTTGAGGAAGACATCGCCGGGCTTGAGCTGGAGCAGCCGCTGCTTCCAACCTTCGCCGATCGGGCTCTCCTTGGTCAGAAGCGGGCGCGTGCCGAACTGGAAGGCAACCGGCCCGAGATCCGGGTTGTCGATCCAATCCTCCCATTCCTCAAGCCACCAGACACCGCCGGCCATAATGATCGGCGTCTGGCCGAGGCCGAACTCGCGCATCAGCTTGCGCAGGCTGAGCACGCGCGGAAACGGCGCCTCCGGCTTGCTCGGGTCCTCGCTGTTGGAAAGCCCGTTATGCCCGCCAGCGAGCCACGGATCCTCATAGACAACGCCGCCGAGCAAATCCGCGACTTTGTGATAGGCGCGCTTCCAGAGCGCATTGAAGGCACGCGCGGAGGAAACGATCGGATAGTAATGAACGCCGAAACGGCTTGCGATCTCCGAGAGCCGATAGGGCATGCCAGCGCCGCAGGTGATGCCGTTGATCAGCCCCTTCGCCCCTTCGAGAACGCCGATGATCACACGCTCGGCCGCCCCCATCTCCCAGAGAATATTGGCGTGGATGCGTCCGATTCCTCCGGCAAGCTCGAACGCACGCTTCGCCTGGGTGATGCCACCCTGGATCGCGTAGGCAATCAGCTCCTCATGCCGCTCCCGCCGGGTTCGGCCCCGATAGGTCTGGGGGATGGCGCGGCCTTGCGCATCGTAGCTGTCGGCATTCACCGCGCTGAACGTGCCGATGCCGCCGGCTGCCGCCCAGTTTCCCGAGGAAATGCCGTTCGAAATCGAGATGCCCTTGCCGCCTTCGATCAGCGGCAGCACCTCGACCCCCCCGATTCGCATGGCATTGAGCGGCTTCATGGCCTGCCTCCGTTCCGGCCGATGCCATTATTATCGTAGCGAACTGTACCATCGATGAAACCGGCGCGCGAGCACGCCGGTTTCCCCTGATCGCTTTCAGCCGGCGGTCGCCTCGTCGGCCCCGGCGCGCTCGCGCCGCTCGCGGCCACCCTTCGGTCCCACCTTCTCGGTGATATCCTCGCCGGTCGCCTGGTCCACCACCCGCATCGAGAGCTTGACCTTCCCCCGCTCGTCGAAGCCGATGACCTTCACCTTCACCGCGTCACCGACATTGACGATATCGGTGGTCTTGGCCACCCGGGCGGGCGCCAGCTCGCTGATATGCACAAGCCCGTCGCGGCTGCCAAGGAAATTGACGAAGGCACCGAAATCCGTCGTCTTCACCACCTTGCCATTATAGATCACGTTGATCTCCGGCTCGGCGACGATGCCGCGAATCCAGTCGATCGCGGCCTGCGCCTGCTTCTGGTCGGTCGCCGCGATCTTGATCGTGCCGTCATCGTCGATATCGATCTTGGTTCCGGTCTGCTCAGTGATCTCGCGGATCACCTTGCCGCCGGTGCCGATGACCTCGCGGATCTTCTCTTTCGGCACATTGATCACGGTGATGCGCGGGGCCGTTGCCGCGACATCGCTGCGATGCCCCCGCAGCGCCTTGGCCATCTCGCCCAGGATGTGCAGCCGTCCCTCGCGCGCCTGCCCGAGCGCGATCTGCATGATCTCAGGCGTGATCGAGGTGATCTTGATGTCCATCTGCAGGCTGGTCACACCGATCTCGGTGCCGGCGACCTTGAAATCCATGTCGCCGAGATGGTCCTCATCGCCGATGATATCGGAAAGCACGGCGAAGCCGCGCGCCTCCTTGATCAGCCCCATCGCGATGCCGGCCACCGGCCGCTTGAGCGGCACGCCGGCATCCATCAGCGCCAGCGAAGAGCCGCAGACGGTCGCCATCGAGGAGCTGCCATTGCTCTCGGTGATCTCGCTCACCACGCGCATCGTGTAGGGGAAGCTCTCCTTGTCCGGCAGCAGCGGATGCACCGCGCGCCAGGCGAGCTTGCCATGGCCGATCTCACGCCGCCCAGGGCTGCCGAGCCGCCCGGTCTCCCCCACGGAATAGGGCGGGAAATTGTAGTGCAGCATGAAATGCTCGCGATATTCCCCCTCGAGCGCGTCGATCACCTGCTCATCCTGGCCGGTGCCGAGGGTCGCGACGCAGAATGCCTGGGTCTCGCCGCGGGTGAAGAGCGCGCTGCCATGGGTGCGCGGCAGCACGCCCACTTCGGCGGTGATCGGCCGGATGGTGCGCGTATCACGCCCATCGATCCGGATGCCCGTATCAAGGATGGCATTGCGCACGATATCGGCCTCGAGCTTCTCGAAGAGCGCGCCGAGATTGCCGGTCTCAAATCCTTCGGCGGCGAGTGCCGCGGCTGCCTCGGCGCGTGCCTGCGCGACCTTCTCGGCCCGCGCCTGCTTCACCTTCTCCTGATAGGCGGCGGCCAGCGGCGCGCGCGCCAGAGCATCGAGCCGCGCGCTGAGCGAAATCTCATCCGCGCCCGGCTCGGCGAGCGGCCAGGGGTCCTTTGCCACGCGCTCGGCCAGCTCGATGATCGCCGCGATCACCGGCTGAAAGCCGGTATGGCCGAACACCACCGCATCCAGCATCTGCTGCTCGGAGAGCTCCTGCGCCTCACTCTCGACCATCAGAACGCCCTCTGCGGTGCCCGCCACCACCAGATCGAGAACGGAACGTTCCCGCTCCGCTGCCGTCGGGTTCAGCACGAAGGCGCCGTCGATATAGCCGACACGGGCCGCGCCGACCGGGCCGAGGAAGGGGATGCCCGAAAGGGTGAGGGCGGCCGAGCACCCGATCATCGAAGGGATGTCCGGATCGTTCTCGAGATCGTGGCTCAGCACGGTCGCGATGACCTGCACTTCGTTGCGGAAGCCCTCAGGGAAGAGCGGACGGATCGGCCGGTCGATCAGCCGGCTGGTCAGTGTCTCCCGCTCGCTCGGCCGGCCCTCGCGCTTGAAGAAGCCGCCCGGGATCTTGCCCGCGGCGAAGCTCTTCTCCTGGTAATTCACGGTGAGCGGGAAGAAATCCTGCCCCGGCTTTGGAGCCTTCACGCCCACGGCGGTGCAGAGCACCACCGTCTCGCCATAGTGCACAACCACGGCGCCATCGGCCTGGCGGGCGATCTTGCCGGTCTCGAGGATCAGCTTGCGGCCGCCCCAGTCCAGCTCTTTGCGAAAATAGTTGAACATTATACTGTAAGTCCTTCACACGCCACGAAGCCGGGCGGCTGGGACCGAAGCCTGAGCAAAGCCTCTTCGTATCCGAGCGGACACGGCGCCTCGGGTTGCATGGATGCGGCCTGCCAGGAAGGCAGGTCCGCTGGCCATGCGGCCGGAAACGCCGTCTTCCGTCCCGCTCGTGCTGGAAGGGAGGATCAGCTCAGAGTCCGTTCCGCCGCGGTCGCGGCAGCCGGGAAACAAAGCTCCCGGCACGTTGCCCCGCGCCCCCATGGCGCGAGGAATTCGCTCGCCCGTATATGGGCCTCATTCCCGATGATGCCATTCTCATCGGCGCACTCTCTCAGCGACGCAGATTGAGCCGCTCGACCAGGGTTTCATAGCGGGTGGCGTTCTTCGCCTTGAGATAGTCGAGCAGCCGGCGCCGGCGCCCGACCAGCACCAGAAGCCCCCGGCGGCTGTGGAAATCCTTGCTGTGGGTCTTCAGGTGCTCGGTGAGATTGGCAATCCGCTCGGAGAGCAGGGCCACCTGCACCTCCGGGCTGCCGGTATCGCCGCTGCTCGTCGCATAGTCTGCCATCAGCGCCTGCCGGCGCTCGGCCGTAATCGACATCGGGCCCTCCTTTGCTGGAATGGTCAAACCAACAGGCGCTCCGGCCTGAGCCAGCCATCAACGAGCCGCCCCAACCCCAGCACCCGCCTTCCCGCCATGGCGCGCACCAAGCCCCCGGCGGGGTTCGCGCGCTCCGGAATCCGGCCCATCAGCGCAACCAGGCTCAGCGCCTGGCCCTGTGTGAGGCCGGCGGCCTCCGCCTCGGTCAGGGCCAGCGCCGGGATGTCGGCCAGCGCGGTCGCGACCGGAAGAAGGAGGTCCGGGAAAGCGCCGGTGCTATCCTCCCCGGCGTCGATTTTGTCCAGCGGAATCGCCTGGGCCTCGGAAAAGGGCCCGACCTTCAGTCGGCGCAGCGCCGCGATATGGCCGAGCGTGCCGAGCGCGAGGGCGAGGTCGCGCGCCAGGCTGCGCATATAGACCCCCTTGCCGGAAACCACTTCGAACTCGGCGGTCTCTTCGTCCGGCATGGCGATCAGCGTGAACCGCTCAACCCATGCCGGGCGCGGCGCCAGCACGGCCGGCGCGCCGCCGCGGGCAAGGTCATAGGCCCGGGCGCCGGCGACCTTCACGGCCGAGAAGGACGGCGGAACCTGCATGATCTCGCCGCGAAAGGCGGGCAGGGCGGCCAGGATCGCCGCCTCGCTCGGCCGCACCGGGGAGATACCGGTCACCTGCCCGTCGGCATCATCCGTGTCGCGCGCCTCGCCGAAACGGAGCGTGAATCGATAATGCTTCGCCCCGTCCATCACATAGGGGACGGTCTTCGTTGCCGCCCCGAAGGCAACCGGCAGCACGCCGGTCGCCAGCGGATCGAGCGTGCCGCCATGGCCGGCCTTCTCGGCGCCGAGCGCGTGCCGAACCCGGTTGACGACGGAGGTCGAGGTGATGCCGGCCGGCTTGTCAACGACCAGCCAGCCATCGAGCTTGCGCCCGCGTCTTTTTCTCATTTGGGTATGCCCGTCAGGAGTTGGCGAGATCCCGGGCGACCGTGGGCGAGCGCAGCACCGCCTCGATCCGGCTCGCCTGATCGAGCGTGGTATCGGCGGCGAAGGTGAGCGTCGGCGCATGGCGCAGGCGAAGCCCGTGCGCGACCTCGCTTTGCAGGAACGGTGTGGCGCGGGCGAGGGCCGGCATCAGGGCCGCGATATCGGTGCGGCCAAGGCGGGCGACATAGGCGGTCGCATGGCGCAGGTCCGGGCTCACTCGGACCTCCGTCACGGTGAGGTGCGCGGCGGCGAGGTCACGATCGCGGAACGGTGCGCGGAGGAAAATCTCCGCTAGGCGATGGCGGATCTCCTCGGCGATCCTGAGCCGGCGCTGGGACCCATGAGCGGGCCGATGGGACGGCCCGAGGAACGATCCGCCGGCTCTGTCCGGTACGGCGCCCAAAGAGGGGCGACGTGTGGTCATGCCGGGACCATCTCGCTCTCGAAGCACTCGACCACGTCGCCCTCACGCAGATCCTGCCAGCCGGCGAAGGCGAGGCCGCACTCATAGCCCTTCGCCACCTCGCGCACATCGTCCTTGAAGCGCTTGAGCTGGGAAAGCTCGCCAGCATGGATCACGACGCCATCGCGCAGCAGGCGCACGCCGGCACCGCGCCGCACCAGCCCGTCGGTCACCATGCAGCCGGCGACCTTGCCCACCTTGGTGATCTCGAAGACCTTGCGAATCTCGGCATAGCCGAGGAACCGCTCCCGCGCCTTGGGCGCCATCCGGCCCTTGACCAGCTTCTCGATATCGTCGGCAAGCTCGTAGATGATGCTGTAATAGCGGATATCGACACCCTCGCGGCTGGCCAGCTCACGCGCCTGGGCCGTCGCCCGGACATTGAACCCGACCACCACGGCATCCGACGCCTTCGCCAGAACGATGTCGCTCTCGGTGATCTGGCCGACCGCGGCGTGCAGCACGCGCACCTTCACCTCGTCGGTGCCGAGCTTGACCACCGTGGCCTGAATCGCCTCGGCGCTGCCCTGCACATCAGCCTTCACCACCACCGCGACTTCCTTCTGCTCGCCCGCGCTGATGCGTGCCAGCATCTGTTCGAGCGTACCGCGCGCCGCACCATTGCTGGCCGCCGCCTTGTCACGCAGCTTGCGCTGGCGGAACTCGGCCACTTCGCGGGCGCGCGCCTCGTTCTCCACGGCGATCAACGGCTCGCCCGCCACCGGCACACCGGCAAGGCCAAGAATCTCGACCGGCATGGAAGGGCCGGCCTCAGCCAGCGCTCGGTTGCGGTCATCAAGCATTGCCCGAACGCGACCCCATTCCGCTCCGGCAACAACAATGTCGCCCTGACGCAGCGTGCCCCGCTGCACCAGCACCGTCGCGACCGGGCCGCGGCCGCGATCGAGCCGGCTCTCGATGATCGTGCCCTCGGCCGCCCGATTCGGGTTGGCCTTGAGATCCAGGATTTCCGCCTGCACCAGGATCGCGTCGTTCAGCTTGTCGAGGCCCGTCCGCTTGAGCGCCGAGACCTCGACATCCTGGGTCTCGCCGCCCATCGCCTCGACGACGACGCCATGCTGGAGCAGTTCGTTGCGAACCCGGTCGGGGTTGGCGCCAGGCTTGTCCATCTTGTTGATGGCGACGATGAGCGGTGCCTTCGCGGCCTCCGCATGGCGGATCGCCTCGACCGTCTGCGGCATCACGCCGTCATCGGCGGCCACCACCAGCACCACGATATCCGTCACGCTGGCGCCGCGGGCGCGGAGCGCGGTGAAGGCCTCATGGCCCGGCGTATCGATGAAGGTGATGCGCTCCCCGCCCGGCATCGTCACCTGATAGGCCCCGATATGCTGGGTGATGCCGCCCGCCTCGCCAGCGGCCACATCGGTCGCCCGCAGCGCATCGAGCAGTGAAGTCTTGCCGTGATCGACATGGCCCATCACGGTGACAACCGGCGGCCGGGGCTGGAGCTCGCCCTCTTCGTCGGCCTGGCCCTCGAGCCCAAGCTCGACATCCGATTCCGAGACTCGCTTGACGCGGTGGCCAAACTCCTGAACGACGAGCTCGGCCGTATCGGCATCCAGTGTCTGGGTGATGGTGGCCATCACGCCGAGCTTCATCAACGTCTTGATGACATCTCCTGCGCGGGCGGCCATGCGGTTGGCGAGTTCCTGGACCGTGATGCTCTCCGGCAGCACGACCTCCCGCACAACCTTGACCTGATCGGAACGCAAGAGCTCGAGCTCGGCCTGGCGGCGTTCACGCTCGCGCTGCCGGCGCACCGAGGCGAGGCTGCGCACCCGCTCATCCTCGCCCTCGATGGCCGCCTGCACATCGATCTTGGCGCCGCGCCGCCGGTCCTCGACATTTTTCTTCGCGACCGGCACCTGAGGGAGGCGCCGTGGCGCTGTGGCCCCCGGCCTGCGCACCGGGCGGCTCTCATCCTCATCCTCACCCGCGCGGGCAGGCCGCAAACGGAGCGTGCCCCCAGGTGGCCCGGCCGGCTGCCCGGCGGGTTGCTGCGGGGCCTCGGCAGCCGGAGCCGATGCCTGCCGGCGGCGCGCCTCTTCCGCAGCCTGTGCCGCCGCCTCGGCGCTGCGCCGGGCCTCCTCGGCCGCGCGCGCCGCCTCCCTGGCTTTGCGTTCAGCCTCCTCGGCCGCCTGGCGAGCCTCTTCCTCGGCCTTGCGGCGGGCCTCTTCCTCGGCCTTGCGGCGGGCTTCCTCGGCCGCCGAAAGGATCGAGATCTTCTCCTGCTCGCGGCGCTCCTGCTCGCGCCTCGCCTGTTCCCGCTGCTGCTGGGCGAGCGCCTTCTGCCGCGCGGCAAGCTCTGTCTCGGTCAGCGCACGCGCCCCGGCAGGCGGCCGCCCGCCCGGTGTGGCCGGGCGCTGGGGAGAGCTCGGCGCTGGCGCGGGGGGCGCGCCCGATGCTGGAATGGGCGCGCGCTTGCGGCGCACTTCCACCTGCACGACTTTCGAGCGGCCGTGGCTGAAGCTCTGCCGCACTGACCCAGCATCCACCGTCCGCCCGACATCGGGCCGCGAGGTTGGCCTCAGGCTGAGCCGCCCCTTGCCCGGTTCCTGATCACTGCCTTCCGTCATGCACCCGCCCGTTCGTTCCTTCATTCGCAGGAGCAGGCTGCGTTGATTCCCGCTCCCCGCTCCCGGTCACCATGTTCCCGCGTGATCGAGACCTCTGGTGAGTCCACCTTCGGCCATCACGCTTTAGAGCCCCGTCCGCGCCGTTCCTAGCCCTGCCGTCCATCGGCGCGCCATCCGTCTGCGCGCTGCGCAAGCCCGCCAGCCGTCCGATATCCGTCCGCACCAAATCGTTCAGCCGCGCGCATGCGGCCACTGCCTGCCCGGCGCGTTCGGCTCGCGCGTGGAAGTCCGCGATCCGCCGTTCGAGCCCCGCCGCCAGCCGATCACGGAGATCCGCCGGAATCGCCACGGAACCACCGGCAATCCGGGCGATCGCCCGCTGGAGAGTGCCTCGCACGCGCGCGGTTTCTATCACATCCCCCCGGGCGCTCAACCAGATTCCCCGGCCCGGCAGGCACCCGGCCAAATCGGGCACGAGGATTCGCCCGGAGCCGGCCTCGTCAGGCCTGACGACGAGCCGCACCATCTGGTCCTTCGGCAGCACTTCGCGTGTCAGCACGCAACGGCGGAAGGGCGGGCTCTGCAGTCTCCCGGCGAGTCCCAGAACCGACGCCATTTCCGACGCCATTTCCGACGCCGTTTCCGACCGGGGGGCCGCTCCAAGGGCAAGGGGTGGGGCGGGGGCGGGGCGGGGATCAGCCGTGATGCGCCCCCTCGGAGGCGGCATCCTCCGCTCCCGTCTCGCCGGCGAACCAATGCGCGCGCGCGGCCATGATGATCGCATTCGCCGCCGCCTCATCAAGCGCCTCGCTGCCGACGATCTCGATCAGCTCATCGGAGGCGAGATCGGCGAGATCGTCGAGCGTCTTCACGCCCTTCTCGCCGAGCGCCACCAGCATTGCCGGTGTGAGCCCCTCGATCGCCGCCACCTCATCGGCAACGCCGAGCGAGCGCCGCTGCTCGCCGAGCTCCGCCTCATGGCGGACCCGATAGGCTTCGGCGCGGCGGATCAGCTCGCCCGCAATCTGCTCATCGAACCCCTCGATGGCCGCGAGCTCCTCGGGCGGCGTCATCGCCAGCTCCTCCACCGAGCCGAACCCCTCGGTCACCAGCAGCCCGGCGATCACGTCATCGACATCGAGCGCCTCGACGAAAAGGCCCGTGCGCCGGCGGAACTCCTCCTGACGCCGCTCGCTCTCCTCGGCCTCGGTCATGATATCGATGTCCCAGCGTGTGAGCTGGCTCGCCAGCCGCACATTCTGGCCACGCCTGCCGATGGCGAGCGACAGCTGATCGTCCGGCACCACCACTTCGACACGGCCGGCTTCCTCGTCCATCACCACCTTGGTCACCTCAGCCGGCGCCAGCGCATTGACGACGAAGGTTGCCGCCTGCGGGCTCCAGGGGATGATGTCGATCTTCTCGCCCTGCAGCTCGGCCACCACCGCCTGCACGCGCGAGCCACGCATGCCGACGCAGGCGCCGACCGGATCGATCGAGGAATCGCGGCTGATCACCGCCATCTTCGCCCGTGAGCCGGGATCGCGCGCGACGGCCTTGATTTCGATGATGCCGTCATAGATTTCCGGCACTTCCTGCGCGAAGAGCTTGGCGAGAAAGCCAGGATGCGTGCGCGAAAGAAAAATCTGCGGCCCGCGCGGCTCGGCCCGAACGTCGTAAATATAGGCGCGCACCCGGTCGCCGTTGCGAAAACTCTCGCGCGGGATCAGCTCGTCCCGGCGCAAAAGCGCCTCGGCGCGGCCGAGATCGACCATCAGGTTGCCGTACTCGGTGCGCTTGACGATGCCATTGACGATCTCGCCGACGCGGTCCTTGTATTCTTCGTGCTGGCGCTTGCGTTCGATATCGCGCACGCCCTGCACGATCACCTGCTTGGCGGTCTGGGCGGCGATGCGGCCGAAATCGATCGGCGGCAAGGGATCGACGATGAACTCCCCGAGCTTGATGTCGGGGCGGAATTTCCGCGCGATGGCAAGCGGGATCTGCGTTTCCTCGTTCTCCACCGTCTCGACCACTTCGGTCCAGCGCGACAGCCGCACATCGCCGGTCTTGCGATCGATGGTGGCGCGGATGTCCTTCTCATGGCCATATTTCGCGCGCCCGGCCTTCTGGATCGCGCTTTCCAAAGTGGCGATCACCTCTTCGCGGTCGATCGACTTTTCGCGCGCGACAGCGTCGGCCACCAGCAGGATGTCGGGGCGGGCGATCGCGGTATCCATGGGATGTCCTCTCAGTTCCGTTGTTTTCAGTTGTTTCGTTTTGCAGGCGCCGTCGCGGCGATCAGCGCCTCGGTCAGAACCAGCTTGGCACGGCGGATCGCCGCGAGCGGCAGCTCCATCTCCGCGCCATCGTCGCGCCTGAGCCGCGCCGCCCGCTCGTCAGCGCCGAGCACGATGCCGCTCGCGCGCCGCCTTCCTTCGATCGGCTCGGCAAGCTCAACCCGCGCGAGATGGCCGGCAAAGCGGTTCCAATCCTTCGCGCGTGTCAGCGGCCGATCGATCCCGGGCGAGCTCACTTCGAGCTCCCAGGCGCCTGGCAGTGGATCGGCCACATCGAGCACGGCGCCGAGCGCGTGGCTGATCGCCTCGCAATCCTCGATCGCCATGGCCTCTCCGTCACTGCGCTCGGCCATGATCTGCACCCTCGGCCGCGCTCCTCCCGTGATTGCGACACGCACCAGCTCATAGCCCATCGCTTCGAGCGTGGGAGAAACGAGTTCGGCGAGCCGGCTTTCCGGCTCCGGCATGGCTGGTACGCGATCGGCCAAACAAAAAAGGCGGCCTCTAGAGGCCACCCCCCGTCAGTCAGCGGAGAATGATTTGCCGTTCCAGATAGCGCCCACCACCCGTGTTTGCAAGACGCAAGGGGGCGATTTTCGCAGCCCGCGCGGCGATCAAGCCGGTGGGGAAGGTCATGATCCGCTCCGGCGGACGAGGCGCCAATAGAGCGGCTGGCGCCCGGCCGCGAGCGCCTTCGCCTCGTAGCGGGTGGGCGGCCAGCCCGCCGGTCGCCGTGCTAGAGGGGTAGAAACACGGAAGAATTCCTGCCGGGCCAGCACCTCGGCCGTCCAGTCCTGGA
>DASZQO010000303.1:0-1749 GCA_035549615.1 Acetobacteraceae bacterium
CCAGCGATGACGCTGAACGACGCGTCCTTGAGCGCGACAGTCGCGCCAAAGGACTTGGTCACGCACGATACATCGAGCGCTGAGGCATTCGGCACGGCGGAGAGCTCCGATACGGGCGGGAGCGCCGCGGCACGATCGTGCCGCGCATTCTCCCGCCCGGTCAGAACGGGAGGGGATCGCTTGCGCTCATCCCATCCCGCTCTCGGTTACTGTTTTCCCACGTGATTGAGACCTCTGGTGAGTCCACCTCCGGTCATCACGCTCCGGGCTCATTGCTCTGGCTTGCCGTTCAGGGCAGCTTGCAGGCCAACCTCCGGTGTATCGGGCGAGTAGATCGAGGCGAACCATCCCGGATTGCTGATGATCGCCGGCTGGAAGACGTTGCAGCCCTGTTCCATCTCCTGCCAGGTGCCCTGGGTGCAGAGCTTGACGGTCGCGCTGGTCACCACCGGCAGCGGCAGCTTGGTGAATTTGGGCACTGTCTTGCCATCCAGAACCTCGACCGCGAGCTTGAGTGCAAGCGCACCGGAATAGGGTGGCGAGGCGTAGGAAATGCTCGGCTCGCCCATCGGGCGGTAGGTATCGTGCGCCCCCTGGACGCCGGCGGCGCCCACGGGAAGCATCTGGATGCGATGGCCGTTGGAGCCTTCCCCGGCACAGGGCTTGAGCTTGTTGTCGGGAATGCCCGCTTCCTTCTCCATCGAGGCCGCCGTGTAACAGCCGACCTGCATCCAAAGCCCGTCGATATCGCTCCAGGGATGCGTGGTCAGGATCTTGGTAAGCTCCGTGCGCGCGACCGCCTGGCTCCACATGCCCACGCCCTCGGAGATGATGTGGATATCGGGATATTTGGCGAACACCGCCTTCGCGGCGGCCGTGCGCTGGGTATCGACCGAGGTGCCCGGCACGCCGGTGATGACCACGATATTGCCCTTGCCGCCGATCGCCTTCGCCAGCCACTCGGCAGTCACCCGCCCGGCCTCAGGCTGGTCGATATGCACATTATAGGCGCAGGGTTCGGTGATTTCGGCATCATAGGCGAAGATCACCACATGCCGCGCGCAGGCGTTCCTGACCACTTGATTGAGCGCGGTGGGCGAGATCGGAAAGACGATGATCGCCTGCGCGCCCTCCTGGACCATGGCGTTGATCTGCTGGATCTGCCGCTGCGCGTTCGGCCCGGCGACTTGAACCTCAAGGCTGACCCGGTCGCGGTAATCCTTCGAGGCGGCCATGGCCTTCACCATGTTGGCCGCCTCGGCCTGCCAGTCATTGCCGATATAGCTCATCGAGAGGAAGATCTTGTACTTCTTCCCGGCAGCCTCAGCCTGATGCGCAACCGCCGCCAGCCCGAAGGCAAGCGCCACGGCCAGCAAGGGAAATCTCCGCCTCACCGCGTTTCCTCCTGTTCCAATGCGCCGCACCATTCCACGGCGCTATCTTGCCACCCGTTCACGGGCAGCATTTTTCTCTCGACAATGTTTTGATCATAGATCAAGGATCAGAGTGCATGCAAGCGGCCCCGTCACGATTGCGCCGCTTGCGGATAGAGAGGCGCGATGCAAGGGACGGTGGACACGGGGCCCCTCACCACCGAGAGGAAGCTGCCTATCAATCCGGTCGATCGCGAGACGGTGCAGGATCGAGTCTATCGCCGCATTCGCGAGATGATCCTTGATGGCGAAATCGAGCCTGGACAGACCATAACGATTCCAGGTCTTTCTGCTGCGTTCCAGGTGAGCGCGATGC
>DASZQO010000304.1:0-11589 GCA_035549615.1 Acetobacteraceae bacterium
GGCGTGCTATCGGGAAGACATGGGTCCACGGATGAAGAGCGCGCGAATTAGCCACCCGGCTGCCTGAGCAGCCGGGATTTTGGGGTCTCGCGCAAGTTTCACTCTTCATTCGGAGCGTTTCATGTCTGATGATGCCTATGCGGCCGGCCCGGCCGTTTCTTCCGTTCTCTTCGAAGTCGTGGCGGATTTCAGTCCGGGCGTTCTGCCGCGGCTGCTGCAGCCTCTGGCGCGGCGCAACCTGGTCCCCGAGACCTTTGCGGCACGGCTCAAGGGCGGCGCGCTCGCAGTTGAGATCCGCCTTGCCGATGTGCCGGGCGAGATGCTCGGCCTGATCGAGGGCAATCTGCGACAGGTGGTGGGCGTGCGGCACTGCGCCAGAGCGGGATGAGACCGCTCGCGCTCACCCATCCCGCTCTCGGTCATTATTGTCTCGCGTGATTCGGACTTCCGGTGATTCCACCTTCGGTCTTCAGGCTCCTGCGGCTTGTTGTGCCGGCGGCGGAGCCGTCAGCCGGCCCGTGCGCAGCAGGCGCGACGCCGCGCGGCGCACCGCTTCGAGCGATGGCCACTCGCTTTGATCGAGATCCTCGACCCGCGGATCGATGGCGATGAAGCGGAAGCTCTCTCCATAGAGCGAAGGAACGCGGACAGCGGCACCGGCAAAAATGCCGGAGACGTCGATGACATAGGACTGCATCATTGCCGATTGCATCACGGGCGGCTCCCTCCTCTTGCCCTCCCGGCGTGCGGGAACCGCCATGCCATGTCGGCAGGGAGAAAGGCCGCGGCAAGCCGGAGGTTTTGCCGAAATTCAAAGGATATGCAGGAAAAGAATCTCTGCCTGCGTGCCGGAAGGGAAGGTCAGATCGCGCGTGAGCGGTAATGCGGCTTGGGATCGATGGCGGCAAGGCGCTGCCAGTTCTCGCGGATCAGACGGAGCTTGCGGAAGACGGTCCGCACATCCTCGAATTCTTGGGCGAGACGCTCGGCCGGGCTCAGCCCGCGATGGGAGGGCTCGCCCGCGATGAGGCGCGCGCCACAAGCAATGCGCAGCAGCCCCATGCTGCCCGGCAGCCCATCCCATTGCGGCAACGCGACGGGTTGGCCGATATGGCAGATGCGCGCCGCGAGCGCCACCGGCGCCTCCGGCAGGGCCCGGGAGAGATCGGCGTTCAGCCAGCGATAGACCGCGCGCGCCTCGCCGGGATCGAGCCAGCGTTCGGCGAAAGGGGCGCGGACAGCGAAGGCAAAGATGCTCGGCAAACGTTCCCAGGGCCGCTCATGCGGGCCGCGCTCCGGCAAGTCGGTCTCCAGCAGGCGGATCCCCGGGTCGGAGGCAGCTTCCTCGCGCACGATCCGGCCAAAGCCGGCGATGATCGCCGCCCGCCGCGGCTGCGAGATGCGAAGCAGGGCGCCAAGCTCGGCGAGCGCGGCGACCCAGCGCAGGGCCAGGCCGTAATTGCCGGCAAGGGGAAGAAAGTCGGCGGCCGGGCACCGCTCGGGAAAATCCTCGCGTCCGAAATAGGCGTCGAGCCCTTCCGGCAGGCGGCCTTGCCCGAGCCGGCTTGCGATCGGGCGAGGCAGCAGAAGCGCACCCGAGAAGGGCGGGCCGGTGAGGAATTTCGAACCGGTGATCAGGACCGTGGCATCGAGGTCCAGGTAATCCCGGATCGAGGCGCGCGAGAGCCGAAGCTGGCACGCATCGACAACGATATCGAACGCGGCGCTGAAGCGGGCCCTGAGACGGGAGAGCAGGGCAGGGCGCGGAGCAAGCAGGCCGGTCTTCGAGAGATCGAGCGCATGCAGCACGACGCGCCGCCCGGCTGCGATCCCGGCGGCAAGCGCGGCTTCGATCTCTTCTTCCACCAGGCCAAGCGGGCGGATGGCTCCGGCCGTGTCGCGCAGGCGAATGGCGACGAGCTCGGTATCGGCGCGAAAGCCCGCAACCGGGGTTTCGCGGGAGACCGCCCGGCCGCGGGCTGTATCGATCGCGAAATGCCGGCCGCACGCCGCCATCGGCACCCCGGAGCCGGTCTCCTCGGGGGCGATCAGGATGGTGAGAATCGGCCGGTCAGGCTCGGCGGCATGGGCAAGCGCCAGCGCCAGCAGCTCGGCATCCGTGCCCGAAGCGGCCAGCACCACCATGCCGCCGCGCGGTACGTGATAAATCCGCGCGAGGCGGGCACGTACGGTGGCAAGAAGGGAGGCAACCGGCCGGCGGTCCCCACGCCGCAGCATGGCCGTGGTGACGGCGCGCCGTGCGGCGTCGGCGGCCGCATAGCCGCGCTCGGAGATCGAGGACGCGGTGGTGGAAGCGTAGGTGATCGCCCAGGGCCGCGGGCGGTGGCTCGCCCCATAGCCGTTGAGCCTTGTCTGCGGGTCGAGCTGGAGGCGAATATCGCCGCCCGTCTCCATGATCGCCTCGGCCGGCGCGAGCAGCGGCCAGAGGGCGCGAATGATTTCAAGATCTTCGGGCGTGATCGGCTCGCCACGGCCGATCTCCGCCCACACCGTCCTCAGCGCCGCGTCACTCGGCGGAATCGGGGCGGCCATTGGCGCGAACCATTCGGGGAAGACTTCATTCTCCGCGGCAGCGGCGAGCGCCGCAACGCGCGCCCCGGCAAGGCCGGCCCGGGCGATCGGAGCGGCACGCCCGAGCGCCAGCCATTCCGCTTCGATCGCCTGGCGAAGCGCCGGCTCAAGACCGGGACGCGGGCGCGCCTGCAGGAAGGAATCGGTCATGGCAAGCAGCTAACCCAACCGGCCCCATGCCGCCAAGCGGACGTTTGATCCCACGCTGGTTTTTATTGTATACTAATATAATAGGATTTATAGATTAAATCTCCACCGACATTCCGTCATCCCGTGGCATGCCCGCGAAGGGAAATGTCGATTTGGGATCGGCGGGAGAACTCCGAGGGAGAATCCGATGGACGAAATCGATCGCAAGCTGCTGGCCATTCTGCAGGAGGATGCGACGCTGCCGATCGCCCAGCTTGCCGAGCGTGTCGGCCTGTCGCCCACACCTTGCTGGAAGCGCATCCAGAAGCTGGAAGCCGCGGGCGTCATCACAAGGCGGGTGGCGCTGGTCGCTCCCGAGCGGGTCGGAATGGGGCTGACAGTCTTCGTTGCAGTGGAGGCAGGAGACCATACGCCGGACTGGCTGGAGCGATTCGCGACCGCTGTTGCGAACCTGCCCGCGGTGATGGAGCTCTACCGCATGGCCGGCGAGGATGATTACATGCTGCGCGTTGCCGTGGCGGACATGGCCGAGTTCGATGTGCTCTACAAGCAATTGATCGCGATTGCGCCACTGAAGAAGGTGACCTCCCGCTTCGCGATGGAGCGCCTCAAATCCACCACCGCCTACCCGCTGCACGCGGATGTCTTTCGTGACCGAAGGATGGCTGAGCCACGGGAGACATGGCCTGCCTGGCGGGTCGTGCGGGGCGGCGCGGTGACTGATACCCGTCTCGGGCGCGTGAATTCGCTTGGCGACAAGACGCCAGAGCGTGTTCGGTCGGGCTGAACATATTCTGAACGAAACAGGGCACCCGGTCCTCCGGAGGCACGCTTGTGTGACCTGCGCCACAGCGGCGCCGCCACATTTCGTCTAGCCAGTGGCTGCCTCAGCGAAGGACATCTCCCAGCCTTCGAGGGTTCGCAAACTTCACCGCCGGATGGCGCTCAGCAGCCGCCGGCGGTTCTTTATTCACGCGCAAACACCGGACCGCGCTGGCCGCTTGACGTGGCCGATAACGACCGCATACTGAATCATCCCGGATATGAAACCGTTTCATTGGAGAGTTCTCAATGTTCATTGTGCTCTCCCCAACCCTCGCAGCGGACATGTAAATGCGGCGCACGGACCCCGTCACCATCGGCGCATATGTGCTGGCCGCGCTGGTGGCGCTCGTCGGCCTCCGCGCGCGCGCCGATGAGACGCTGCGCACCCTCATCGTCAGCGGGGATTGGATCGCCAAGGAAGAGCAGGTGCCCGGCTCCCCCGCGGCAGATGTCTGCATCGCCTTCACCGCGGGCCAGGACAATGGGTTCGGGCTGCGCGCCGGGGCGGGCGATTACGAGATCCGCTACTCGCAGGACAACTGGGTTCTGCCCGATAACGTGAAGGGAAACCTGGCTTTCGATATCGGCCCGTATCATTCCGTTCTGGCTGTCACCTCGAACACGCGCGATACGGCCATCGTTTCCGTCTCACGCGAGCAGCTCGATGACATGATCTCGGCCATGGAGACGGTGAGCGTTATGAGAGTCACCGCCGGCATCGCCTCACCGCAGGAGGTTTCGCTGCACGGAAGCAACCGGGCGACCACAGCGTTCCTGCGCTGCGTTGCCGGCATTGATGTCCTCGGCGGCGCGAATACGGCCAATCTGCGCCAATAGGGTCAGCGTCAAGCAAAATCAGAGAGGCACTTCGATCAAGCGCGGGCCGCTGCTGGCAAAGCCGCCGCGAAGGGCCTCTGCGAGCGCCTCCAGCGTTTCGATGCGCTCTCCCGGCACGCCCATCTCCCCGGCGAGTGCAATCTGGTCCGGTTCGAGATCGCCCGCGGCGGGAGCCGGCGGCTCCCCTTCCGCCGCAGGCGTTCCCGGCACCATCCTGCCGCGCTCGCTGAGCACCAGCACTGTTACGCTTCGCCCCTCCCGCGCCATGGACCGCAGGGCCTGCATGGCGGGAACTGCCCCGGCTTGGCCGGTCAGGCAGAGAACCGGCCGATCCGGACAGGCCAGGGCCGCGCCGGCTGCCAGCGCAACCCCCAGTCCGGCCGGCTCGCCCATGCCGACCACCCAGTCATGCGGTGGCGCGCCCCGGCATTCCCTGAAAATCTCTCGGCCCGCCAGCCCAGCTTCATCCGCCACCACTGCCGATTCGGGCAGGAGCGATCCGATCACGGCAGCAAGCCCCGCGCCGGTGATCCGGCCGCGCGTGGGCGGCGGCCGCCGCTCCACCTCGACCGAGGGGGCAGTAGCATGCGCGGAAAGCGCGACGGCCAGCGCCTCGAGCGCGCCTGCCGCGTCTTCCTCGGGGGCGGCAAGCGTGATGATCTCGGCAGCCTTTGCCCCATTCACAGGCAAATCGGGGGGCTCAAGGGACGGCGCCGGTACGCCGGCGAGGACGAGGACGCGAAACCGCCTTAGACATCGCCGCATCGCTCCTGGCCCTGGTGGGATCCGCTCGATCGCAGCGAGACCGGCTCCGCGCCGGATGCGCCGGACTTCCGCCGGCACCAGCAGGCTCGCCCCGGTCGCCGCGGCGACGCGCCCGGCGGTGATCAGCGCCGCCGTGCATGAGGCCACCGCGCCGAGCAGGATGGCGGCCGGCTCTCCACGCTGCAGCGCCGCAGCCACCCGCGCGATGGTGGCGGCCTCGGGCATCGGCGCCCGCGGTGGATTGAACACCGCAGCCGGGCGGCCGGCCTCCCTCGCCAGCGCCTCTTCCGGGACGATCAGGCTCGCCACGTGTCCTGGCGCCGTCCGGGCGGCGAGCACCGCATCCGCCGCGTCGCGCCCGAGATCCCTCGGCCCGGCCGAGACGCGCAGCCATCCCGAATAGCCGCGCACCATCTCCTCGATCGCCGGCGCGGACCCGCGCTCGCGCCTGCGCCGCTCCCGCGCTGGATCGCCGACCAGATTGACGATGGGAAGGTGGGCGGACGCCGCGTTGCGCAGATTGGCCTCGCCCAGCGCCAGACCAGGCCCGGGAAAAAGAAGCGTCGCCACGGGCTTTTCCGCCATCCGCGCATAGCCGTTTGCCGCGCCGGTCGCGATCCATTCGTCGATCACCGCAACCGCGCGCATCTCCGGAACACGTTGCAAGGATGTGGCGAACCCGGTTCCGGCGACATGAGGCGTGGTGAAGCACACCTCGATCCCGCCGGCGAGCAATGTCCTAAGCAGGCTCTCGCCGCCGTTCATTTCCATATCGGAAGACAATTCCGCAGACCCGCGGTGGCGCGCGCGCACCTTCCCTCCAGGCACCGCCGGCAATGGCGATCAGGCTCACGCCCACCCCGCGTCCGAGCTCCAGGCGGAAGCTGCCTCATCCGTCCCCCATTGCCCAATCGCATTTGCACGCCCTTCCAGGCGGAATGCTAAGGCTGGCGCGGAGAGGCCTTCCGATCCAGAGCCTGCACGCAAAAGTGTGCGGCCTTCTGCGTGCCGGCGATCACGTTTTGCGGATCGGTCCAACCTGGGGCTGAGATACGCCCCGCATCATTGTGACAATTCCGCGAATTCTCCATTTCCGTGGATTGCGGCACATCATTGGGGCACAAGGCCTCTGCGCGGGGCAGAGGATTCCTCCCGCAAAAGCCACGATCATCGCTAGGCTGGCTGCCCTGCCACCACGAGGGAAGGAATTTTCCGATGGGCCATGGAACGTTCGCCTGGAACGAGTTGCTGACGCGCAACGTCGAAACCGCCAAGGCGTTCTACGCCGCTCTCGCCGGTTGGAGCTTCCGGCCCGTGCCCATGGCCAATGGCGGCACCTACTGGGTCGCCGAGGTCGGAGGCAAGCCCGTGGCGGGCATCATGGCCATGCCGGCCGAGATGCCATCCCAGGTCCCGCCGCACTGGTTCGAATATCTCGAGGTGGATGACGTGGATGCGCGCCTCACGGTCGCGACCAAGAATGGAGGAACGATCATGCGCCCGCCCTTCGACGTGCCGGATGTCGGTCGGCTCGGGTTCATTATCGACAGCACCGGCGCGGCGCTCGGCCTGATGACGCCGGTGCGCAAGGCCTGATCGTGAGCTTGTGCCGGACCTTGGCGGCTGGGTGGCCCGCCTCGCCCGAAACCCGTTTCTGAACCGGCACGGGTGCGTGTCTCGCCCTGCGCCAAGGGGATGGGGATGTCTGGGTCCAGAGCCGCTATTGCCGCCTGACAATTCGTCCGGATTCCTTCGGATCTGAGCTCGACGATGGCACGGTGCCCTTGAAATTGCGTCCATATGTCGTATAGTCTCGAAATATGGAAATGGATCAAGCTATCGCCGCCTTTTCGGCGCTCGCCCAGCCCACCAGGCTCGAGGTGTTCCGTCTGCTCATGGAGAGTGAGCCCGATGGCATTCCGGCCGGCGAGATCGCGCGCCGCATCGGCGTGCCCCACAACACCATGTCGTCGCATCTCGCCATCCTGGCCCGTGCCGGGATGATCGAATCCGAACGGCAGAGCCGCTCCATCGTCTATCGCGCTCAGCTCGATACGGTGCGCGAGCTTGCGGGCTTCCTTGTCAAGCATTGCTGCGGTGGAAAACCGGAGATTTGCGGACCATTGATCGCAGAGCTCTCCTCTTGCGCGACTTCACATTCGACGGTGGGCGAGTCTGTCCATGACTGATGGACGGCATGAGACAATGTTCTCCGTCTTGGCCCGTTGGCGCGCTCAATCTTGGCCCGTCGTCGAGTTCTCCAAAGGAAGGAGAGCGACCAAGGAGACAGTCAACCGGCTTCGGCGAGATCGTGTCCGCCAGATAATCACGTGACACCGCTCAAGCGGCCACGCCCCAGCATTGGAGCCAAATTCAGCAGGAAGCATGCAATGGATGTCATCATTTATCATAATCCGGACTGCGGAACGTCCCGCAACGTGCTCGGCCTGATCCGCAATGCGGGCATCGAGCCGCATATCATCGAATATCTGAAAACACCGCCGTCTCGGGCGTTGTTGAAGCAGCTCATCACTCGCATGGGCATCTCCGTCCGTGCCCTGCTGCGCGAGAAAGGCACGCCCTATGCGGAGCTAGGCCTGGGCGATCCGAGCCTCACGGACGAGCAGCTCCTCGATGCGATGATGGCGCACCCGATCCTGATCAATCGTCCGATCGTGGTGACGCCGCTTGGCGTAAAGCTCTGCCGTCCATCCGAGACGGTGCTCGACATCTTGCCCGCGACGCAGCGCGGCGAGTTCCGCAAGGAAGATGGCGAGCGGGTTGTCGATGCAGCCGGTCACCGCGTGGCCTGAAGGAAATTCGTTATGTCCCTGTTCGAACGTTGGCTGACGCTGTGGGTCGCGCTCTGCATCGTCGCAGGTATCGCGCTCGGCCACATGCTGCCGAGCGTGTTCCATGCGATCGGCGCCGCCGAGCTTGCCAAGGTCAATCTGCCGGTTGCGGTACTCATCTGGCTGATGATCGTGCCGATGCTGATCAAGATCGACTTCGCGGCCCTTGGCCAGGTAAAGGAGCATTGGCGGGGCATCGGCGTCACGCTGTTCGTCAATTGGGCAGTCAAACCCTTCTCGATGGCGGTGCTTGGCTGGCTCTTCGTCGGCTATCTTTTCCGTCCGTTTCTGCCCGCAGACCAGATCAACAGCTATGTTGCCGGCCTGATTATCCTCGCCGCAGCGCCCTGCACGGCGATGGTGTTCGTCTGGTCGAACCTCACCCGTGGCGAGCCGCACTTCACGCTGAGCCAGGTCGCACTCAACGACACGATCATGGTATTCGCCTTCGCGCCCATCGTCGGCCTGCTGCTCGGCCTCTCTGCCATCACCGGGCCCTGGGATACGCTGGTCCTCTCCGTTGCGCTCTACATCGTCGTGCCGGTGATCGCAGCGCAGTTGCTGCGCAAGCATCTGCTCGCGAGCGGTGGAGAGCTGAGGTTGAGGGGTTTTCTTGGTCGGCTCCAGCCGATCTCTCTGCTCGCCCTGCTCGCGACGCTCGTGCTGCTCTTTGGTTTCCAGGGCAATGAAATCCTTGCGCAGCCTGTCGTCATCGTGCTGCTCGCGATCCCGATCCTGATCCAGGTCTATTTCAACGCGGGGCTCGCTTATCTGCTGAACCGGCTTTCCGGCGAGCAGCATTGCATCGCCGGCCCGTCAGCCTTGATTGGTGCCTCCAACTTCTTCGAGCTGGCAGTCGCCGCCGCCATCAGCCTCTTCGGCTTCAAGTCAGGTGCGGCGCTCGCCACGGTCGTCGGTGTCCTCATCGAGGTACCGGTCATGCTCTCGGTGGTCTGGATCGTGAACCACTCGAAGGATTGGTATGAAAACGGAAAGGTGAGAGTCCGCCTCGCCGGGGACCGCGCCTCCCGCCCGTAATTTCGGCAACCATGGAAATAAAGCTTGACGATCGAAGGGGCCGCATTAGAGGTATTTCTATGAATGTCGAACAAGCAGCAAGGCAGCTGGAAGCGCTTGGCAACCCAACACGGCTCCAGGTTTACAGGACGCTGGTTCGCGCCGGCGATGGCGGGCTGCCGGTTGGGCGCCTGCAGGAGAAGATCGGGATCGCGGCCTCGACGCTGTCGCATCACCTGCACCGGCTCATCCTGACAGGCCTGGTGACACAGGAGCGCCAAGTGACGACGCTGATTTGCCGGGCGAACTACCCGGCGATGAACGGCCTGGTCGGCTTTCTGGTCGAGGAGTGCTGCGTCGACGCAACGTGCGCCGCCGATCGAGAAGGGGAGGCGGCCGCCTGATCCTTTTTTTGTCACCAGATTCCATGTTCCCGGAAGGATGGAATATAAACATGCTCTCGCCCGGCTCCCTTCCCATTGCCGTCATCGGCGCCGGCCCCGTTGGCCTCGCAGCCGCGGCACATCTCATCGCGCGGCACCTGCCGGTGCACATCTATGAAGCCGGCCCGGCAGTTGGCTTTCATATGCGCGACTGGGGTCATGTGCGCGTCTTCACGCCCTGGCGCTACTGCCTGGACCCAGCCGCCATTGCGCTCCTCGAACGCACCGGCTGGCGGGCGCCAGATGCAAACGTCTTCCCCACGGGAAGCGAGATCGTCGCACGCTATCTCGAACCGCTCGCCGCGACCCCCGAGCTGGCAGGCGTGCTTGAGACCGGCGTGCGCGTTTTCGCCATCTCACGGCACGATCTCGACAAGGTCGTCAGCCGTCGCCGCGAGCACCACCCCTTCGAGCTCGCGATTCAGGCAGCCAGCGGCACGCGCCGCGATCTCGCGCGGGCTGTGATCGATGCTTCCGGCACCTGGGCGACGCCGAATCCGCTCGGGGCGAATGGCTGCCCGGTCGACGGCGAAGCCGAGTGTGGCGAGAGAATTGCGTATGGCATCCCCGACGTGCTTGGGCGCCACCGAGCGATTTACGCGGGGTGCACGACATTGGTCATTGGATCTGGACATTCGGCCGCCAACGTGCTGCTCGATCTCGCGCGACTCTCCGAAGCCGAACCATCGACTGCCTTCATGTGGGCGGTACGCGGCACCGAGCTCGGCCGCATCTTTGGCGGTGGCGATGCTGACCAGCTTCCGGCGCGCGGCGCGCTTGGCGCTGAAACGAAGAAGCTCTTCGAGAGCAGACGAAGATCGTTCATCAGCGGCTTTTCAACGACCGCCTTGCATAACGATGGCGGCCGAATCGTCGTAGCGGGAGAGACTGAGCAAGGGATGCAAGTTATCGGGCCTGTCGACCGGATCATTGCGGCCACCGGCCAACGGCCGGATCTGTCCCTGACACGCGAACTTCGCCTTGATCTTGATCCGTGGCTCGAAAGTACAAGGGCGCTTGGTCCCCTGATTGATCCGAACGAGCATTCCTGCGGGTCGGTGCCGCCGCACGGGCACCGCGAATTGGCGCACCCCGAGCCGGGATTCTACACAGCCGGCATCAAAAGCTACGGCCGCGCACCGACATTCCTGCTGCTGACCGGCTACGAACAGGTCCGTTCGATCGCTGCGGTGCTGGCAGGCGACAGCAAGGCCGCCGATGACGTGCGCCTGGTGCTGCCAAAGACCGGGCTCTGCACCGCGACATTCTCAGTCAAGGCTGATAGCGCCGCAGGGTGCTGCGGGGGACCTGCGCCGAGCGGCACCGATGCGTGCTGCCTCGCCGATGCGATGGCCAAGATTGCCGGCAGGAACGACTGTGGCTGCGGATCCGCCGCGTGAGCAGCGTCGCGACCGAGCCGCTTCCGCTCACTGAGGACACACCACGTCTGCGGACCGTCATCCCGGTCCTTGGCGTAACGCAGATCCTCGCCTGGGGTTCCTCCTATTACCTGCTCGCCGTGCTCGCCAAGCCTATCGCGGCCGACACGGGGTGGTCCTCCGGTTGGATCGTCGGCGGCCTTTCGCTCGGCCTGCTTGTCGCCGGCATTGTCTCGCCCCGTGTGGGCGACACTATCCAGCGATTGGGTGGCCGCCTGGTTCTCGCGACGAGCGCGTTGTTTCTGGCGCTCGGCCTCATCGGCTTGGCGCTGTCGCCCAACCTGCCAATCTATGTCGCCTCTTGGGTCGTGCTCGGTATCGGCATGGGCGCTGGCCTCTACGATGCGGCCTTCGCCACACTTGGCCGGCTCTACGGCCAACATGCCCGCACCGCGATCACCAGCCTGACACTGTTCGGCGGCTTTGCCAGCACGGTATGCTGGCCGCTGTCGGCCATGCTCGTTTCTCACCTTGGCTGGCGGAACGCCTGCCTGGTCTATGCGGGCATCCACCTCGGTATCTTGTTGCCGCTCTATATCTTTGCCCTACCGAGGGAGCCGGCTTTGGCAAGCATCACTCCGGCAGGGGCAAGCCATGAGCGTAGCGGTGTTCCCGGCCCGCCGGTGCGCGCCGGCGAGCGACTGCTGTTCACCTTGATCGCGCTCGTCA
>DASZQO010000305.1:0-18639 GCA_035549615.1 Acetobacteraceae bacterium
CATGGCAAGACCGAAAAGGCCGGCAGCCAGGGTCGCAACGCCGATCAGCAGCCGCAGCCGCGTTGCCAGCTTTGCTGCCTGCCGCTCGAACTCCTGCCGGATCCGTGCCCGTTCGCGGGCTACCCTCTCGGGAAGCGTGCCCGGTCCGCTCAGCACCGCATCCGCGCTGTCGCCGAGCGCGGGCCGCAATGCCGCGAGCCGGGATGCTTCGTCCGGAGCCGAAGCGGCAAGGAGGGCCTGATCAAGCGCCGCCTCGCGGACAAGGGCGCGCCCGAGAGGCACGGGAGCGGCATAGGTCCCGAAAATCCCGGCGAGGCCGACAATGACAAACGCCATCGCAAGGAAGCCTGCCGCACTTCCGCTCGGTCTCCCGGCCACCCGCGTTCCGTCCTCGAAGTCCAGTGGAAGGCGGAAATGCAGCCCGGCCACCCGCCCCTGTCAACGGACCCGGCGGGGGTTGTCGGCGGTTGTGGCTTGACAGGGCTTGGTCCGCCGCTTAGGTCCGCGCTTCCGCTTCCAGGAAATGCTGGGGGCGGCAATGGGATAATGGTGCCATGAAGATCCGCAACAGCCTCCGCTCAGCCAAGACTCGCGACAAGAACTGCCGGCTCGTGCGGCGGCATGGGCGGGTCTACGTGATCAATAAGAAGAACCCCCGCATGAAGGCCCGTCAGGGCTAGACTCGGCGCTTGCCGCGCCGGAGCGGACGGCCCATCCTTTCTTTAGGGGATTCCCAAGGGGTCCAAGTGAGCGGAGGTCGCGCGTGACCGTCCAGCCCGAACCGAAAGAAGAGGTGCTCGCCCGGCGCAAGGAAATCATCGCCGGCCTCAAGGATATCGCCGGCGAGAGAGCGGTGATTGGCGAACCCCTCCGGCTGCGCGCTTACGAGACTGACGGAACGCCCTCCTATCGGCAGCCACCCCTTGCGGTGGTGCTTCCGGAGACGACCGAGGAGGTCGCCGCGATCCTTCGCTTCTGCCATGCGAATGGTGTTCGGGTGGTCCCGCGGGGCGCGGGAACGAGCCTTTCGGGTGGGGCGCTGCCGCTCGCCGATGCCGTTGTCATCGGCCTGATGCGCATGAACCGTATCCTCTCGATCGACTATGCCGATCGGGTCGCGACGGTGCAGGCCGGCGTCACCAATCTCGCGATCACCGGTGCTGTTGCCGAGGAAGGGTTCTTTTACGCCCCCGATCCTTCGAGCCAGCTCGCCTGCATGATCGGCGGCAATATCGCGATGAACTCGGGCGGTGCCCATTGCCTGAAATATGGTGTCACGGCCAACAATGTGCTCGGCCTAAAAATCGTGACGATCGAGGGCGAAATTGTCACGCTGGGCGGGGCGTACCTTGATGCGGCCGGTTATGACTGGCTTGGCATTCTCGTCGGCAGCGAAGGCCAGCTTGCCATCGTCACCGAGGTGACGGTACGCATCCTCCGCGCTGCGGAAGGCGCCCGCGCGATGCTTGCCGCTTTTGTCTCAAACGAGGTTGCCGGCGCGGCGGTTGCGGCGATCATTGGTTCGGGCGTCATTCCGGTTGCCCTCGAGTTCATGGACAAGCCCGCTATCCATGCCTGCGAGGCTTTCGCCCATGCGGGCTACCCGCTCGATGCCGAGGCGATGCTGATTGTCGAGGTCGAGGGGAGCGAAGCCGAGCAGGATGAGCTGCTGGGCCGGCTCGAGGCGATCATTCGCCGCTTCGATCCGCTCAGCCTGAAGGTCGCGGCCACCGCCGAGGAATCAGCAGCGATCTGGAAAGGCCGCAAGGGGGCCTTCGGCGCGATCGGGCGCATCAGCCCTGATTATCTCTGCATGGATGGGGTCATCCCGACATCCCAGCTCCCGGCGGTGCTTGGGCGGATCGGCGAGATGAGCCGGGAGTACGGGCTCGCGGTCGCCAATATCTTCCATGCCGGAGATGGCAACCTGCATCCGCTCATCATGTTCGACGCCAATGATGCGGCGAGCCTCGCCAAGGCGGAGGAGTTCGGTGCCGAAATCCTCAAGCTCTGCGTGGCCGTGGGCGGCTGCCTCACTGGCGAACATGGGGTCGGGATCGAGAAGCGGGACCTGATGCCGGTTCAGTTCTCTGCGTCCGACCTCGATCAGCAGCGGCGCATCAAATCGGCCTTCGATCCTGACTGGCTGCTCAACCCGAGCAAGGTTTTCCCGCTCGCGCCCCCACCCGTCCTCAAGGCGGCATGAGCGAGCCCGAGGCGCCCAAGGATGATGCGGGCATCGTCGCGGCCATCACCGCCGCGGTCGCTGCGCGCGAGCCGCTGAGCATTTCGGGGAATGGCGGCAAGCGGGCGATGCTGCGCCCGGTGCAGGCCGCGCGCGGCCTTTCGACGCGCAACCTCTCGGGCATCACGCTCCATTCACCGGCGGAGCTCGTGATCTCCGCCCGTGCCGGTACCCCGTTGCCGGTGATCGAAGCGGCACTCGCCAAGCATGGCCAGCATCTGATCGCCGAGCCACCGGATCTTGGCCGGTTGCTCGGCATCACCGCGCCCGCCACGCTCGGCGGCATGGTCGCGTCCAATCTCTCCGGTCCGCGCCGCATCGCCGGCGGCGCAATGCGCGATCATGTGCTCGGCGCCCGCGCGGTGAATGGCGAAGGAACGATCATCCATTCGGGCGGCCGGGTGCTCAAAAACGTCACCGGGCTCGATCTCTGCAAGCTGCTGGCCGGCAGCTACGGCACGCTTGCGGTGATGACCGAAATCACGCTCAAGGTTTTGCCGGCACCGGAGAGCACAGCCACCCTTGCCGTTCCCCGTCTCGATCCCGCGCAAGGGGTGGCGGCGCTCGCCGCCTCGCTCGGTTCGCCCTACGGGGTGTCAGGCGCCGCCTATCTGCCGGCGGCGGCCGCCGCGCATATACCGGAACTGGGCGCCGTGGGCGAGGGCGTGGCGCTCGCGCGGATCGAGAATTTCGCCTCAAGCGTCGTTTATCGGGCCGGGCGCCTTGCCGCCGAGCTCACTCGCTTTGGCCAGCCCCGTTTGGTGGAGGATCAAGAAAGCCGCGCCATCTGGCGGGCTGTCCGGGACGCAGTGCCGCTCACTGCCGGAGAGGAAGACGCCGTCTGGCGTGTCTCCGTCCGTCCTTCCGCGGCCCCCGGGCTCGTCCACGCCCTCGCTGTGATGGACGCGCGCTGGTTCCTGGATTGGGGTGGCGGGCTGGTGTGGATCGCGGCTCCTGCCAAAGCCTCCAGCCACCAGGCCATCACCGCGGCGGCCACGGCCGCAGGCGGCGTATGGATGCTGCTTCGCGCGTCCGAGGCCCTGCGCGTGGGCCTCGATGTCCTGCCGCCACCCTCGCCAGTGCTTGCGCGCCTGACCCGCCGGGTGAAATCTGCCTTCGACCCGCATGGAATTCTCAATCCCGGGCGCATGTATGCCGGGGTCTGAACACTGTCGATGACACCTCTTTCCTGGCCGATCTTTCTCGCGCTGATCGCCGGATTTGGCTGCGACACAATCGCGCTCTACCGCTTGCGGAGCGACAATGGGCCGCTTGCCCGCGTGCTTATCGCGATCTCCCTTCTCACGGCCGGTGTGCTGCTGGTCTATACTTTTGCCATCAATCCCTATCCGCAGAAACCGGCCATCACCACAGGCTTTCTTGGTGCCGCGATCTTTCTTTTCGGGAGCGGAGTTGCGTTCCTCGCGCTCGTTCCAAGCGGGGCAAAACAGAGTCTCGCTCCGGAAACGGTCTGTGCCCTTCTGCCCGAGAGCATCACCGGGCTGACGCCCGCGCAAATGCGCAGCCTCGTGCCTGCTTGTCTCGGGCGGCAAGCCGACCAGGAGCTTCGCGCGATGGTGCTCATGTATCTCGGCCGTTCGTCTCCGAAGGCGCTCCGCAGCCTCACGCCCGAGCGCCTGCGAGCATTGCTGCGCCGAGAGATTCCTCGGTCCATCCTCAATTCATAATCGTCCATGCAGACAAGGTTCACGACTGCCCAGCTCGCCGATCCCGATATCGCCGCCTCCAACGAGGTGCTGCGCCGCTGCGTTCATTGTGGCTTCTGTACTGCGACCTGCCCGACTTTCATTCTTCTCGGAGATGAGCTCGATAGCCCGCGCGGGCGCATTTATCTGATGCAGGAAATGCTGGAGCGGGGCGGGCCGGCGAGCCCCGACGTCGTGCGGCACGTCGATCGATGCCTTTCCTGCCTCGCCTGCATGACGACATGCCCTTCGGGCGTGCATTACATGCATCTCGTCGATCATGCGCGTACGTATATCGAACGCACCTATCGCCGCCCGGCCTCAGAGAGGGCATTGCGCGCGTTGCTCGCGATGATTCTGCCGCGGCCCAGGCTTTTTCGCCAAACCCTGCGCGCGGCACGGCTGACGCGGCCATTCCGTGTCCTGCTCCCCGCACGCTCGCCGTTGGGTGCGCGACTCAGGGCGATGCTTGATCTCGTTCCCCAGCACCTGCCACCCCCTAGCCCCACGGACACCCCGCACACCCATAGGGCGCAAGGAACAAGGCGCGCCCGTGTGGCGCTGCTTGCGGGTTGCGCGCAGCAAGTGCTCGACCCAGAGATCAACGCCGCGACAATCCGGCTGCTCACGCGGCTCGGCGTCGAAGTCGTGGTGGCGAAGGGGGCTGGCTGTTGTGGCGCGCTCGTCCATCACATGGGAAGGCATGAAGAGGCACTGAAAGCGGCGCGCGCGAATATCCGTGCCTGGCAAGCCGAGATTATGGGCGGCGGGCTCGATGCAATCATCGTCACCGCCTCCGGCTGCGGGACGATGCTCAAGGATTACGGTTTCCTGCTGCGCACCTCGCCTGAACATGAGGCAGCAGGACGGCTGGCAGCGGAGAAGATCGCCGGACTCGCCATGGATATCAGCGAGTTCCTGTACCGTTTCGGCTATGAGCCAAGCCGGCCGGCTCCCGGCATCCGGATTGCCTATCACGCCGCCTGCAGTCTCCAGCATGGCCAGCGTGTTACCGCCGAGCCCAAGACACTGCTCACGCGGGCCGGCTTTACCCTCGTCGAGCCACGCGAGGCGCACCTCTGCTGCGGCTCGGCCGGCACTTACAACCTGCTGCAACCCGAGATCGCCCAACGACTCCGCGCCCGGAAGCTCGCGCATCTCGAAGAAACCGGCGCGACGGTGATCGCCGCTGGCAATATCGGCTGCATCACTCAGCTCACGTCCGGCCGCCTCCCCGTCGTCCATCCCGTCCAACTGCTCGACTGGATGGCCGGCGGCCCAAAACCCGCGGCCCTCGCTGAGGTTCAGCCGGGCTGAAGGAGACGAAAAAGCGCGTCTTCCGGCTACCCGTAGCGTTCCTCAAGCCAGGGATCGGCGTTGTTATGGTAGCCCCGCACTTCCCAGAAGCCGGGGCGGTCGGCAACGGCGAATTCGATCCGCCGGATCCATTTGGCAGATTTCCAGAGATAAAGACGTGGGATGAGAATGCGCAGCGGACCGCCGTGCTGGCGCGGGATGGGCTTGCCTTCCCATTGGTGCACGAGAAAGACATCCGGCTGGTCGAACTGGTCGAGCCGGACATTGGTCGTATAGCCGTCATGGGAATGGAAGATCACATGCCGTGCCTCCGCCAGCGGATTTGCGAGCGCGACGAGGGTATGCGCGGCCACGCCTTTCCAGTGATTGTCATAGCGCGACCACTGGGTCACGCAATGCATGTCCGAGACGCTCTCAACCTGCGGCAAGGCGAGAAACGCCTCCCAAGAGAGCTGCACCTTGTTTTCCACCGCACCATCGAGGTCCAGACGGAAATGGGAAAGGGGCACGTTCGGCTGGACACCGAGATCGAGCACGGGCCAATCCCTGACGAGACGCTGGCCGGGCGGCAGACGCTGTTCCGGCGAGACCCAGGTGCCGGTGAGGAGCCGCCCCTCGCGCGCCCATTCCTGCTTGCGCTCGATCAGCTTCTCCTTGATCCGGCCCAGCAGCGTGACTTGCGGCTCGTCGGCTTCGGCCATCGCCCTCTCCGTTTCATTCTCGCGGCGCAGAGATGGGGCTGCCCGGTGGAGAGGCAAGTGCGGAAGCAGCACCACGGCGCGGATTGCCCTGGCTGCGTTTCTGCACCAGCTGGCGGCGGGGTTTCGCGGCGGCTTTCGGCGTCCTGGCTGCGGCACGCAAATCCGCGATCGTCGCGCGCGTGGTGATCTGCTCGGGGTTGGTGACGAGCTCGATCACGGCTGGCCGGCCGCTCTCGGCAGCACGGCGGAAGGCGGGCGCGAAGCCTGCCGTTTCCGTCACCACTTCGCCATGGCCGCCAAACGCCTCGATGAAGCGCGCGAAATCGGGATTGGTGAGCGCCGTCCCCGACACGCGGCAGGGGAAATGCCGTTCCTGGTGCATGCGGATCGAGCCGTACATCTGGTTGTTGAAGACGAGCACAATCGGCGCCACGCCGTGGTGAAAGGCCGTTGCGATCTCCTGTCCCGTCATCAGAAAACCACCGTCTCCCACGGTTGCCACCACCATGCGCTCGGGGAAAGCGATCTTCGCGCCGACCGCGGCCGGCACCGCATAGCCCATCGCACCGTTGCACGGGCCGATATAGCTCTGACGTTCTCCGAAATTGATGAAGCGCGGCGCCCAGGTCGCGAAATTGCCGGCATCCGTGGTGACGATCGCATCCGGAGTGAGCAGCGTTTCGAGTTCGCGCATCACCGTGCCGAGATTGAGCGGCCCCGGATAGTCCGGTACCACTCGGCCGGCCTCGCGCAGTGCGCGGAGCTCTTGCGTCCACGCCCGCCATCCGATGCGCGGAGGGTCGATCGACGCGGCGGCCTCGGCGAATGTATTCAAATCTGAAACGATCCCGAGCACCGGGCGGAACACGCGGCCGATCTCACCACCATCCGGATAGATGTGCACGATGGGCACACCGCCCGCCGGCTCGAAGAGCGTATAGCCCTGCGTCGTCGCCTCTCCGAGCCGTGCGCCGATCGCCAGCACAAGGTCCGCTTCCTTTGCCTTGGCGATCAGCGCCGGATCGGCACCAACCCCAAGGTCGCCCACGAAATTCTCGAGCGTTCCGTCATAGAGCGCCTGGCGGCGAAACCCGACCGTGACCGGCAATTCGTGACGGGTGAGAAAGCTGCGGATCGCCGCGCGTCCCGCCTCAGTCCAGCGCGAGCCGCCGAGCAGCGCGAGCGGCCTGCGGGCCCGCGCGAGCAGCGTCTCGAGCTTCGCAAGCGCGGCCGGATCGGGCCGGGGCGGCGCGATCGTGGCCGGGCCGATATCCGGCACTTCGGCGATCTGGCGCTGCATATCCTCGGGCAGCGCGATCACCACCGGCCCGGGCCGGCCCGAAACGGCGATATCCACCGCATGCGCGACGATTTCCGGTATCCGCCCCGCATGATCGATCTGGGTGACCCATTTCGCGATGGAGCCGAACATGCGGCGATAATCGATCTCCTGGAACGCCTCGCGATCGGTCTGGTCGGACGGAATCTGGCCGATGAAGAGCAGAAGCGGCGTGGAATCCTGCATTGCAATGTGAACGCCGATCGCGCCGTGGCACGCCCCCGGTCCGCGCGTTACCATCGCCGCCGCCGGCCGGCCCGTCAGCTTGCCGAATGCCTCTGCCATGTTCACCGCTCCGGCCTCGAAGCGGCAGGTGATGAGCTGCAATTTGTCACGCACGGCGTAGAGGCCATCGAGCACGTCGAGATAGCTCTCGCCCGGCACCTCGAAGACATGGTCGATGCCCTGTGCTACCAGAGCGTCGGCAAGAATCCGGCCACCCGAGCGGGGTACCACACGCGCCTTGTGCGCCTTTGCAAGCTCCACGGTCTCCTCCGCCTTGCAACTCTCTTCCACCCGGAACATAGGCGGCTTGCGCCCGATCGTCACGTAGCCGGCCTCACACCTGGGCAGTGTGCCTGCGCTCGTGGCATGATTACAGCGGATTGGGATCAATATGGCTTCCAGTGGATCGGAGCACCCTGCCACGGGGACCCCGGCGCGGAGCAATCCGCCAAAGCCCAAAGGGAAGCCGTGAAATTGATCGAGAAAACAAAACGAGATCGTGATGATCCAAAATCATCACGCTTGAGGAGAAACGCGATGCGTGCAATCTTCGTTCAGATCAAATGCGATATGGGAACGGCCTATCGCGTTGCCGAGCGCGCCGCGGACGAGATCGAGGAACTCTCCGAACTCTACTCGACCTCTGGACAGTACGACCTGCTTGGCAAATTCTATCTCCCTCCGGATGCCGATATCGGCCGCTTCGTCACCGAGCGCATTCAGGGCATCCCGGGCGTGAAGGACACATATACGCTGATCACCTTCAACGCCTTCGGCGCCGGCCGCACGGGCTGAAACCTCAATCGAATCCGAGAAATCCAGGACTCTCAGCCAGGGGAGGCGCGGCTGCGAGGCTCGCGATGTCCGGCAGAGGCCGGGCGGTGTGCGGATTGCCCGCCAGCATGGCTTCAAGGGCCGCCGCGACTGCGAGGACCTTGGCATCGCCGCCGCGCGGCCCGACAATCTGCAGCCCGAACGGCATCCCGGCCCGGTCACGGCCAACCGGCAGCGAGATGGCCGGATGGCCCGCCAGCGTCACCGCATAGGCGAGCGCCAGCCACTGAAAATAGTTCTTCGTCTTCTTCCCGTCGATCTCGGCAGGATAAAGCTCCCGCCACGAGCGTGGGCTGATGGTAATTGCGGGGGAGAGCAGCACGTCATACTCGCGGAAGAAATCCTGCCAGCGCCGATAGAGCATCGTCTGCAGAACGCTCGCCTCCGCCACATCTGCGGCCGAATAGCCAAGCCCCTCCTCGACATTGGCGACCACGTTGGGTCCCACCTCGCGCCGCCGCTCCCGTACCTTGGCGAGGTGGGAGGCAAGAAACCCGACCGCCCGCAGCACCGCAAAGGCGTCGTCGGCGCCGGTGCAATCGGGTGTCGCGTCATCGGCGCGGGCGAAGACATGGCGAAAATGGCCGGTCTTTTCGGCGAAGACCTCGGCGATATGCCGTTCGGTCGGGGCGAAGCCGAAGTCTGGCGTGAGCGCGACCTTAAGCGACGCGAGATCGACGGCTGGCGGAGGAAAGAAATGCCGAGCTTCCCGGACGGTGGATCCGTGGATTGTCGTAGCAAGAGGATCGGCCGCGTCGTCGCTCGCCATCACGGAGAGCAGGAGGGCCAGATCCGATACCGTGCGGGCCATCGGCCCCGTTACGGCAAGGGGAGACCAGCCGAGCTGACGTTTCTCGTTCGCAACCAGACCGGGGGTCGGACGAAAGCCGACAATGCCGCAGAAAGCGGCCGGATTGCGCAGGCTGCCTCCCGTGTCCGAACCGGAAGCGAGCGGGATCATCCCGGTCGCGAGCGCGACTGCCGAGCCCCCCGAAGAGCCGGCCGCGGATTTCTGCGGATCGAACGGATTGCCGGTGGCGCCGTATACGGCATTGCGGGTGTTCGCGCCGGCCCCGAACTCTGGCGTGTTGGTCTTCGCAACGATGATCCCGCCGGCTGCCCGGATCGCCCGCACCAAACGCTCATCCTGTGCCGGCACATGCTTTGCGAAGATCGGGCTCCCATAGGTGGTGACGAGCCCCTCGGTGTCCTCGAGATCCTTGATCCCGACCGGCAGGCCGGCGATCGGGCCGAGCGGCTCGCCACGTCTCACCGCCTGATCCACCGAGGCCGCCACCTCGCGGGCACGCGCGAAATCGGTGGCAACGATCGCGTTGACCGCATGATTTACCTGCTCGATCCGGCGGATGCAGCTTTCGAGAAGCTCGCGGGCAGAAAGCTGCTTGCGGCCGATCCGTGCCCGCGCTTCGAGCGCGGTCAGATCACAGGGCTCGCTCATCGCTCAATACCCGAGCGCCATGCCATCCTTACGCGGATCGGAGGCCCCGCAAAGCGTGCCCCGCGCACGGTCGATCCAGATCGCCTGGCCGCCGCCGTGCGGCCGCTCAACCACGCTCAGTTGATGACCGCGGCGTGCCAACTGTTCGGCCGTCGCGACAGGAAGGCCGCGTTCGATCTCGAGCTTGCCCTGATAGGGAAAGACGCGAGGAGCATCGAGCGATTCCTGGATATCGAGCCCATATTCGAGGAAGTTTGTAAGAAAGAGCGACTGGCCCATCGGTTGGAAATGCCCGCCCATCACGCCGAACGGCATGACCGCCTCGCCATTTTTGGTGAGCATGCCTGGAATGATGGTGTGCATCGGCCGCTTGTTGGCGGCGATGCAGTTCGGATGGCCGCGTTCGAGACGGAAGCCGAAGCCACGATTCTGCAGCATGATCCCCGACTTCTCAGCCAAAATGCCGCTTCCGAAGCCCTGGAAGAGGGAATTGATGAAGCTCGCCGCATTGCCGTCGCGATCGACCACGCAAAGATAGACTGTGTCCGCGTGTACCGGCATGGCCGCTTCGCCCGCCGGCGGCAGCACCTTCATCGCCCGTTCGTCATCGATCAGTGCCCGCAGTTGCGAGAGATAGCCGGGGCTGGTCAGGTGCTCGACCGGCACCTCCACCTGTGAGGGATCGGCGAGGAAGGCATCGCGATCGCGATAGACCAGGCGAGCGGCCTCGATATGCCGATGCAGGCGAAGCGCGCTCATCGGCCCGTCGGGCGCGCTCGGAATCCCGCCGAGAATCCCGAGCAGCATCAGCACCAGGAGTCCCGCCCCGTTCGGCGGGCACTGCCAGACCTCAAAACCGCGCCAGCTTGTGCGAATCGGCTGCACGAACTCGGCTCCCGTAAGTCCGGCGGCGAAATCCGCCTCCGTGTGCAGCCCACCGCGCTCGCGGAGCGTCGTCACCATGTCCGCTGCGATCGGCCCTTCATAGAAGGCGCGGGCACCGCCTTTGGCGATCGCCCGGAGCGTGGCCGCCAGGTTCGGCGGCACGAAGCGCTCACCGGCAGCCGGCGCGCCGCCACGCGGGAGGAATGCCTGGGTCCCGTTCTTGCGGAGCTTGTCTTCGAGAAGTGCCCAGTCGAACGCGACGCGGGGATGCACGACGAAACCTTCCTCGGCATAGCGGATCGCCGGCTGCAGCAGCTCGTCGAATCCCTTGGTGCCATGCGCCTTGAGCAGCGTCTCCCACGCCGAGACCGCGCCGGGAATGGTCACGCTGTGGGCGGATGTATTCTCGAGCTCCCGCAACCCGCGGCTTTCGAACCAGTCGATGCTCGCCGCCGCCGGTGCGCGGCCGGAGCCGTTCAGGGCCACAACCTTGCCGCTACCGGCCGGAGCATAAAGACAGAAGCAGTCTCCGCCGATTCCGGTTGATTGCGGCTCGACCACGCACTGCACCGCGACCGCCGCCACCGCCGCGTCGAGCGCATTGCCCCCGGCGCGCAGCACATCGAGGGCTGCCAGCGTCGCGGCCGGCATCGAGGTCGCCGCCATCCCGTTTGTTGCGAACACGGGACTCCGGCCCGGCAAATGGAAATCGCGCATACTTCCCCTCCCGCGTCCGGATCCGACGCTGGCACGGGACCGCACGATTGGCAACGCCGCCGGCTCTGGCATGATGCCGTTCCGTCCCGCGGCCTTCAGGAGAGGGTCATCATGAGCGCCACGATCGAGGACTTCGACCGCGTCGAAATCCGCGTCGGCACCGTCGTCGAAGCCGCGCGCTTCCCGGAGGCGCGCAAACCGGCCCTCAAGCTGGTGATCGACTTCGGACCGGACCTCGGCCGGCGGAAATCCTCGGCACAGATCACCGAACATTACCCGCCCGACCGGCTGATCGGCCGGCAGGTCTGCGCGGTGATCAATCTGCCCCCGCGCCGCATCGGCCCGTTCGTCTCGGAGGTGCTCACGCTCGGCCTGCCGGACGAGGATGGCGCCGTCGTGCTTATCCGCCCCGACTTCAAGGTTCCGGACGGCGGCCGGCTGTTTTGATAGAAGACCAGGGATGCTGTTCCCTGGTCGTCCGACTGGAAGGGAAAGATGTCGTTCGGACGGTTCGATTATGTGATCGTCGGTGCCGGCAGCGCGGGTTGTGTGCTGGCCAATCGCCTGTCCGCCGATTCCCGCTCGTCGGTGCTTTTGCTCGAGGCGGGCGGGCGCGACAATTACCTCTGGATCCATATTCCGATCGGCTATCTCTATACCCAGAACAATCCGCGCACCGACTGGTGCTTCAAGACCGAGCCTGAGCCGGGCCTGAATGGCCGCGCGCTTTCCTATCCGCGCGGCCGGGTCCTGGGTGGATGCTCTTCCATCAATGGCATGATTTATATGCGCGGCCAGGCGCGAGATTATGACCACTGGCGGCAGCTTGGAAATGTCGGCTGGTCGTGGGATGACGTGCTCCCCTATTTTCGCCGCTCGGAGAATCAGGTGCGTGGCGCCGATGATGCGCATGGCGAGGGCGGGGAATGGCGGGTCGAGGATATGCGGCTTTCATGGGAGATTCTCGACGCATTTCGTGCCGCTGCGGTGGAGATCGGCATCCCGCCGACCGATGATTTCAATCGCGGCGACAATGAAGGCTGCGGCTATTTCCAGGTCAACCAGCGGCGCGGTGTGCGGGTCAATACCGCCAAGGCGTTTCTCCGTCCGGCACGCGGCCGGCTCAACCTGACGGTGCTGACGGATGCCCAGGCGCGCGCCGTTCTTTTCGATGGCCGCCGCGCTCGGGGGGTAGCGTTCACGCGCAAGAATGTCATCGAGGAGGTCGAGGCCGGCGAAGTCATTCTCGCGGCCGGCGCGATCGGCTCGCCGCATCTGCTCGAGCTTTCCGGCGTCGGGCAGGGGGCTCTGCTAAAGGGGCTCGGTATCCCGGTGCGGCACGAGCTCCCGGGGGTGGGGGAAAATCTGCAGGATCATTTGCAAATTCGCATGGCCTACAAGGTGCACCACACGCGAACACTGAATGAGCGCGCGAACAGCCTGCTCGGCCGGATCGGGATGGGGCTGCAATATTTTCTCTTCCGGCGTGGTCCGCTGACGATGGCGCCGAGCCAGCTCGGCTGCTTCACCAGGAGCGATCCTTCGCGCGAAACCCCCGACCTCGAATATCACATCCAGCCGCTCAGCCTCGACCGTTTCGACGCTCCGCTGCATTCTTTTCCGGCTTTCACGGCCTCGGTCTGCAATCTTCGCCCGGAAAGCCGGGGCTCGGTGCATCTGAAGGGACCGGAGCCCGGCCGGGCTCCTGCGATCCGGCCCAACTATCTCGCCACGGATGGGGATCGCCGCGTCGCCGTGGCGGCGATGCGCCTTACGCGGCGGATCGCCGCTGCACGGGCCCTCGCGCGCTTTGAGCCGGAAGAGTTCCGCCCTGGCCCCGATGTAGAGAAAGACGCGGATCTCGTGCGCGCAGCCGGCGAGATCGGCACCACCATCTTCCATCCCGTCGGCACCTGCCGCATGGGCGATGATCCGCTGGCTGTCGTCGATGCGCGGCTCCGCGTGCGTGGGCTGAGCGGCCTGCGCATCGCCGACGCATCCGTGATGCCCACCATCACCTCGGGCAATACCAACGCGCCCACGATCATGATCGCCGAAAAGGCAGCGGACATGATCCTCGCCGATCGCCGCTCGGCCTCGGAGCGCATTTCGGTGGCAGCGTCAGGTTGAACGGATGGCAGGCCTTTTCTTCGAGGATTTCGTTGAGGGAAAGGTCATCGATGCCGAATGGACGCGCACCGTCACCGAGGCTGACAATGTATTCTTCTGCTCGCTCACCATGAACGTGCAGAAGCTGCACCTGGATGCCGAATATGCAAAGGGGACCGAGTTTGGCCGCCCGCTCATCAATTCTCTTTTCACCCTCGGGTTGATGATCGGAATGAGCGTTCACAACACCACCCAGGGCACGACCATCGCCAATCTTGGCATGACCGATGTGCGCTTTCCCGCGCCGGTCTTCGCCGGCGATACGCTGCGCGTCGAGACGACCGTGCTTGCGGCACGGCCAAGCCGCTCGCGTGCTGATGCCGGGATCGTCACCTTCCGGCACCAGGCATTCAACCAGGCGGGCGGGCTCGTCGCCTCCTGCGAACGGGCGGCGCTGATGCGACGGCGCCCCGCGTCCTCCGGTGCCGCATGATGCGGTTGCGCAGCTTGCTCTTCGCGCCTGGAGATTCACCACGAAAGATCGACAAGGCGCTTGCGAGCGAAGCTGATGCCGTCATTCTCGACCTTGAGGATGCGGTGGCACCTGCGGCCAAGGAGGAAGCACGCGCACGGGTCGCGTCGCTGCTGCCGGGTCTCTCGCGTCCGGGCGTAATCGTGCGGATCAATCCTGAGGAAACCCAATGGCATAACGGGGATCTTGCGGCTGTGGTGCCGGGCAGGCCGGCAGCCGTGCTGCTGCCGAAATGCGATGGCCCGGAAACGCTGCTCAGGTTCGACCAGCGCCTCGGCACCGCCGAGGCCGCCTCCGGCCTCGCGCCGGGAGGCATAGGGGTGATCGCGCTCGTCACTGAAACCGCTGCCGCCGTGCACTCCCTCGGGCGCTTTGGCCCTGGCCTGCCGCGACTGCTTGCGCTCTCCTTCGGTGCCGAAGACCTCTCCGCCGATCTCGGAATTCGTCCGCGCCTCGCGGGCGGCGGCTTTCCCCAACCGATCAGCGTGGCGCGCGGGCTCACTCTGATCGCCGCGGCGGCGGCCGGCGTGCCCGCGATAGACACGCCCTTTCCTGATCCGCGAGATCCTGCCGGCTTCGCCGCCGAGGCCGCTGCCGCGGCAGCAGATGGTTTTTGCGGCAAGTATTTGATTCACCCCGACCAGATCGCGCCGGCACACACCGCCTTCACTCCCTCGCCCGATCGTTTGCGCTGGGCGCGCGCTGTCGCCGAACTGTTCGCCGCCAATCCTGAGGCGGGAGTGCTGACGCTGGACGGGCAGATGATCGACCGGCCGCATCACCGGCTGGCGCTCCGTATCCTCGCCGCCGCGGGTTGATGCAGCTCCCGCACCGGCCGCGCCGCTTGGCCATCCTGAACGGCTTCGGAATGACGCTCGGCGACAGCGTGATCGGGCTGACCGCCCTTGTCGCTGCCCTGGGCGCCGGCCGGTTTGCGGGAAGGCGGCCTCTCCTGGTGCGCAAGCCGCTTTTTGGCCGTCGGCTCATCCATGAGCTTTACGCGGCTGCCTCGCCATTCGCGGACGTGACCTGGTTTCCCTATCGCGCCGCTTTGCCGCCCCCTCTCGAAATGCGGATCGACATTCGTGAATTCGCCTTCGATCCGGCCTTCCGCGCAACCGCGATGATCGATTATTTCCTCACCCGCCTCGGTATTGATCCAGCCGGCATTCCTGCCGGGGAAAAACGCAATACCTGGCTTGCTGCTGTCCTTCGTCCCCAGCGGCCTGCGGGCCTGCCGGAGAAATACGTGCTCGTCTGTCCGCGCGCGGCGATGGCAATGCGCACGATGCCCGCACCCGTGCATGCGCGCCTGCTCGCTTCACTTCTGGCTGTGCAGGCTCTGCCTGTCGTCACGCAGGGCAGACCTGCAGGGCCGCATCCGCGGATTATTTACTGCCCGGCCGTATCCTCGCTCGCCGCGCTGGCAGGGCTGGTGAGCGGTGCCAAGCTGATCGTCTCCACCGATACCGCGATGGTTCATCTCGCCGATGCCTGGAGCGTGCCCACGCTCGCATTTTTCATTACCCATCGTCCGGAATGGCGCGTGCGAGATTATCCTTTCTGCACCGCCATTCATCTGCCAGCGCCTCTTCCCCTGGCGCTCGAATTCGCGCGTGATCGGGCCGATATCAGAGCGGCGGAGGGCGCATGGATGGCGCGCGGGGCCGATCTTCCATGGCTTGAACCCGCCCTTGTCGCCGCCTGCTCGGGCAGGACTGCTTGACTTTCCGCCCTTTTTCGGCACATACGGGCGCAAGCTCCGGGCAGCGAGCCCATGCGCCTTGTGCGCTTGCCGCGTAGCCCGTCGCATCCCTTGTGGGAACGGAACTTCACCACTTGTCCGAAACCATCGTCAGTACGGCGGAGCCAGCCGCGCACGCAAGCGAAGCGCCCGTGGAGGCAATGCCGCTTTTCTCCGGACTCGGCCTCTCGGAGCCGATCCTGCGGGCGGTTGCCGAGAAGGGTTACCGGCATCCGACACCCATTCAGGCCCAGGCAATTCCGATCGTGCTGATGGGCCGTGACGTGCTCGGCTGCGCTGAGACTGGAACGGGCAAGACGGCCAGCTTTACTCTGCCGATGATTGATATCCTGAGTGGCTCGCGTGGACGGGCGCGGATGCCGCGCAGCCTGATCCTTGAGCCGACACGCGAGCTCGCCCTCCAGGTTGCTGAGAATTTCGTCCAGTACGGCAAGTACCAGAAGCTGACCCACGCGCTACTGATCGGGGGAGAGAGCCTCAACGATCAGCGGGACGTTCTGGCGCGTGGTGTCGACGTGCTGATTGCAACGCCCGGCCGCCTGCTCGATCTTTTCGAGCGTGGCGGCCTCCTCCTCACCGATACCCATATCCTCGTCATCGACGAGGCGGACCGCATGCTCGATATGGGTTTCATTCCGGATGTCGAGCGAATCGTCGGCCTTCTGCCGCGCCGTCGGCAGACGCTGCTTTTCAGCGCGACACTCGCCCCGGAGATTCGCCGCCTCGCCGATGCCTTCCTCGACAATCCGAAGGAAATCACCGTGGCGCGGCCGGCCTCGGTCGCCGCCACCATCACGGAGGGGCTGGCCCTGGTCGCCGAGCATGACAAGCGCGAGGCGCTGCGCCGGCTGATCCGCGAGGAGCAGGTGCAGAACGCGCTTATCTTCTGCAACCGCAAGCGCGATGTCGATATCCTGCTCCGCTCCCTGCTTCGCCACCGTTTCAGTGCCGGCGCTCTGCACGGTGACATGGCGCAATCCGTGCGCTTCGCAACCCTCGAGAAATTCCGCGCAGGGGAGATTCGGCTGCTGGTCTGTAGCGATGTCGCCGCGCGTGGCCTTGATATCGGCGGGCTTTCCCATGTGTTCAACTTCGACGTGCCACACCATGCGGAGGATTACGTGCACCGCATCGGCCGCACCGGACGGGCCGGACGCGAAGGCCGCGCTTTCACCCTCGCCACGCCGGGGGACCAGATCGCGGTCGAGGCGATCGAACGGCTGATTGGCCATCCGATTCCGCGCCTTGTGGTTGAGGGTCTCGACCCGGTTGATTGGTCCGCCGACGAAGGAAAGCGGCGCGGCCGGCGTAGCGGGCGGATAGCCCGCAACCCGCCCCCGGGGTCAGCCCCGCGGCCTGCCAAGGAGACCCGCCCTACGCCCCCCCGAGCGAGAGCGGCCAAACCCGCCCCGGCACCTGCCCGCGCCTCCGCTCGCCGCGGCGGAGAGGCGGCACCGGCTCTAGAGCCTCCGGCGCCGATCTTCGGCTTCGGCGAGGATGTGCCGGCTTTCATGCGTATCGCCGCGCGCGGAACCGGCCCTTCCGAAGGCCGCAACTAGAGCGTGTCGTGCCCTTCGATCAAGGATCAGAGAGAAGGAAGCTTCTTTTTCTAAAAAAGAAGCAAAAAGACCTTTTTCCGTTTTCCGGACCGGGCGCCGGCCGGGGACTCCGAATGAACGGGAAGATGTTCTTTGGTTCTTTCTTTCAAGAAAGAACAACCTCCCTTCTTCGTTTGCTCCATTGGGCTTGGTAGAAGGTTCATAACAGCTTCTAGAATTGAGGCACGATCCAAGATGAGTCCGGAAGCTCCCCCTTCGCCTGCAGGCGTCACACACCGGCACGGCTTTGCCCCCTTCGCCTGGGACGATCCGCTCCGGCTCGACGCGCAATTGACCGAAGAAGAGCGGCAGATCCGCGACTCCGCCCATGACTATTGCCAGGGAAAACTCTTTCCGCGGGTGCTCGAGGCGAACCGGCACGAGCATTTCGACCGTGCCATCCTCGACGAGATGGGCGAGATGGGCTTCCTCGGTGCCACACTCGAAGGCTATGGCTGCGCCGGTATCGGCGCAGTCGCTTACGGGTTGATCGCGCGCGAGCTGGAGCGGGTCGATTCCGGTTATCGCAGCGTCTTTTCGGTGCAATCCTCGCTCGTCATGTTCCCGATCTACGCTTTCGGTTCCGCGGCGCAGAAGGAGCGCTTCCTGCCGCGCCTCAGAACGGCAGCCCTGGTCGGCTGCTTCGGCCTCACCGAGCCTGATGCGGGCTCCGATCCCGCATCGATGCGCACGCGCGCCCGCCATGTCGATGGCGGCTATGTGCTGAACGGCACGAAGAGCTGGATCAGCAACGCGCCGATCGCCGATCTCTTCCTCGTCTGGGCCAAGGACGATAGCGGTCAGATCCGCGGCTTCCTGGTCGAAAAAGGCACAGCTGGGCTCACGGCGCCGAAAATCGAGGGCAAGTTTTCGCTTCGCACGAGCACGACCGGCATGATCATGATGCAAGACGTGTTTGTTCCGGAAGAAAATCTCCTCCCTGGCGTGAAGGGATTGAGGGGGCCGTTTTCCTGTCTCAACAACGCACGCTATGGGATCGCCTGGGGTGCCCTCGGCGCGGCGGAATTCTGCTGGCATGCGGCACGCTCATACACGCTCGAACGGCAGATGTTCGGCCGTCCGCTCGCCGCCACGCAGCTCATCCAGAAAAAGCTCGCGGATATGCAGACGGAGATCGCGCTCGGTCTTCAGGCAGTGCTGCGGCTTGGCCGGCTGATAGAGGAAGGTCAGGCCGCGCCGGAGATGA
>DASZQO010000306.1:0-27621 GCA_035549615.1 Acetobacteraceae bacterium
GGATCGCCTTCCACCACCAGAAGATCCGCTGCCGCACCGGGAATGATCTCGCCGAGTTTTCCCTCCCGCCTTACGATCTCCGCATTGACGATCGTGGCCGAGCGGATGATCTCGGCCGGGCTCATCACGGAGCTGCGGAGAAGGAACTCGTTGCACTGATCGTTCTGGAGCTGGCCAAGAAGATCGCTGCCGAAGCCGATCTTCACCCCGGCCTCGCGGCAGATCTCGAGCGAACGCATTCCCGCCTCGAGCACGATCTCGTTCTTCCCCAGGCTGTAGCGCGTCATGCCATAATCTGCCCCGCGCTTCTTGAGAGAGTCATAAGCGACCAGCGTCGGCACGAGATAGGCGCCGCGCTCGGCCATCAGCCGCGCCGTCGGGGTATCGATCAGGTTGCCGTGCTCGATGGTGCGGACGCCGCCGCGCACCGCCCGCGCGATTGCCTCAGCCGTATAGGCGTGCGCGCAGACATAGCTGCCCCAGCGCGTCGCTTCTTCCACCGCCGCCTCGATCTCATCCATCCGGTACTGCACGCTCTCGAGCGGATCGGTTTGCGAGGCCACGCCGCCCGAGACCATGATCTTGATCTGATCCGCTCCCTTGCGCAGCTCGTCGCGCACCGCCTGCACCACCGCGGGAACGCCGTCAGCGACGCGCGCCGTCCAGGCCCGGCCGCTGCAACACGGGCAGCCGAAGCGCGTTTCCGTACGCATGCGAAAATCACCGTGTCCGCCTGTCTGGCTGATCGCCTGCCCCGAGATGAAGAGGCGCGGGCCTTCGAACAGTCCGCAATCGCGTGCCGCCTTCATCCCGAAATCGGCCCCGCCCGTATCGCGCAGCGTGGTGAAGCCACGCATCAGCATCGACCGCATGGCGACCGAGCCTTTCGCGGCGAGCAGCGTCAGCGGCACATCGGAGAGAAGGGCGAGATTGACCTCCGTGAGCGCAATATGGATATGCGCGTCAATCAGCCCGGGCATCAGCGTTCGCCCGCCAAGGAGGATGCGCTCGGCCCCGCCCGCTGTGATCGGCCGGTCGGACACTTCCTTGACGATGCCGTCCTCGACGAAAACCTCGATTCCTTCAACGAGTTCATCGCGCCGCGGATCGAGGAAGCGCCCGCCGCTGAAAAGAAAGGCGCTCACGCGGCTCGTTCCTTCGCAGCCTCGGCGTCGAACACCGCGCTCAGGTCTCTGAGTAGCGGTTTCGTGGTGCCGGCCTCCGCCCAGGCAGACGCCACGTCCTCATAGGCCGCCGCTGCGCCGAGAAATATCTGCGCCGCGCCTTCCTTCCCCAAAAAGCGCGTGATCTCCTCCATTTCTCCGACAAAACGGTACGATTTCGGATACATGCGCGGCACACTGCGCGTGAGCCAGGCAAGAATCTGTGGCTGGCTGGCCGCAAGCTCGGCTCGCAGTGCTGCGGTCACACCCGCCGAGGCTGCCCCCTGCCCGGCGGCAACACCGAGCGCCGTGAGGCCCTTGGTGAGCGCCGCATAGGAGAGCTTGAGCGCCGATGCCGCGCCGATTCCACCTTCCATCGGCCGCACATCGAGCCCGAATTGCCGGAGTACGGCGAGCCGGGCCGCGCCCTCGCCCGAAACGTAAACCCGCGGGCCCGCATCATCGCCTTTCGGCGGGCCGCCAATGATCCCGCCATCGGCGAACGCCGCGCCGGTAGCGGCGACGATCTTCGCGATGGCGCGCACCGTTTCCGGGGCGATGGCATTGCAATCCACATAAAGAATCTTTCCGCCCACACGCGCGAGTGCCGGGGCAAAACGTTCGGCGAGCGCGCGTGCGCGTGCAGGCGGCACGATGGAGAGAAAGATTTCGGCCCGCGCGATCAGCGCCATGTCATCGTCGATGACCGTCATCCCGGCGCCGACCGCCCGGTCGCGGCTTGCCTCGCTCCGTCCGGCAAGGTTGGTGACAACCTCCGCCCCACGCGCCTTGAGCCGCGCGGCAATGCCACCACCCATCTCCCCCGTCGCCACCACGGCAATGCGCATCATCCGCTCTCCGGCTCACATGCTCATCGGAACCATAAGCCCGCAGATGCAGACGGCAGAAGAGGGAACCGGTGCTGCGGCAGGCGGCCGCTCAAAGCCCGTGTGAGAATATGCTGCCGCGGAGGGGACAATGCGCGCCGGCTCAATACCAGAGCGACACCAGAGCGACCGGAATGGGCCCCAACATCGCGCGAGCGGTCAATCCGCCGGGCCGCCCTTCGCGTCGCTCAGATGGCGCCTCGGCCCGATGCCCAGCTCCCTCTCCTTCAGCATCGTCTTCAAGGGTTTGAGTAAACGACCTCCCCGATCGGCTCCTCAGGGCCCGCCATCCCGGAAAGCAACTCATCCAATGGCGCAGCGGCAACGCCCGCCATTGCCAACCCCGCTGGCGCGACCCATAGAGTCGATCCTGGCGCCGGAGGCCGGGTGATGACGCGCTGCATGAGAGTCCGCCTGCTGACAGCCCGCCTTCTGGCTCTGCTCCTCCTCGCCCTGCCAGCACCCCCGTCTGCCTTCGCCCAGAGCGTCCCCGCGTCAGGCGTGGCCCATGCGGCCATCTCCTCCTCTCTGCCAGCCGCCGCCGTCACCCATCATGTGCTGGCGCTCTCCGGCCGCACGCTCCACTTCACCGCAACCGCCAGCCACATCACCCTTCCCGATGAGAAGGGGATGCCAGAGGCGGAGATCGCGTATATCGCCTACACGCTGGACGGGGCCGATCCGAAGACCCGGCCCGTCACCTTCATCTTCAATGGCGGGCCAGGCGAGGCCTCGGCCTGGCTCCAGCTCGGCGCCGTTGGTCCCTGGCGCATCCGCATGACTCTGCCGGGCAATGCGGAGGCGGGCATTCCGTCCGCCGCGCCCGACCTTCTGCCCAACCAGGACACCTGGCTCGACTTCACCGACCTCGTCTTCATCGACCCGGCCGGCACCGGCTATAGCCGTATCGTCTCCCATGACCCCGCTGCGCGGAAGCGTCTGTGGTCGGTCAACGGCGATATCGATTCCCTTGCCGAGACGATCCGCCGTTGGCTCGAGGCCACGTCACGCGTCCCCTCACCCAAATTCCTGCTCGGCGAGAGCTATGGCGGCTTCCGGGTGCCGCGTCTCGCCCGCGCTCTGGAACAGGACCAGGGCATCGGCGTGAGCGGACTGATCATGGTTTCTCCCGTGCTCGATTTCGGCGGCAGCGACGTCTTCGATCCGCTCGACCGGGCCGAACGCCTGCCGAGCCTCGTGGCTGTCGCCCGCGCCAGGAAAGGCCCCGTGAGCCGGGCCGACCTTGCCGATGTCGAATCCTACGCCACCGGTGACTTCCTTCGCGACCAGCTCGCCGGCCCCCGCGATCCCATCGCCCTGCATCGCATGGCCGCGCGGATCGCCGAGCTCACCGGGATGGATCCTTCCCTGGTCCTGCGGGAGGATGGCAGCATCAATCTTCGGACCTTTCTCCGCGAGATCGCGCCCGGGCGGATCGCCAGCCTGTATGACGCGACGATTACCGATCCGGAGGCCGCCCCGGCGGACCCCTATTTCCGCGAGCCGGATCCGGTGCTCGACCGCCTGACCGCGCCCTTCACCAGTGCCATGCTCGTGCTTTACGCCGAGCGCCTGCACTGGCATCCGACCCTGCTCTATCGTCTCGCCAATCCCGATGTCACGAGGCAATGGAACTTCGGGGAGGCGCTTTCGCCACCCCAGTCCGTTACCGCGCTTCGCGAGGACCTCGCCCTCGACCCGCAGCTTCGCGTGCTGATCGCGCATGGCCTCTTCGATCTCGTCACCCCCTATTTCCGAACTGCGCTGATCCTTGCCCACCTGCCCGAGATCGGCCCGCCCGGGCGGGTCCGGCTTGTCACTTTCGAGGGCGGACACATGTTCTATAGCCGCGATGCCTCGCGCGCTGCTTTCCGTGCGGATGCCGAGATGGTGATGACCGGGCAATAGTCCTGCCCCGACCGGTTGCATCCGTCCCCGGCGTCTGGGAGAAACCGGGGGATGGACCTTTTTCTCCATAACAGCATGACAAGGCGGCGAGAGCTCTTCGTGCCGCTCGATCCCGCGCATGTCCGAATCTATGTGTGCGGTCCGACCGTCTATGACCTCGCCCATCTCGGCAATGCGCGGCCGGTCGTGGTGTTCGACACGCTGGTGCGGCTGCTGCGGCGGCTTTTCTCGCGCGTGACCTATGTCCGCAACATCACCGATGTCGATGACAAGATCATCGCCCGCGCCGCCGAAACCGGCGAGCCGATCGCCAATCTCACCGCCCGGACCACCCGTGACTTCCATGAGGACATGGCAGCTCTGGGCGCGCTTGCCCCCGATATCGAGCCCCGCGCGACACTCCACATCGCCGAAATGATTGGGCTGATCGAGCGCCTGGTCGCCGAAGGCAGCGCCTATGTCGCCCAGGGACCCGAGGGGGAGCACGTCCTCTTCTCGGTGGCAAGCTTTCCCGCTTATGGCCGGCTTTCCGGCCGCTCGCGCGAGGACATGATCGCCGGCGCCCGGGTCGAGATCGCGCCTTACAAGCACGATCCGGCTGATTTCGTGCTCTGGAAGCCCTCTCAGCCTCATCAACCGGGCTGGGAGAGCCCTTGGGGCCGTGGCCGGCCCGGCTGGCATATCGAATGCAGTGCCATGTCCTGGCGCCATCTCGGCCCCGACTTCGACATTCATGGCGGCGGCTCGGATCTCCTTTTCCCCCACCACGAGAACGAAATTGCGCAGAGCTGCTGCGCATTTCCAGGCAGCCATTTCGCCCGTGTCTGGCTGCACAACGGCATGCTCCGGGTGAACGGAGAGAAAATGGCCAAGAGCCTTGGCAATTTCCTCACCGTCCGCGATGTGCTCGCCGCCGCGCCGGGGGAGGCCGTGCGTTTCCTGCTGCTCAAGACACATTATCGTTCGGAGCTCGATTTTTCCTTTGCCGCGCTTGCCGAGGCCAGGAAGGAGCTCGATCGTTTCTACCGCGCGCTCGCCCGCAACCCCGGCCGCGCGGAGCGCCCCATCCCCCCTCCGGTGATGGCGGCGCTCGCGGATGATCTCAATACCCCCGCGGCGATCGCGTCCCTCCATGCGCTCGCCGACCAGGCACTCGCTGGCGATGCAGAGGCCGCCGCCGGCCTTGCCGCCGCCGGCCCCTTGCTCGGCCTGCTGAGCGCTGGTCCCGAAGCCTGGTTCCAGGGTGAAGCCCAGGCCGATACCCCGGCGATCGAGGCGGCGATCGCCGAACGCCGCGCCGCCCGCGTGGCGCGGGATTTCGCCAGGGCAGACAAGATCCGCGCCGATCTTGCCGCGCAGGGCATCCTGCTTGAGGATGGGCCGGCCGGCACCACCTGGCGCCGCGCCTCATGACCGGGCGCGATGGCGGCGCGCCCCTCGCCGCGCCGGAGATTGGCCCGGTCGTCATCCTCGTCCGCCCGCAACTTGCGGAGAATATCGGCGCCGCCGCCCGCGCCATGGCCAATGGCGGGCTTTTCCATCTCCGCCTTGTCGCCCCGCGCGACGGGTGGCCGCAGGAAAAAGCCTGGCGCGCCGCCTCCGGCGCGGACCGTATCCTCGACCAGGCGGCGCTTTTCCCCGATGTTCCCTCCGCCGTTGCCGATCTTCACCGCGTCTTTGCAACCTGCCCACGCCCGCGCCACATCATCAAGCCGATGCTCACCGCCCGGGGGGCAGCGGCCGAGCTTCGTGAAATCGCCGCCCGTTCGCTCCACACCGGCATCCTCTTCGGCCCCGAGCGCGCCGGCCTCGATGCCGAGGACATGGCGCGCGCGGATTCCCTCATCCGTTACCCTGTCAATCCGGCCTTCGCCTCGCTCAATCTCGCCCAGGCGGTGATGATCATGGCCTATGAATGGCGGCTTGCCGGCGATCCTGGCCCCCCACCCAAGATGCTGATGACGAACGAGACCCGCATCGCCACCAAGGCCGAGCTCGAGAATTTCCTCGTTCACCTCGTCTCCGAGCTCGATTCCGCGGGCTTCCTCCGCAATCCTCAGAAGCGGCCCGGGATGGTGCGCAATATCCGGCATTTTTTCACCCGCGGCGAGGTGACGGCGCAGGAGCTGGCGACGCTGCACGGCATTGTCACCGAGCTTTCCCGCGGCAGGCGCCTGCATGGAAGGCTCGAGCCGGGTCCAGCGACGGACTGCGCGGCGGCGGGTGGTTTGACAAGGACGGAGCCGGCGCCCTATAGCGCCCGCCCATTGCCGGGAACGTGGACGGAGGAAGGCCTCCGCGCCCGCTGCGCGTCTCGTGCGCGGCCTACCGGTCCAACAGGAAAGAAAGGAGGGCGCGCGTGACCAAGCGCCTCGAGAGCAAGTACAAGGTCAATCGCCGGCTTGGCGTCAATCTCTGGGGCCGGCCGAAATCGCCGATCGGCAAGCGGGATTACGGGCCCGGCCAGCATGGCCAGCGGCGCAAGAAACCGTCCGATTACGGCGTGCAGTTGATGGCCAAGCAAAAGCTCAAATTCTATTACGGCAATATCGGCGAAAAACAGTTCCGCCATTATTATGATGAAGCAGTGCGCCGCCGGGGCGATACCAGCGAAGTGCTGATCGAGCTTCTCGAACGCCGGCTCGATTGCGTGGTGTACCGCATGAAATTCGCGATCACGCCCTTCGCCGCGCGCCAGTTCGTCTCGCACAACCATGTGCTGGTGAATGGCAAGCGGGTGAACATCCCCTCCTACCAGTTGCGTGACGGCGATGTGATCGAGGTGCGGGAGAAATCGAAGCAGCTCGCAGTGGTGCTCGATGCGGTGCAGAGCGCCGAGCGCGAAGTGCCGGAATATCTTGAGGTCGATCACCGCGCGATGAAGGGAAGATTCGTTCGCGGCCCCAAGGCGGGTGACGTCCCCTATCCGGTGCAGATGGAACCGAACATGGTGGTCGAGTTCTATTCGCGATAGGCCATCATGGACAGGGATGCCGACGGCGGCTTGGCGGGAGATCTCACGGAGGCGATCGGCAATACACCGCTGATCCGCCTGCGCCGGGCCTCGGAGGCGACCGGCTGCACGATCCTCGCCAAAGCCGAGTTCATGAATCCCGGCGGCTCGGTCAAGGATCGGGCCGGGCTTGCCATCATTCTCGATGCCGAGAAGCGCGGCCTGCTCAAGCCGGGCGGAACGGTGGTCGAAGGCACGGCCGGCAATACCGGCATCGGTCTCACCCTGGTCGGCAATGCGCGCGGCTACCGCACCGTGATCGTGATGCCGGAGACGCAGAGCCGGGAAAAGATCGACTTCCTGCGCATGATCGGCGCGGATCTTCGCCTGGTGCCGGCAAAGCCCTATCGCGATCCCGGCAATTACGTGCATGTCTCCCGCCGGCTCGCCGAGGAGATGGGCGCGGTCTGGGCCAACCAGTTCGACAACCTCGCCAATCGCGAAGGCCATCGCATCACCACGGGGCGTGAGATCTGGGCGCAGACTGCGGGCGCGATCGACGCCTTCACCACCGCCTGCGGCACCGGCGGCACGCTCGCCGGGGTCGGCTTCGCCCTCAAGGAAAGGAAACCTGCCGTCCGCATCGTGCTCGCCGATTGCGAGGGCAGCGGACTTTATGGCTGGGTGAAATCCAACGATCTCTCGATCTCGGGCAGCTCGATCACCGAAGGGATCGGCCAGTCACGGGTGCCGGCGAATCTCGAAGGCGCGCCGATCGATGATGCGGTGCGCATCACGGATGCCGAGGCGCTCGAGCAGGTGTACGATCTTCTGATCCATGAAGGACTCTCGATCGGCGGCTCCTCGGGGATCAATGTCGCCGCCGCAATCCACACCGCGCGCGCGCTCGGCCCCGGGCATACCATTGTCACGATCCTGGCCGATGGCGGGGCGCGCTATCAGTCCAAGCTCTTCAACCCGGAATTCCTGCGCGGGAAGAATCTGCCGGTTCCGCCCTGGCTCGCGTAAGAACCTCGCAGAAGGAACGAAGACCGGCAGATTGCTGGGCGAAATAGCTGCCCGAGGCCAGCGCCTCGCCCGCGTCAGGATCGCCGGTCGGCACGAAATCTCGCGAAAAATCCGCGGTGCCGAAGAGCATGTCCCACCAGGGAAGCACCGCACCGTAATTGCAGCTCCGCTGGCCGGCGGCGAGCACGCCATGATGGGCACGGTGGAAGCGCGGCGAGATCACCAGCCGCTCGCCGAGCCAGCCGAAGGAGACGCGGGTATTGGCGTGGGAAAGGCTTTCCACGAAGCGGAGCAGCAGCACGAGAAGCGGGAACTGGAAGGGCGATATGCCGATCAGAAGGGCGATGAAGCCGAACCAGAGGGCGGAGATGAGATCATCGAGCAGGTGGTTGCGGTCATCCGACCAGAAAGTCATCTGCCGCTGTGCGTGATGCAGCGCGTGCAGCGAGTACCACGCCGGGATGATGTGCGAGAGCCGGTGCCGCCAGTAATCCGCGAAATCGAGGATAACTGCGTAGAGGAAGAAGGTGATCACCGGATGGCCGAGCAAGGGCGGGATCAGAAGCTCGAGATCGGGCGGGATCCACCCATGATCGACCAGAAATCCGTTCACCCACACCTGCACCTGATAGAAGCCGACAAAGGTAACGAGCGGCAGAAGCCCGACGCGAGCGATCAGCGTATAGATCATGTCCGTCGTCACGACGCGCCGGTTGGGCCAGCGTTCCACCGGCCGCCAGGCTTCGAGCGGCATGCAGACCGCCCAGGTGACGATCACCTGGAAGAACCCATAGACCGCGAACAGGCTCCAGCCGAGGCCGACATCCTCCCACTGCATCCAGCCGAGCCGGTAGAGCACGGGAATGACGATCTCGCCCTGCAGCCGTCCGGCGAGTGCCATGAAGGGATCGATCATACGGAGGCAAACCCGAGGCCGGCGCGGCCTTCATCGGCAAGAAGCTTGAGCATCGGCGAGAGAAAGACGCCATGCGGCGAACGGCCGACGGGAATGACCTCGAATGCGCCGCTTTGGGGGTCCAGCACCGCGAGGCTGTCGCGCCAGCGGCGGGAGATCCAGAGTTTACCGTCCGGGGCGAAGGCGATGCAGTCAGGTCCGCCGGTAAGGGTGTAGCGGGCGAGCGGGCGGAGGGTATTGCCGTCGAGGGCATCGAGCGTGCCGGCGACCCGGTTGCCGACAAAGATCAGCCGCCGGTCCGGCGAGACCTGGATGATATGGCAGCCTTTGCCGGTTCGAATATGGCCAGTCACCGAGCCATCGGTCGGGTCGACGACTGCGACGCCGTCGCCATTCATCAGCGCCACGAGCAGCCGGTCCCGATGCCAGATGATGCCCGCCGGCACCGGCCCGACACGCACATGCCAGGCGATCGCGTTTTGCGTGAGATCGATCGCGACCACGCTGTCATTGCCCTGGAGGGTCGAATAGACCATCGAGGAATCAGGCGCATAGGTGAGGTGGCTCGGCATTGAGGCGACATGGAAGCGGCGGATGAGCTTGAGCGTCCCCGCGTCATAGACATCGACATGATCGAGCCGGAGCGCATTGACGGTGAGCCGCGAGCCGTCGGGGCTGACCCAGAGCTGGTAAGGATCGGCCAAAAGCCGGTGGCCGAGCGGGGTGCCGGTCGTCGGGTCGAGGGCGAAGAGGGCATTGCCCCCGGCATCGCCGACCCAGAGCTCGGATCCGTCGGGCGAGAGCGTCCAGTGATGCGGCTCACGCAGCACGGGCACCACGCGCATGGGCCGGTGACTCGCCATATCGACGATGCTGATGGAGGCATCGGCCGAGTTCATGACCACGGCGATGCCACCGCTCCCCGGCACGGCTTGTGGAGCCTGGCTCAGGGGCGGCGTGGCGTTTGCAATCCGCATGCCCGGCCCGAACCCCGCCATTCCGGCGGCGAGCCCGGCGCCCAGGAAGGACCGGCGGGTGGAGAGGGTCATCCTGCTCAACTCTGCCACGGGATTGCGAACCTGCGACGAAACAATAGCAACAACGGGCAAGTGATGGAAACGCGGAAGCACATCCGGTGCCATGCCCGACACCGGGCTTGAACCCCATGCCCCTGCGTGCCATGCGGCGCAAGTGTGCTGAGGAGGGGCGTGGCATGGTGGAGAACGTAACCCCGCAGGCGGCCTGGAAGGCCCTGACCGAGGAGAGGGACGCCGTGCTCTGCGATGTTCGTACCGAGCCCGAATGGGCGTTTGTCGGGGTGCCTGATCTCCGCCCGGCCGGCAAGGAGCCGGTGTTGATCCCCTGGCAGATCTATCCGGCCATGCAGGTCAATGGGTCCTTCATCGATGCCCTGCGCCAGGCGGGCGTGCGGCCTGAGCAGTCTGTGTTCTTCATTTGCCGCAGCGGCGGGCGCAGCATGGCGGCAGCCCGGGCGGCGGAGGCGGCGGGCTATGCCCACACCTTCAATATCGCCGGCGGCTTCGAGGGGCCGGTAGATGCCGAAGGCCATCGCGGTGGCGAGGCCGGATGGAAGGCGGACGGACTGCCCTGGCGCCAAAGCTGAAAGGTGGCCGAGCTGACCATGCTTTACCGCGCATAGAGCACGCGGACGACGACGAACCAGGCATAGCGCGGATCGACCACATGACCGTCCGTGGTGGCGAGCCTGCCGTCGCTCGTGGTGGGCACATGCTTCATCGTCACCGCGTCGTCCACGTTGCCACCGACCACGACAAGCTGGCCGGGTTTCCTTTCTGTTACAATGTCGCAGTGGCCATAGAAGAACCGCACCGGCAGGTCATCGAAGCGGAGCGAGCGGTCGCGGCCGGTCCCGAAGCAGATGAGATCGCCCACCTCCGGCGCGTAATCTTCAACCCGCTCGGCCCGCACGGCATAGCGTGGATGCGCCAAGCGGTCGGCGTACCAGCCGGCATCGACATAGAAGGCATGGTCCGGCGCGTAGGGAAATGAAGCGCCGGCGCCGGCCTCGCGCATCACATAGGAGATGAAGGCCGCAGACCAAGCATAGTCGCCATCCTGGCTCGCCGGGAAGACACGGCCCTCGGCGTCGTGCTTGCCGGTCCAGCGGGAGAAGCGCGTGCCCGCGTTCATCCCGATCCACCAATATTCGCCAATCCTCTCCCAAAGCCCGGGCCAGCGCTCGGGCTTCTGCCAAGGCAGGGGCGCCGGGCGGGTGCCCGGCATGGAATCATCGACGCGGCTGCCGAAAAGTCGCCACTCATCCATGGCGATCGCCGTCGCGTCGAGACGCGAGAACGGTTCATAGGGCTGGCGAGCGAAGGGGGGCACGTGCGCGTCAGGTGCTGCGCAGGCGGCGAGAGGAGTGATGACCGCCATCACCGCCAGCCAACGCATCCCGCAAGCTTGGGGCATCACGCAAGCTCGGGGAAAAGTCCCTTAAGCCCCTCCTCGCTCGCCGGGCTCAGGCCACGCTCCGTGATCAGCCCGCTCACCAGCCGCGCCGGCGTGACATCGAAGGCGGGGTTGGCAGCCGGACTGCCGTCCGGCACCACCGAGACACGGACGATCTCGCCCGCCTCGCTGCGCCCGGCGATGGTGGCCACTTCTGAACTGCTGCGCTCTTCGATCGGAATCTCCGCCAGAGCGTCGGTGATGGACCAGTCGATGGTTGAAGAAGGTACCGCCACCCAGAACGGCACGCCATTGTCCCGCGCCGCCAGCGCCTTGAGATAGGTGCCGATCTTATTGGCGACATCGCCCTTACGGCTCACCCGGTCGGCGCCGACGATTGCGAGATCGACCTCGCCATGCTGCATCAGGTGGCCGCCCGCATTGTCCGCGACCACCGTGTGGGGAACACCGTGGCGGCCGAGTTCCCAGGCCGTGAGAGAGGCGCCCTGATTGCGCGGGCGCGTCTCGTCCACCCAGACATGCAGGTCGATCCCTTCATTGAAGGCCCGGTAGATGGGGGCGAGCGCGGTGCCCCAATCCACCGTGGCAAGCCAGCCGGCGTTGCAGTGGGTGAGAAGGTTCACCCGCCTGCCCTGGCTGGCGGCCTTGGCGATCAGCGCAAGCCCGTGAGTGCCAATCGCCCGGTTGCAGGCGACATCCTCATCGGCGATCGCAGCCGCTTCTTCGTAGGCAGCGGCGGCGCGGGCGGCCGGTTGGGTGTTCCTGAGCCGCGCCAGCATCCGCTCGAGCGCCCAGCGCAGATTGACGGCGGTCGGCCGCGCCGTGGCGAGATGCGAGGCCGCGCGTTCCATGGCATCGCTCGCAGGATCCTGCCGCACCGCGAGCGCCAGCCCATAGGCCGCGGTGGCGCCGATCAGTGGTGCGCCGCGCACCTGCATGCTGCGGATCGCGACAAAAGCCTGCTCGTAATCTTGCAGCCGCGCGATTTCGAGCCGCCATGGCAACAGGGTCTGGTCGATGATCAGAACCGACCATCCATCCGCTGGATCGACCCAGATGGTGCGATAGGCGGTACCGTCGATCTGCATTCCACTTCCTCCGCAGTCCTTTCATATCAGGAGAAGGCCCGAGGGAAATGGCCACCCTGCCTCATGATCAGAGGTTGCGCTGCCCGCCTGGTAGGCTAACGTTCCCGCCATTGGGAACGCTTACATAGGAGGCTTTGCATGCGCGTGGGCGGCATCGTTCTTGCCAGCCTTCTGCTGGGATCGGTCATATCCGGCCCGGCGGAGGCGGCCATCTTCAAATGGGCCAATAACGGCGATGCGACGTCGCTCGACCCGGACACGCTTCAGGAGACGGTCCAACTCTCCTTCCTGAGCAACATCTATGAGCCGCTCGTACGGTTCAACCAGCATATGAAGCTCGAAGGGGCCCTGGCGACGCGCTGGAAGATGACCACGCCGACGAGCTGGGAATTCCAGTTGCGGCCCGGCGTGAAGTTCAGCGATGGCACGCCGTTCACCGCCGATGACGTGGTGTTCTCGTACCGCCGCATTGAATCCAAGACCTCCGAGCTCGCAAGCGTTCTCGGCGAAGTGAGCGGGGTGAAGAAACTCGGCCCGCTGACGGTCGTATTTACGACCAAGCGGCCCGATCCGATCCTGCCCTTCGAGATGGTCGATTTCGATATCATGTCGCAGGCCTGGTGCGAGAAGCACGGCGCAACCGAGCCGGTGCTGCTGAACGGCAAGAATGCGAATTACGCCATCCTCCACGCCATGGGCACCGGGCCGTTCGAGGTGGTCTCACGCGAGCCGGACCGGCTCACGGTTCTGCAGCCGAACCCGAATTGGTGGCACAAGCCGACCAGCAATATCACGCGCGCCGAGTTCTACGTCATTAGCAATGACGCGACGCGCATTGCCGCCCTGCTCTCGGGCCAGGTGGACATGCTTTACGACACGCCACCGCAGGATGCGGCGCGGATCGCCCATACCCCTGGTTTCCATCTGATCGCTGGGCCGGAGCTGCGCACGGTCTTTCTTGGGATGGACCAGTCCCGCCCCGAGCTTCTCGATTCCAGCGTCAAGGGCAAGAACCCCTTCAAGGATGTGCGGGTGCGCGAAGCCTTCGCGCTGGCGATCGACGAGGATGCGATCGCCCGGCACATCATGCTGGGGTTTGCCCATCCCACCTGGATGATGTGGGGCCCGGGCGTGAACGGCTATGACGCCAGGCTCGACCACCGCCCCGCCGTGGACCCGGCGAAGGCGCGCCAGCTTCTCGCGGCAGCCGGTTATCCGAACGGCTTCACGGTCGGGATGGACTGCCCGAACGATCGCTACGTGAACGATGCCGAGATCTGCACCGCCGTGGTCTCGATGCTGGCGAAGATCGGCGTCAAGGTCGATCTGCTGGCGCAGGAGAAGGCCAAATTCTTCGCCAAGATCGATCCGCCGAACTACGGCACGAGCTTCTATATGCTGGGCTGGACACCGGCGACGACGGATGCAGAAAACTCGATCTACGCCCTGATCGGGACCCGCAACGGCCACCGCGGCCTCTTCAATGTCGGTGGCTTCTCCGACCCGAAGATCGATGCCCTGGACCAGGAGATCCAGGTCGAGAGCGATGAGGTCAAGCGCGACGCGATGATCGACCAGGTGGCCCGAACCTTGCAGCAGGACTGGGGCTACATCCCGCTGCACCAGCAGGTCATCATCTATTCGGCGCGGAACGGCATCCAGCTCACCCAGACGCCAGACAATTTCTTCCAGCTTCGCTGGGTAAACGTTCAGCCCGCGCAGTGACGGCCGGGCCCGAGAAGGCGCAGGCGAAGAACGGTATGCGCTTCCCTGGAGCGGCGCACGCCGCTCCAGGATTTCTTTTGCAAGCATCTTCACGTGACCAGCCGATCCCGGCTCTTCGCGGTCTTCTTCAAGGTTGGGCATGAAATTGCCATGACAGGCGGCGCGCCTCAGGTTTAGTCTCCTGTCATGAACATTCTTTCTCCACCCAAGGCCCGGCTGACGGTCGAGGTGGTGCACGACCTTGTCTGCCCGTGGTGCTTCCTCGGCGTGCGGCGGTTAATGGCCACGCTCCGGCGCCGCCCCGATCTCGTCTGCGATATCGTCTGGCGGCCGTTCCTCCTCAATCCGGACATGCCGCGGGCAGGCATGACGCGCTACGACTATGTGATCCGCAAGTTCGGCGGTGAGGAGCGGGCGCGCCGGCTCTATGCCTCCATCACCGAAATCGGGCGTGGTGAAGGAATCGCCTTTCGCTTCGAGCGAATCCGGCGCGCGCCGAGCAGCGTGGATGCCCACCGCCTGGTACGCTGGGCCGGCCGCGCCGGCCGCGCCGCTGCAGCGATCGAAGCGATTTTCTACGCCTTTTTCACCGACGGCAAGGATATTGGCGACCTTGCCGTGCTGATTGGGGTTGCCGAGGGAATCGGCCTTTCCCCTGCTGCCGCGCGCACCTTCCTTCTGAGCGACATCGAGACCGAGGCGGTGCATGCTGACAATCTCCGTGCCCATCGGCTCGGGATCAACGGCGTGCCCTGCTTCGTCGTCTCTGGGACCTATGCGGTTGCCGGGGCGCAGGAGCCGGAGGTGATTGAGCGTCTGCTCGACGTCGCGGCAGTAGAAGCTGCGGAGCTTGGCGCCCTCGGCTGAAAACAAGCTCCCGGGCGAGAGCGGTAACCGTTCGCTCCCGCCCTCCGCTCTCGCCTTTTGTTTTCCCGTGTGATTCAGACCTCCGGTCATCACCCTTTTTGCATTAGTCGTGGCTCGGCTCGAACACCACCCGGTCATTCACCGCATAGAGCACGCAAACCTGGCCCGGCGCGCCCTTCTGACAGTCGGTATAGGCGGCCGCGATGGCATCGAACACAGTCTTGCCGGTCCGCCACAGCCAATAACCGCTCGGCGTGACCACGAAGGCGCGGGGCGAGGTCTGGCTCGCATAGGATGCGGCTGACATCTGATCGGTATCGGTGATGAAGGGGATCTTGGCCGCCACGAAGGTCCCATGCTGGCTGGCCAGGAGATCGGGCTGGTCGGGATAGCCGCCGAACGCGTCGCGTGAATCGCGCCCGTTGATCGAGATGATGTAGCAGGGGCCATTCTCGAAGAACTGGCAGACCTGAAGCGCGGCCCGGGCAAGCTCCTCGATGCTCAGGAAGTCGGTCGCCTTGTCCGTTGAACGGTACGACCAGGCATCTCCGCTCGGCGCGCCGGCAAAGACAAAGGCATAGAGCCCGCCCGATTTCTGCTGGGCGATCGCGTTGGCGAGCGCCTTGCGGCCATCATCGGAAAGCCAGCCAAGGCTCTGAGGATCGATCGTCGCGTTGTTCTCAATGAGCACCGGCCGTGGAGGCGGCGTTTGCGCGCAGGCAGGCGCCCCGGCCGCCGCGAGGGCTGGCAGCGCAATGAAAATCCGGACTGCAAGCTTCCAGAGGATTGGGGGCATCGCCATCTCCCTCGCTTCTTGGTCAGGTAACCCGGCCCGCACCGGATACCGTTGCGGATATCTAACGGTGAAGCTCGGCACAGGACAAGCGGACTTGAGAGGCAGGCTCATCCCCACCGCCGGAAAGCTTGACTGTCCGAGGGGCCGAATTGGGGCGAAGACGATTTGACAAAGGCCAAGGCGATTTGCGCGGGGCCGTGGCATGGGCAAGCCGAGCGTGATCACCTGAGCCGCGTTTTCCGGGGCGGAGCCGCGCAGGCTGGCAGGCTTTTCGAGAACCCGAATGGAGCGGCCCCGAGATCAATATGGCTTCCGGCGGAGACGCCGCCCCCCATGGACATGTTCACGGGGATCCCGGCACGGAGCGATCCGTCAAAGCGCAAGGGGAGACTATGAAATTGACCGCCGAACACGCCCAGAAGGTGTTATGAACCTTCTCCTAAGCTCTGTGCGACAAACAATTGCGGTATGCGAGTAAAGAAAGTTGCTCTTTCCTGAAAGAACCAAAGAACTTTTGTCTTTTCATTCATCGTCTATAGCTGGCGGTCTTCTTTTATCACGCGATTCAGACCTGCGGTGATTCCGCCTTCGGTCATCACGCTCTACCGCGCGGCCACGCCGGACTGGCCGATCAGTTTCTGCGCCAGCAGCACGGGGATGGATGTGAACAGGATGACCGCAAACACCACCACATTCACCTCCGGCAACTTCTGGCCAAGGCGGATCGCGCCAAAAATCCAGAGCGGCAAGGTGTTCTGCGCTCCGGCCGTGAAGGTCGTCACGATCACCTCGTCGAAGGAGAGAGCGAAAGCGAGAAGGGCGCCAGCGCCGATGGCGCTCGCCATCATCGGCAACTGCACACGCCGGAAGGTAAGGAACGCATCCGCCCCGAGATCGGCGGAGGCTTCTGCGAGCGAACGCGGCAGGCGCCGCAGGCGTGCGATGACGTTGTTGTACACGATCACGACGCAGAAGGTCGCGTGCCCGGCGACGATCGTCCAATAGGAGAGGGAAACGCCCCAGAACGCGAAATAGGCGGCGAGCGCCATGCCGGTGAGAATGCCGGGAAGTGCTATGGGCAGAACGGCGACGAAGCTCACCACCTCCCGCCCCACCGACTGCATGCGTGCGACCGCCATCGCCGCCAATGTTCCGAGCAGGATGGCCATCGCCGTCGCTGCCGCCGCCACCTCTAGCGAGAGGAAAAGCGCTTGGCGCACTTCCTCATCGTGCCAGGTGTCGGCGAACCAGTGCAGCGCACATCCGGCGATCGGCCAGGCGGGAATGGGCGCCGCCGAGAAGGAATAGACCACGATGATGATGACGGGGACGAACAGAAATCCCAGGATCGCCGCGACCGCAGCCCAGATCAGAACGACACCTTTAGAGCGCATCGAACGCCCCCAGACGGCGCGTGATGAGCAGAAACACCGCCATCACGCCAAGCGGCAGCACCGCATAGGCGGCCGCGAAGGGGATATTGTTCGTCACCCCCACATTTGCGTACACCACATTGCCGATGAAGTCCGATCCTCTGCCGCCCACCAGCATCGGTGTCACGAAATCCCCAAGCGTGAGGGAAAAGGTGAAGATCGCCCCGGCCGCCATGCCAGGCAGTGCCATGGGCAGGACCACGCGGCGGAACGTTGCCATGCCGCGCGCACCAAGATCGGCGGATGCCTCCAGGAGGCTCGGCGGAATCCGCTCCACGGCCGCGGCGATCGGCAGGATCATGAACGGCAGCCAGAGATACGAAAAGACAATCCACATGGCCCAGTTGCTGTAGCCGATATGCAGATCAGGCAGGCCGATTTTCGTGAGCGCCCAGTTCAGCACGCCGTCATGCGCGAGAATCAGCCGCCAGGCATAAACACGGGCGAGATAGCTCGACCAGAGCGGCACCAGCACCAGCGCCATCAGGGCGGCACGCAGCCGCGGCCCGGCGAGCCGGATCATGGCATAGGCGATCGGCCAGGCCAGCACCGCGTCCGTCACTGTCACGGCGGCGGCAATCGAAATCGTCCGCCAAGCGATATGAATATAGGTCGGGCCCGAAAGCAGCTGCCGAAAATTCGTGAGTGAGAAACCAGGGATCAGATCGCCGCTTAGCTCATCCACCGTCCAGAAGGCGGTGATGAAGAGCGCGCCGATCGCGGCCAGATAGAGACAGGCGAACCAGAGGAAAGGCAGGCCGAGCAGGGCGGCATTCGCCGCCCCGCGGTGCCGCCAGCCGAAGGCGGAGAGAAGCCGCGTCACCCTTTGATGGCCTGCCACTCACGCTGCCAGATGGTGTAATCCAGACAGTCGGTCTTGCCGTTGCCGCAGTCCGACCGCGGTGTTTTCCAGAATCTGACCTGGTCGAAATAGGAGGATGGCGCATTGGCGTGATATTTCGCGCACGTGCCCGCCTGCTCTTCGTCCATCTCCTTGCAGGCAAGCGAATTCGCGGGCGTTTCCCCGAAATAGATCGCCTGTTCGGCCTGGACCTTCGGCGTCGTCACCCAGTTGATCCACATATAGGCGCAGTTCGGATGCGGCGCCTTGGATGAGATCATCCAGGTGTCCGCCCAGCCGGTCGCACCCTCCGCCGGAATCGTGTCCGCGACCGGCACTTTCGCCGCCTGCAGCGTGTTGGTCTGGTACGGCCAGGCCGCCCCCACCACCGCATCGCCGGAGGTGAAGAGCTGGATCTCATCCGAGGCCAGAGCCCAATATTTCTTGATCAGGCCGGCCTGCTTCTTCAAGAGCGCCACCACCGCATCCATTTGCGCCCGGTTCAGCTCATAGGGATCGGTGATGCCGAGCGCGGGCTGGGCCTTGGAGAGATAAAGGGCGGCATCGGCGATCTGGATCGGATTGTCCGGCACCGTGACTTTGCCCCGGTATTTCGCGTCATAGATGACGGACCAGCTCGTCGGCGCGGTGGGAAATGTTTTCGTGCTGTAGAGCAGCGTGTTCGGCCCCCATTCGTAGGAGACGCCGTAATGCACACCCTTCACCGTGTTGAATTCCGGCGCCTTAAGCTGCGGAATGAAATTCTTCCATTGCGGAATGAGCGCCATGTTGATGGGCTGCACATCGCGCCCGTAGATCAGCCGCAGTGTCGCGTCTCCGGAAGCCGAAACAGCGTCATACTGGCTGCCCCCGCCGGAGCGCATCAGCGCCACCATCTCGTCCGAGGAGCCGGCATATTTCGCATGCACCTGGCATCCCGTTGCGGCCTCGAACGGCTTGACCCACTGATCCTGGGCGTAGCCCTCCCAGGCCACGAGGTTGAGCACGCCCTCCCCCTTGCCGATCGCGGAGAGCGGCTGCGCGGCCGCCGCTCCTTGGGCGAAAGGCAGCGACGCCGAAAGGCAGAGCACGAGCTTCGCCATCCTGCGCCTGATTCGTCCTCTCATTCTTCGTCTCCCCTCTTGCTGTCGGAAGTCACGTTCACGACCGCTGCGCGCGGCCAGGCGGCCAGGAGCTTCATGCCGACGGCGAGCCTGAGCCTCTTGCTCACCGGAAGCGTGTTCGCCTCCATCACCGCCAGGCTCTCGCCATTGTCCAGCAGAACCTGATAGCGCGTCACGGCACCGAGATAGGTCGCCTCCCGCAAGACGCCGTGCGCCGCTTCGTAGCCATCGGGCACCGCTGCTTCCGGCGCCAGAAGCTGGATCTTCTCCGGCCGCAGCAGTCTCTCCTTGTTCGCGCCGAAGAGGTTCGAGGCGCCGACAAAATCCGCGACGAACAGGGAAGCCGGCCGCTCATAGAGATCAAACGCCGTGCCGACCTGCTCGATCCGCCCGTGATTGAACACGGCGATCCTGTCGCTCATCGCCAGCGCCTCATCCTGGTCGTGCGTCACATAGAGGAAGGTGATGCCGGTCTCATGCTGGAGCCGCTTGAGCTCAAGCTGCATCTGGTGGCGCAGCTTCAGATCGAGCGCGCCGAGCGGCTCGTCCAGCAGAAGGACGCGCGGCTTGTTCACCATCGCCCGCGCCAGGGCCACGCGCTGGCGCTGTCCGCCGGAAAGCTGCGCCGGCTTGCGGTTCCCGAAATCGGCGAGCCGCACCTGCGCCAAAGCCGCCTCGGCCCGGCGATAGGCATCCGCCTTCGGAACTTTGCGCGCCCGCAAGCCATAGGCCACATTCTCGATGAGGGTGAGATGCGGAAACAGGGCATAATCCTGAAACACCGTATTCACCGGGCGGGCAAACGGCGGCAGGTTCGCGACATCCGCCCCATCCAGCAAGATCCGCCCGCTATCCGGCCGCTCGAATCCCGCGATCAGCCGCAGCGTCGTCGTCTTGCCCGAACCGGATGGCCCGAGCAGCGTGAAGAACTCCGCCGCCCGCACAGAAAGTTCCAGACGGGAGAGCGCGACCGCTCCTCCATAGGCTTTCGTCACCCCTTCGAGCCGCACGATGGGCGGTTTTTCCTCGCTTGTTCCGGCCAGGGTTTCCCCTTTAACGAAAACGTCCATTCCGCCCCTCTGGCCGCCCCTCTGGCCCGACCTGCCCCTGCCCCTTGACCCGGGAATATAAGCGGAATGTCATGTTTTGGGGTCAATCCGGGTCTCGCCGGTTTCGGGAATATTCTCGCACAGGCCCTATCAGGAGGATTAAAAATGGAAAATAATCTAAAATTCTATATTGATGGTGCCTGGGTGGATCCCGTCGTGCCGAACCGCATTCCGGTCATCGATCCTGCGACGGAGGAGGTTTTCACCGAAATCTCGGGCGGCGGTGCCGCGGATGTGGACCGGGCAGTCGCTGCGGCCCGGGCGGCATTCCCCTCGTTCTCCCGCACCACGAAAAAAGAGAGGCTGGAGCTGCTGAAATCCTGTCTCGCCGCCTATAATCGCCGGTTCGATGAGATCGCCGAGGCCTGCACGCGCGAGATGGGCGCCCCGATCGGCTTCGCCAAGGAGGCGCAGGCTTTCGTCGGCCGGGCGCATTTCCAGGCGCTGATCGATGTCTATGAGAATTTCGCCTTCACCGAAAAGCGCGGCACAACCCTGGTGGCCAAGGAGCCAATCGGCGTCTGCGGACTGATCACGCCCTGGAACTGGCCGCTCAACCAGATCGTCTGCAAGGTGGCCCCCGCACTCGCCGCCGGCAATACGATGGTGCTGAAGCCAAGCGAGATCGCGCCCATCAACGCGATCATCTTCGCCGAGGTGATGCACGAGGCCGGCGTGCCGAAGGGCGTGTTCAACCTGGTCAACGGGGATGGTCCTTCGGTCGGCCAGAAGCTCGCCGAGCACAAGGATGTCGATATGATGTCCTTCACCGGCTCGACGCGCGCCGGCATCATTGTTGCGAAGGCGGCCGCCGACACGGTCAAGCGTGTCTGCCAGGAACTCGGAGGCAAGTCCCCGAACATTCTGCTTCCGGATGTCGATCTGGAGGATGCCGTGCGCAAAGGCATCGGTGCCTGCTTCATCAATTCCGGCCAATCCTGCGACGCGGCGACACGCATGCTCGTGCCGCGCACGCTGCATGATCGGGCGGTGGAATATGCGGTGGACGAGGCGGAGAAGCAGACAACCGGCGATCCCTGGGCGCCCGGCACGGTACTCGGCCCGCTGGTCAGCCAGATGCAGTTCGACAAGGTGCAGCGGCTGATCAAGGCCGGCATCGAGGAGGGGGCGACACTCGCGACCGGCGGCCTTGGCCGGCCGGAAGGGCTGAACCGCGGCTATTACGCGCGCCCGACCGTCTTCGCCAATGTGACGCGGGAGATGACGATCGCTAGGGAAGAGATCTTCGGCCCCGTGCTCTCGATCATGCCCTATGACAGTGAGGAGGAAGCCATCGATATCGCCAACGACACGGTCTATGGCCTCGCCGCCTATGTGCAGGGAAAGGATCAAAAAAAAGCGCGGGAGGTCGCCTGCCGCATGCGGGTGGGAAGCGTCTATGTCAATTATCCGGATATCGACTTCATGGCGCCTTTCGGCGGTTACAAGCAGTCCGGCAATGGCCGCGAGTACGCGGACTTCGCGCTCAACGACTTCCTGGAGATCAAGGGAATCATCGGCTACGGGGAATGATTCTTACTTCGTCCGTAGCCGGCGCCTGGTCCGGGAAACAGAGAAAAGTCTTTTTGCTTCTTTTTCTTCAGAAACAGAAAACTCCTTCTTTCTGATATTTCATTGAAATGCGTACCGCGCTCTAACCGGGCAGGAGCACGCTCCATTCCTCACGCGCGCGAAGCAGCGTGCGGATCTCTTCGGCATGCTGCTCCACCGCGGCGCGCAGCACCGCATCTGCGGGCAATCCTCCGGCGATGAGGATTGCGCCGTCCGAACGCAGCGCGAGCCGGTGCCATCCGCCTTTCTCCACTGATTCGACCGTCTCGCGCGCGGTCAGGCATCGGGCCGCCGCACAGCAGGCAGCGTCTTCGGCCGCGCGGCGCGCTGCCGCGGCTTGGCTGCGATGGTCCGCCTCCTCGCGCGCGATCCGTTCCCGGCATTCCTCCAGCAGCTTGCGGCATTCGGGCTCATCGCCTTCGAAGCGCGCGGCGATGAAGCGGCGCTCGATCTCCGCGCGCCAGGGGCCTGGGCTCACGCCGCGCGCGATCGCCGCCCCGATCACCCGATCGAACTCGTGCGAGAGATTGAGCATCGCCATTCTTCCCTTCGCTGCGCCGCCGGAATCGATCTATCGCGCGATCACCCTGCGAAAACAGGGGGACAGGATCGGCTCAGCGTCTGTCCCAGGACGCGATCGTCCTGCGTGTTGTCCCTCTCCGGCGCAGGCGCTTGAGCGCCTGGGCGATCGCCGCCTCCCGCCGGTCCTCGCCGAGCACAAGCGCAAAGGCGGCGCGGATGAAACGCACCGCCGCGCCTTCGTTTGAGGGCGCATAGCACCTTTGGGGATTCGCCTCCTTCATCGCCGCGACGAAGACCCGATAGAGCCCCGCAGCTTCGTCGTGCCAGCGCATCCCATCCGGCGCCGGCGGCGCCAGGATCGGCAGCACATGCTCGAGCGCCTGGCGCGCGGCCCGCAGCTTCGCCCCACGCATCGCCTGCTCGCGCAGCGCCGTCTCGAGGAAAGGGAGTGCCGGCACGCGCGCGATCTCGGCGGGAAACCGCGCATAGTCCCTCTCGAGCGTCTCAAGCTCCGCAATCAGCGCCAAGGCTATTTTTTCCGCCCGGCCGGTCGGCCTCGTCATCGCAGGCCGCGTTCGTCTCAGCCGGAGAAATTGCAGCCACGCCGCGACCTCCCGGCACGCTTCAAGCCCCGGCACCTTGTCGCTGCCGCGCAGCACGGCGCGGAAAAGCGCCCGCACCGAATGCACGGTAAGCTCGGACTCCGAGAGCTCGGGCGCCGCGCCCGTGGGCGCCGCTGGTGCCCCCTTCAATTCATTTCGCGGGGATGAGGCCCGAGGCGACGGCACGGGCGCGCGAGGCCGCCATGCTCTCCGCCACCATCAGGGCCGCCGCAAGCGCCCGCCTTCCCGCGGCCGCATCGACGACGACCGGGCCTTCGCCGCGCACGGCGGCGAAGAAGGCGGCATGCTCGGCGGCGAGCGAATCATGGTCCTCCCACGCACTCTCGCTCATCGCGAAGCCTTCGAGGCCTGGCAGGCTCGTTCCTTTCTCAGAACGGCCGATCATGAAGAGCTTGCGGTTGACGAAATCTACCGAGATATAGCCTTCGCGTGCGAAGAGCCGCATCCGCCGTTCCGTCCGGAGAGAAATCCGGCTTGCCGTGACAGTCGCCACACAGCCATTGGCGAAGCGCACACGCGCATTGGCGATGTCCTCATTCGCGCTGGCAACGGGCGCGCCGACCGCATCGACGCTTTCAATCGGGCTGTCCACCAGGGCGAGCACGAGGTCGAGGTCATGGATCATGAGGTCGAGCACCACCGAAACATCGGTGCCGCGCGGCTTGAAAGGCGCAATGCGGATCGCCTCGATATAGAGCGGCTGGCGCATATGCTGGTTGAGGGCGCGGAAAGCCGCTGAGAAGCGCTCGAGATGCCCGACCTGCAGCACCAGCCGGCGCTCCGCCGCGAGCCCGCCGAGCGTCTCGGCTTCCGCGAGCGTGGCGGCGATCGGCTTCTCGACCAGCACGTGGCGGCCGGCAAGGAGCGCCTGTTCGGCCAGTGTGAAATGCGCCTCCGCCGGCGCGGCAATGATCACCGCCTCGCAGGCGGCGAGCAGCTCGGGCCAGGAGAGCACAGGCGCGCCGGCCTCCCAGCCGACCGTGCGGGCGCGCTCGGCATTTGGATCGTGCACGCCCGCCAGCCGCGCGCCGGCTCCGGTCGCAGCCTTGAGGGCGTGATAGCGCCCGAAATGCCCGCACCCGGCCACCCCGACCGCGAGTGGAGCCGCCCATGCGCCCGCAGGCGCCGCGTCAGATGTCGGGGTGGACACGGTTGGCCCGCGCCAGGACCGCCTCGAACAGCACCTGGCAGCCGGCTGCCGCCTCTTCGGGGCGCATATCCTCGGCTTCGTTGTGCGAAAGCCCGTCCTTGCAAGGCGTGAAGATCATCGCCGTCGGCACCCGGGAAGCGACATAGACGGCATCATGCCCTGCCCCCGAAACGATCTCGCGCGCCGGAAACCCGAGCTTTTCCGCCGCCTTGCGCACGAGATCGACACACGCCGGATCGAAGGGCTGGGCGGGGATGCGAAAAAGCTCGGTGAGCGCGAATTGCAGCTCATCGGCGCGGGCAAGCGAAGCCGCTTCGGTGGAAAAACGCTCAGCAAGCCGTTCGATCACCGCCTCTTCGGGATGGCGGAATTCCACCGCGAAGCGGACCTCACCGGGAATGACGTTGCGGCTGTTGGGATAGACCTGGATCTGGCCGACCGTGCCGCGCCCGCTCTCCCCCTCGGCGCGCATCAGCCGCTCGACGAGCAGGATGATGCGCGCGGCCCCGGTGAGCGCGTCGCGTCGCGCGGCGGGCGGTGTCGTCCCGGCATGGGATTCGCGACCCGTCAGCACCGCATCGAACCAAACCTGCGCCTGCGCGCCGGTAACAATGCCGATCAGCTTTTCTTCATTCTCGAGGATCGGCCCCTGCTCGATATGCAGCTCGAAATAGGCGTCCGCCGGAAAGGTGGCGGCGGGAACCGTTCCGCGATAGCCGATCTCGTCGAGCGCTGCGCCGACGCTCACCCCTTCTGAATCGGTGAGCGCGTAGGTTTTCTCGAGCGGGTAGATCCCGGACCAGACGCCGCTGCCCATCAGCGAGTGGCCGAATCGGCTTCCTTCCTCGTCGGTCCAGTTGACGAGCTCGAGCGGGGCCTCGGTCTCGATGCCGAGATCGTTCAGCGTCCGCATCACCTCAAGGCCGGCGAGAACGCCGAGCGCGCCATCAAATTTTCCACCCGAAGGCTGGCTGTCGAGATGGCTGCCGAAAAGCACCGGGGCGCGCGTGGGATCGCGCCCCGCGCGGCGGGCGAACATATTGCCGATTGCATCGACACGCACGCTGAGGCCCGCCGCCTCGCAGAGCGCGCGGAATCGCTCACGTCCGGCCCGGTCCACCTTGGTCAGCGTGAGGCGCCGCACCCCGCCTTTGGGCGTGGCGCCGATCTCCGCCATTCGCATCAGCTCGTCCCACAGGCGCTTGGGATCGATCCGCTGGTTGGTGCTGCCGCTCACGCCGGTTCCTTTCCTTTGCGCGCGCATCTTGCTCACCGGCCCGCTTCCTGCAAGCCTTGTTCGGAGAAGGAGGCCCCCATGCCTGTGACCTCGCGCCGCGGCACGTTCCGTGCGTTTGCCGGGTTCGCGGGCGTTTCCCTGCTCACGCGATGCGCATTGCCGGACCAGCGGACGTTCGGCGCCCCCCGCTATCTGCCGCCCGTGCCGCCCCCGCCCGTCGCCGCACCGCCGCCCCCGCCCTGGCCGGGCCCGCCGCCGCTCGCGACCATCCGCTTCGACAACCCTTCGGCCAATTATGTGGACCCGCTGCGCCGGGCGATCATGGCGGCCGAGGCGCGCAAGCCCGATGCCGTCTTCGCCGTGGTGGGCGTGGCGCCTGCGAACGGCCCTCCCGCCGCACAGGAAGCGGCAGCCTTGGCGGCGGCCGATTCGGCACGCACTGTAATGCGGGCGATCGAGAGGATGGGCGTGCCGACGGAGCGGCTGCTGCTGGCAACCCGGACCGACCCCACCGCCCATGAGCAGTTCGTGGAGGTTTATGTCCGCTAGCTTCGCCCGGACGCAGCACACCGCGCGGGTAGAGGGGCTCGGCCTGCTGCTGGTGACGGTGATTGCCTGGGGTCTCAACTGGCCGGCGCTCAAGCTTCTCATCATGCACCTGCCGCCTTTCTCCATGCGCGCGGTGACGGCGGGGTCGGCCGGCATCGTCGTGATGGCGTTCGCGCGGCTGCGTGGCGAGCGGCTTGTCCTGCCGCGCGGGCAGTGGCGGCAGCTCCTGGTCAGCACCCTTCTCAACTACACGTCCTGGCTCTTCTTCATTTCGCTCGCGCTGATCTGGCTCAGCGCCTCGACCGCCGCGATCGTCGCCTACACGATGCCGATCTGGGCGATCGGCTTTGCCTGGCCGGTGCTCGGCGAGCGGCCGCGCCTGCCGCACCTGGTTGGGCTCGGGCTCGGGGTGGCTGGGGTTGCCGTCGTGCTCGGCGGCGGGGCCGCCGCGCTGCCGCATGGCGAGCTGCGCGGCGTGGGAGCGGCGCTCGCCGCGGCGGTGCTGTTCGCGCTCGGCTCGGTCATGACCAAGCGCGCGCCGATCGGATTGCCGCCGCTTGCGTCGGTCGGGTGGCAGCTCCTGATCGGCACTGCGCCGATCGCCCTGCTTGCCCTGATCTTTGAGCACCCGGATTTCGCCGCCCTCGCGCCGATCGACTGGATCGCGCTGATCTATAGCGCGCTGGTCGGCCTGGGCTTTGCCTATCTCTGCTGGTTCCGCGCCCTGCACCTGCTTCCGGCCTCGCTCGCCACCACCTTCACACTGCTGGTGCCGGTCATTGGAGTGCTCAGCTCAGGGCTGCTGCTCGGCGAGAAGATCGGGCTCGCCCAGCTCCTCGCCCTGGCGCTGACACTCGGCGGGGTCGCGCTCGCCGTCCGGCGATAGAACGATCCCATGAACGACAGGCGGCCCTTGCTGCGCCTCAGGCCTGGCGCGGACCGGCGCCTCAAGGCCGGCTATCCTTGGGCCTTCAGCAACGAGATTGCGCCGCGGCCCGAGCTGCGCGCGCTGCCGCCGGGCGGGCTCATCCAGCTCGAAGGGGATGATGGCACACGCTTCGGCACCTGCTTTTATAATCCGCACAGCCTGATCGCGGCGCGCCGGCTGGATCGCGATCCAGCGGCGCGGATCGATGGCGCCTGGATCCGGAATCGGCTCGAAGAGGCGGCGCACCTGCGTGCACGCTTCTTCGCCGGCCCTTTTTATCGTCTCGCTCACGCCGAGGCGGACCGGCTGCCCGGCCTGATCATCGACCGGTTCGGCCCGCTCACTGTGGTGCAGGCGAACAGCGCGGGCATGGACCGGCTGCTCCCGGAGATCACCGAAGCGCTGCAGGCCCTGCTCCCCTGCTCTTCCGTGCTGGCACGCAACGATTCGAGCGTGCGCGGGCTCGAGGGATTGCCCGCCGAGGTGCGGATGCTGGCAGGGACGCTGCCGGCCGACCCTGTGGTGGAGGAAGGCGGGCTCGTCTTTCCGATCGATCCGCAAGGAGGCCAGAAAACCGGCTGGTTCCATGACCAGCGCGAGAGCCGCGACCGAATCGCCTCGCTCGCCAATGGGGCGCGGGTGCTCGACCTCTTCTGTCACACCGGCGGCTTCGGGCTGAGGGCTGCAGCCTCGGGAGCCAGAGAGGTCCTGATGGTGGACAGCAGCGCTCCGGCGCTGGCGCTCGCC
>DASZQO010000307.1:0-3657 GCA_035549615.1 Acetobacteraceae bacterium
TGCTCGGCCCCGGTCTCGTCGCAGTTCTCGCTTCACGGCTGCCGGTCAAGCACTTCTTTTCGCTCGACTCGGCGAGCTTCCTGCTCTCCGCCGCCGCGCTTCTCCTGATCGGCCGATTGCGCCCTCTTGCTGCGCGACGCAACGCGCATCCACCTCGGAATTTTCTTGCTTCCGCGTTTCATGGTTTTCGTGTGGTGGCTGCCCACCCCGTCCTGCGCCTGAACCTGCAAGTCACGGGCGCCATCAATGGCGCCTGGTACGCCGTCATTTTTCTTGGCCTGCCGCTCGCCATCGCCCGGCACGCGCCGGGTAGCAGCGGCCTCGGCGCCTATGGTCTCATCATCTCTTCCTATGGCTGCACCAACCTCGCCGCGACCCTCGTGATCGGCAGCAGAAAAATGCCCGGCAGCCCCGGCCGGATGATTTTCGCCGGCCATCTCGTCCTCGGCACCGGGCTGATGATGATGGCTCTCGCCGCTTCCATCCCTCTGCCGCCGGCGATCTCGATCGCGTCATTCGCTCTCAGCGCCGCGATCGGTGCCATCGGCGGCCCGCTGCATGACATTCCGATAGCCGTGCTCCGCCAGACGGAACTGCCCCGCGCCGATGTGCCTGCTTCGATGCGCGCCCATCTCGTCGCCACCCATAGCGGCCTTCTGGCGGCGATGCTGCTCGTGCCGCCGCTTTATGCGGTCCTGCCGGTGCCGGGCGTGATCGCCGTCTGCGCCGTGATCATCATGGCGATCGGTATCGCCGGGATGGTCCGCTTCTCTGCCCGTTCCATCCTGGTCAACCCATTCTGATCGGTCTTCAGCTCCGGTCATATTTGGCGGCGAAAGCGGCCGCCTCGAGCCTACGGAAATCATCGAGGGTGGCGGCAAGACGTTCGCGCGGCCAATCCCACCAGGCGATCCGCTTGAGCGAAGCCTCCACCTCCTCAGGGACGCGCCGGCGGATCACGCGCGCCGGATTGCCGGCGACGATCGTATAGTCCGGTACATTCTTCGTGACGACCGCGCCCGCACCGATGATTCCGCCCGTGCCCACCGAGATTCCGGGCAGCAGGATCGCGCCATGGCCGATCCAGACATCCGGCCCGATGATGACGCGCTGGCTGAGGCGCCATTCATGCACCTCGGGATCGTCGTCAACCCCCTCGAAATGTGAGGCGGAGCGGTAGGTGAAATGATGGAGCGAAGCCCGCCACATCGGATGATTGGTCGGGTTGATCCGCACATGCGCGGCGACATTGCCGAATTTTCCAATCTCCGCATTGAAGATCTGCACATCTTGGGAGAGGTAGGTATAGTCGTAGAGCGTGCTCGCAAGCACCTCGCAGCGCTGCCCCACCACGGTCCAGGGGCCGAGTCGGCTTTTCCGCACGAGCGCCGTCTCATGAATCCACGGCACCTCCGTCATCGGGCGATCGCCGCGCCATGGATCCTGAAATGCGCCGACATTGATCTCAACCATTGAGGTTTCGCTCATGAGACCTCGCTATCCACGATTCCGCGAAGGCAGCCGAGAAGTGCTTGCGCGCCTTCTGTAATCGAACCATCATTGACAATCACCGAAACGGCGAGCCCGTCGGGAATAGCAACGCTGCGCGAAAGCCGTGCCGCGACCTGCGTGCCATCTTCCCGTCCGCGCGCGGCGAGACGGCTGGCAAGAACCTCCCGAGGCGCGGTGATCTCGACGACATGCACGGGAAAACGCGCCGCAGCTTCTGCGAGAACCGCGCGCGAGACGCTGGCAACGACAACACGGCCGGCGCCGAGGTCGCGCGCAATGTCTGCCGGCACGCCATAGAAGAAGCCATGGGCCTGCCACCAGAGCGCGAATTCCTCCCGCTCGCGGCAGGCATGAAACCCCGCTTCATCGAGCGTCTCCTCATTCGCCTCGGTGCCATCCGTCGGGCGCGTGACCACCCGCCGGACGAAGCGAAAGCGCGGGTCATCGGCAAGCACCGCCTTCACCGCACTGAGCAGCGTGTCTTTTCCCGCCCCCGACGGACCTACCACAAGGACAAGCATCTTCTTGCGAAACGGCTCGAGCCCGCCCGAAATCTTTCGCCATTCCGTCAGGCAACGCGCCGGCCGGCACACCAGACTTCACGGACCACCGGGGTTCCGCCATGCAGACGTACCCGGACGAGGTCTGCCCTGGTGCCGGGCTCGATGCGGCCGCGATCGTCGAAGCGTGCCATCCGGGCTGGTTTTGCCGTGATCAGGGCGATCGCCGAGGGAAGCGCAAGCCGGGAGGGCATCGCCAGGAGGAAGGCGGCTTCAATCAGGCTCGCCGGCACATAGTCCGATGCGAGGGCATCGACGAGGTCCTCGCGCACGAGATCCAGAGCCGCGACATTCCCCGAATGCGAGCCGCCGCGCACGAGATTCGGCGCTCCCGCAATCACTTCCATGCCGCAAGCCTTCGCTGCCATCGCCGCCGGCAGCCTCACCGGAAATTCGCTGATCCGGATGCCATCTTCGTGGTTCCGCGCGATGTCGGCTTCGGTTTCGTCGTCATGGCTTGCCAGCACCACGGAAAGTCCGGCGAGGCGCGCGAGCAGCGCGCGGCGATTGGGGGTGAGCAGGCGTGCACGCTGCGTCTGCAGCTCAGCGATACGTTGCTCGATTTCGGCCTCGCTCATGCCATCGCGCCGGCGCATGGCGCGATAACGATCGAGATCGGCGTATTGCCCGACACCAGGGCTATGGTCCATCAGGCTCACGATGCGGACCAGAGGGTGTTCCGCGACGGGATCAACAAGCTCCAGCATGTCCGGCGCTGGAACCTCGCAGCGGAGGTGGAGGAAATGCTCGGCCTTGAGCAGCCCGGTGCCGGCAAACTCGTCGAGATCCGCAACCGCTTCCAGGAAGGTGCGCACGCGGTCCTTCTCATAGCCGAGATCGCCGAGACAGAGCGCGTCGCAGACCGTGGTGACACCGGCCGCGGCGACCTGCGCATCATGCGCAAGCAAGGCCGAGCGGGACGGCCAGCGCGCATTCGCCCGCGGCAGGACCTGACGCTCGAGATTGTCGGTGTGCAGATCGATCACGCCGGGGATGAGGTAATCCCCCTCGAGATCGGCGGCAGCGGGAAGGGCGGAGCCGCCCGGCTGCACCTCGTCGATCCGCCCGCCATCGATGACGACCGAGCCCATCAGCACCGAATCGGGCAGCACGATCCGCGCATTGGTGAGAACGATCTCGCACGGACGTTCGGTGCGTGGTGGCAGAGTACGGTCGATCGCGGTCATGCGGCATCCTGGTATGGCTGAAGCGGGAAGAGCCGGTCGGCGATCGCATCGCGCGCGGCCATATCGTGCATGATCCCCAGAATGGCCACGCCGCGCGACTTCGCTTCACGAACGAGATCGGTCACGATTGCGCCATTCTCGGCATCGAGTGAAGCGGTCGGCTCGTCGAGCAGCAGGATCGGGTGACCGCCCGCGAAGCCGCGCGCGAGATTGACGCGCTGCCGCTCGCCGCCCGAGAAGGTCGCGGGCGGCAGCTCATGCAGGCGCGCGGGAATATTGAGCCTGAGCAGCAAAGCGCGCGCCCGCTCACGCGCCTCCTCCGCCGGGCTGCCGCCGAGGCGCGCCGGTTCCGCAACGATCTCGATCGTCGGCACCCGTGGCACCACCCGCAGGAACTG
>DASZQO010000308.1:0-2608 GCA_035549615.1 Acetobacteraceae bacterium
ATCACTTCGAACTGGTCCTCGCCCATCGCGCGGAAGGAGTAATTCTCATGGTTCGGGCCGTCGGGCGGCTTGGAGCTGTCCCCATAGCCGCGCAGATCGGTGCAGACGACCGTGAAATCCTGGGCGAGGCGCGGCGCGATCTTGTGCCAGGAGAGATGGTTGAAGGGGTTGCCGTGCATCAAAAGGAGCGGTGGCCCGCTGCCGCCGGTTACGGTGACGATATCCGCCCCCGTGGTGCTGACGATCTGCTTTCGAAAGCCTTCGAGCATGGGCTGGCCCCCACCCGGCGCTGGCCGCCGGCGGAGGGAAGCTGGCGTCGCGGCGGGAGAGTGTCAATCGAAAATCGTCAACGATTTTGGCGCGGCACCCTTGCGGCGGCGCGAACTGCCGCATTAGGGTGAGCCGAGAGTCAGGCGCGCCGGGTCCGCCCTATGGAGAGTTCGACGATCCGCAATTCCGAGGCCCTGCTGCGGCTGCGCCGCGATGTCTCGCTTGCCGAAGTGATCCGCCAGGAGATCGAGCATATGATCGATTCCGGCGCGCTCAATCCCGGCGAGTGGGTCAATGAGGCAACCCTTGCGGCACGCTTCGGCGTCAGCCGCGGCCCGGTGCGCGAAGCCTGCCGCGGGCTCGAGCAGACCGGGCGGCTCGTCTTCATCGTCAATCGCGGCGCCTTCGTCCGCGAGGTGACGGAGGAGGAGGCGGCCGAGATCTATGATCTGCGCGCCGTCCTCTTCGGATTTGCCGGCCGCCTGCTCGCCCCGAAGATGACAGAGGCGCAGCATGAAGAGCTCGCGGCGCTGGTCACGGCGATGGACGAGGCCGCTTTGGCCAGCGATATCGACCGCTATTACCCGCTCAACCTGGCATTTCATCAGAAGCTCGTTGCGTTCGCGGGCAATCGCCGGCTTGCCGCAAGCTATGAGCGTTGTGTGCAGGAGCTGCATCTTTTCCGCCGCCGCGCGCTCATTCCCGAGGGTCGGATGGCCTGTTCCAACGATGAGCACAAGGCCATTCTCGCGGCCCTCGCCGCACGGCGGCCGGCGATGGCCGAGCGGCTGATGACGGCGCATGTCTTGCGGGCAAAGGCACGGATCCTCGGTGATGCCGCAGGGACCACGCCCGAGACGTCGCCGATGCGGTGAACGAAGTGGATCGGAGGACAAGGTGGCCGCAAGAACGCTCTATTCGTACTGGCGCTCCCAGGCTTCGTACCGGGTACGGATTGCACTTGCGCTGAAGGGGCTCACGGCGGAGATCGTGACCCTTGATATTCTCAAGGGGGATCAGTTCGCCTCGTCCTACCGCGCGCTCAACCCCGAGGCTTCCGTGCCGGCGCTGGTCGAGGGCGAAGGCCCGCCGCTCATTCAATCCCTTGCCATTCTGGAATATCTCGAGGAGTGCCATCCCGAGCCACCGCTTCTGCCGAAGGAGGCGCGGGCGCGCGCCCATGCACGGGCGCTCGGCCAAGTGGCGGCGATGGATGCGCACCCGCTCGTCGTGCCGCGCGTGCGACATTACCTGACGCAGGAGCTCGGGATCGGCGAGGCGGCACTGAAGGCATGGACCCGCCGCTGGCTTGAGGAAAGCACGCGCACGCTCGAGACATTGCTCGCGCGTGATCCTCTGACCGGTCGGTTCTGTGTGGGAGATGCGCCGACATTCGCCGATCTCTGCCTCGTGCCGCATGTGGCATCGGCGCGGATGCTCTATGGCGCCGATCTCGCGCCCTATCCTACTCTTGCCCGCATCCATGCGGCGTGCATGGAGCTTCCCGCCTTTGCCGAGACCGCGCCGGAACGCCAGCCCGACGCGCCGCGGAACTGAAGCCAGAAAAGACCGGCTCCCTCGAAGGCCAGGGGGCAAAGCCCCTGGCCTTTATCGCATGAAGCTCAGATTTGGTTTTTCCCCATCTGGTCGGCGATGTAGTCGGACTGGCGGATCGCCAGCGTCACGATCGTCAGGGTCGGGTTCTCGGCCCCACCTGTCGTGAACTGGCTGCCATCGGAGATGAAGAGATTGGCGATATCGTGGGTCTGGCCGAACTTGTTGCACACGCCGTCGCGCGGATTGGCGCTCATCCGGCAGGTGCCGAGATTGTGGGTGGAGGGATAGGGCGGCACCTCGATCGTGTGGGTGGCCTCGACAGCCTGATAGACCGCATCGCCCTGCTTGTAGGCGTGATTGCGCATGGCGATGTCGTTCTCATGATCGTCGTAATGCACATCCGGGATCGGCAGGCCCCACTGGTCCTTCTCGGTCGGACTCAGCGTGATGCGGTTGGTGGCGCTCGGCATATCCTCGCCCACGATCCACATGCCGGCCATGTTGGAATAGCCCTCGAGCAGGCTTGTATAGTCGCGTCCCCAGGCACCTGGATTGAGGAAGGCCGCGAGGAAGGGAACACCGAGCGAGATCGTTTCGAAGTGATAGCCGCCGACGAAGCCACGGTGCGGATCGTGGCGTGCCTCATCCAGGATGATGCCGGCCATCGTGGTGCCGCGGTCCATATGTACGGGCTGATCGAAGATCGCGAAGACCGAGCCGGTCAGGTGGCGCATATAGTTCCGTCCAACCTCTCCCGAGGAATTGGCAAGACCGTCCGGGT
>DASZQO010000309.1:0-4040 GCA_035549615.1 Acetobacteraceae bacterium
GCGGGCGGTGCTGGATCCGGAAGATGCGGCCCTCGTGCGCGGCTTCATCGTCAATCGCATGCGTGGCGACCCAAGCCTTTTTTCCGATGGGATGGAGACGATCGCCCGCCACACCGGCTGGCCAGCGCTCGGGCTCGTTCCCTATTTTCCGGCGGTGTGCGCCCTGCCGGCCGAGGATGCGGCAGGGATCGAAGAGCTGGCGCACGCGCCGCGACCAGGGGCGCGGCTTCGTATCGCCGTTCCGCTTCTGCCTTGGATCGCCAATTTCGACGATCTCGACCCGCTGCGTGCCGAGCCCGACGTGGACATTTGCTTCCTGCGCGCGGGCTCGGTGCTGCCGCGCGGCAGCGATCTCGTGATCCTGCCGGGGTCGAAGGCGACGATTGCCGATCTGGCGGCGTTGCGGGCGGAAGGTTGGGACATCGATATTCGAGCGCATTGGCGGGCGGGCGGGCGCGTGCTCGGGCTATGCGGGGGATACCAGATGCTCGGCCGGCGGATTGCCGATCCTGAGGGCATTGAAGGGCCACCGCAAACGGTCGAGGGGCTCGGCCTCCTGGATGTCGAGACCGTCCTGAGCGGAGCCAAGCAACTGAAGCATGTCGCGGGCGTGCTGGCGCGCGGCAGCGCGCGCTTCGCGGCCTATGAGATGCATGTGGGATGCACGAGCGGCCCGGCCACGGCCCGTCCGCTGGCGTTGCTCGATGATGGGAGGACCGACGGCGCGCAGTCCGCGGATGGGCGCGTGGCCGGCACCTACCTGCACGGGCTTTTTCACTCAGATGCGGCCCGCGCCTCGTTTCTCGCCGCCCATGGCGCAATGACCGATGCGGGCAGCCATGCGGCGAAGATCGAAGCCGCACTCGATGCTCTGGCTGCGCATATCGAGACGCATGTGGATGTCGGGCGGCTTCTCAGCCTTGCACGATGATCGCGCCAATGAGCACGGCGACGAGCTCGATGCCACAGGCGAGGCGGTAGAGCGAAAGGGCAAGGCGCAGGTCAGGGATCGTTGCTTCCTGGCGCCCTTCGCCCATCCACGCATCCTCGACACGCGTGGCGCCGTAAACGCGCGGCCCCGCCAGCCGGAGCCCGAGCGCGCCCGCCATCGCCGCCTCCGGCCAGCCGGCATTCGGCGAACGATGCCGCCCCGCATCGCGCCAGACGGTGCTGAGCGCTCTGCCGGCATCCGCGCCTGGATGCAGCAGCGCCGCCAAGATGAGCCACATCGCGGCGAGCCGCGAGGCGGGCAGATTGATGAGATCATCGAGCCGGGCCGAGGCCCAGCCGAAGGCTTCATGGCGCGGCGTGCGATGCCCGAGCATGCTGTCTGCGGTATTGATCGCTTTGCAGGCAACGATGCCGGGCAGGCCGAACATCCCGCACCAGAACGCCGGCGCTACCACCGCGTCGGAAAAATTCTCGGCCAGACTCTCGATCGCGGCCCGCAACACGCCCGCCTGATCGAGGCTTTCAGGATTGCGCCCGACAATCTGCGAGACGGCGGCCCGGCCGGCCGTCAGGCCACCCCGATGGAGCGCTTCGCCAACGGCGCTGACATGGCTCGAGAGGCTGCGCTGGGCAAAAAAAACACTTGCCAACGCCACCGGAATGATGAAGCCGCCCCGGCCGGCCCACAGGGTGAGGGAGGCGGCCTGTACCACGCTCGCCGGGATAACAGCAGCACAGAGCGTGGCAAAAAGCGCGAGAATGCCAGTGGCACGGCGCTGCCAGGCAGGCGCGGCCTCTCGGTTCAAGTGCAGGTCCAGCCATGCCAGCATGGCGCCGATCCAGACCACGGGATGGCGGATGACGCGAAAGAGCCGCTCCGAATAACCGAACGCAGCCTCAAGCAACAGGGCGCCCGCCAGAATGAGAAGGTTTGCTGCGAAATGCACGGCAGGATGATGCGAGGTTTGCCTTGAGTGAGTGCAGCGGCGTGGGCAGCCTTCGCCCCGAACAAGGCGTAGCACATGGCGGACACCTGGCTGAGGCGCGGCTTCTCTTCCCGGGCGCGCCGGAACCTTTCCTCGACCTCTCCACCGGCATCAACCCCTTTCCCTACGCATTGCCGCCGCTTGAACCACAGTCGTTCACGCGTTTGCCGGAGCCGGATGCGCTGGCGGCACTGGAGCGCATCGCCGCAACTGCCTACGGCGTGGCGGACCCGGGCATGGTGGTCGCCGCGCCGGGCACACAGATACTGATCGACCTGCTGCCACGCCTGTGGCCGTCGCCACGGTCTGTTGCCGTGCTTGGGCCGACCTACGCAGAGCATGCTAGAGCCTGGGCTCGTATCGGCTGCCTGGTGGAACATGTCACCTGCTTCGCGGCGCTCGTGCGGAATGACCGGAGTTGGAACCGTGGGAGGCCCGAATCACGCGGGAAAACAGCGGCCGATGTCGCGGTGGTCTGCAATCCGAACAATCCGGATGGCCGCAGGATCGCGCCCGCGCGATTGCTGGCCTTGGCCAATCAGTTCGCTGCGTGCGGCGGGCTGTTGCTGGTGGATGAGGCTTTCGTCGATCTGGAAGGTGATGATTTGAGTCTGGCAAGCGCCCTGCCCCATCCGGCGCTGATCCTGCTCAGATCCTTTGGCAAGACATACGGGTTGGCGGGGGTACGCCTTGGCTTTGCCCTCGCGGCGCCGGAACGCGCCGCCACGATCCGCGCCGCGCTCGGCCCCTGGGCGGTCTCCGGCCCGGCCATCGCGATAGGCTGCCAGGCTCTCGCAGATCCAGCCTGGCGCGCCCAAGCCGCCTGCCGGCTCGCGGATGCCGCTCGCATGCTGGATGCCGAGCTTGTCCGGGCCGGCTTGCGCGTAATTGGCGGAACCCGGCTGTTCCGGCTGGCCGAAACGAACGATGCTGTTTCGATCTTTGCCAGGCTCGGGCGCGCCGGCATCCTTGTCAGGCGATTTTCGGAGCACCCGAACTGGTTGCGCTTCGGCCAGCCCGCCGACCCGAGCGCCTGGCAGCGGCTACGCGCGGCGCTGTCGTCTTAAACTGGCTGCCTTACCGGAGGTCCCGCAGCCCCTCCTCCCAACTCCGTGAGAGGCGCATCGCCGAAAGGATCAGCCCGACTTGCGAGTAGGTTTGTGGAAAATTCCCCCACAACGTTCCGGTTCTAGGATCGATATCCTCCGACAGCAGTCCGACATGGTTGCGATGGCCAAGAAGATTCTCAAAAATTGCGAGCGCTTCCTGCCGTCTGCCGATAGCCGCCAGCGCATCGATGTACCAGAAAGTACAGACCAGAAACGCTGTTTCCGGCCGCCCGAAATCATCCGCCTCATCATAGCGCATGACGAATCCATTGCGGACGAGGCGCTTTTCCACCAACGTGAGTGTTGCAACGAACCGCGGATCTTGCGCGGAAATCAGCCCGATTTCCGGCAGGAGCAATACGGACGCATCGAGAACATCGCCATCGAGTGTGCCGGAGATCGTGCCATTGCTGGCCGCCCGCGCGAGCACGAGCTCGCGAAGATTCTTAGCACGACGGAACCACTCCTCCGCATCCTCGGGGATGCCGAGAAGTGAAGCAATGCGCCCGAGGCGGTCCAAAGCCGCCCAGCACATGGCTGCGGAAAATGTGTGGGGGCGGGCGCGCCCGCGATATTCCCAGAGCCCGGCATCTGGCTCCAGCGCGATGCGCTCGGCAATACCGCCGATCGGGCGCAGCTCTTCATAGAGCGTGCGGTCCCCGAGCCGCGGGAGCCGCCGATCCCAGAACATCTGGGTCGCTGTCAGAATAATCGCTCCATAGACGTCATTCTGCTTTTGGCTTTCCGCGGCATTGCCGACGCGTACCGGCTGTTCGCCGTTGAAACCGACCAGGCCGGGCGCGACCCGCTCGCTCAGCGTGAAGCCGGGAGCCACCGGATAGAGCGGCGCGATCTCATGCCCCTTCTCTCTCAGCACCGTATCCAGCAGGTAGCGCATGAATCCTTCCATGGTCCGCGTCGCCGACAAGCGATTGAGCGCGGTGACGGTGAACCAGGAGTCACGTGGCCAGCAGAAGCGATAATCCCAGTTGCG
>DASZQO010000310.1:0-4375 GCA_035549615.1 Acetobacteraceae bacterium
CGCCGCGCACACGCCCGACCCGGACAAGATCACCTCCATCGAGCTCGCGGTCCATCCGCTCGTGCTTGAGCTTACCGGGAAGACGGCGCCACGCACGGGGCTCGAATCGAAATTCTCCGTCTTCCACGCGGCCGCCGTCGCGATTGTGCGCGGCGGGGGAGGAGAGGCCGAGTTCAGCGACGCGGCCGCGACCGATCCGCGCATCGTCGCCCTTCGCGGCCGCGTGCACGCCACGATCGATCCCGCGCTGGCGACCGATGCGGCCCGTGTCACCCTCGTCCTCGCCGGCGGCGCGCGCCTTACGGAAAAGATCGACCATGCGGTCGGCAGTCTTCTTCGGCCGATGTCGGATGCAGGGCTCGCGGCCAAGCTCACCGCGCTTGCCGCCGGCGTCCTGCCGGCGCCGCGCACCGAAAAACTCGTCGATCTCTGCTGGCGGATCGAAACGCTTTCGGACGTCGCCGCGATCGCCGCAGCCGCCCGCCCCACCTGAGCCCGCCCCACCTGAGCCCTCCCCACCTGATCCAGCCCGTGGAGGCGGGTGCCGCGCAAGAATTCTCATCGGAAGGAAACGACGAATGAACAACGCCAGCGTTGCCTCCAGGACTGGAGGCGCAAGCCAGTCCGCCGCCCAGGCGCGCGCCTCCATCCTCGCCCGCATCGACCGCCTGCCGCCCTCGCGCACCCTTTTCGCCCTCGTCGCGCGCATCGCGAGCGGCGGCTGGTTCGAGTTCTATGAGCTCTTCATGCCTGGCTTCATCTCGATCGGTCTCATCCGCAGCCATCTCTTCACGCCCACGACGCGCGGCCTGCTCGATTTCCACAGCTTCTCGAGCTTCCTCGCCACCTTTTTTGCCGGCATGTTCCTGAGCACCGTGTTTTTTGGAACGGTGTCAGATCGTTTTGGCCGGCGTCCGATCTATATCGGCGCCATGCTTGTCTATTCGCTCTTCAATTTCTTCATCGTCTTTTCAAGCTCTCCGGGATGGATCGATTTCTTCCGCTTCGTCGCCGGCTTCGCCGTGGGCCTGCAGCTCATCAACAATGACAGCTTCATCTCCGAGCTGACCCCGCGCGCCTCGCGCGGCCGGTACATGTCCTTCGCCTACACCTTCATCCTCACGGCAACGCCCGTTGCGGCCCTGCTTGCCACGCTCTTCGTCCCGCACCAGCCCTTCGGTGTCGCCGGCTGGCGCTATGTCGTCGCCATTGGCGCGGCGAGCGGCATCGTCGTCTGGTTTCTCCAGCGCGGCCTTCCGGAATCCCCGCGCTGGCTCGAGGTTCATGGGCGCCGCGACGAAGCCGATGCGGTGGTGACAAGGATCGAGGAAAAGATCCGTGCCGAGATCGGCCACCCGCTGCCCCCGCCCGATCCCGCCATCCCGGACGCGGTGGTCGAGCGTGGCCGCTTCTTCGAGATCTTCAGTGCCTTCTATCTCCCGCGCACGGTCATCATCTCGGTCTTCCAGTTCTGCCAGACGATCGCGGTCTTCGGCTTCGGCTCCTGGGTGCCGATCTTCCTCGCCCATCGCGGCTTTCCGATCGTCCATTCGCTCGAATACACCTTCATGATCGTCCTGCTCACGCCGCTCGGCGGGGGGATCGCGCTCTGGCTTGCCGAACGGTTCGAGCGCAAATACCAGCTTGCCCTTGCCGCTCTCGTCATCGCTGTCTTTGGTTTCGCCTTCGCCTCCGCCCGCACCGTGCCCCTGCTCCTGCTCACCGGCGCGATCATCACGCTTGGCAACAACTGGCTCACGGCGATCTTCCACAGCTACGCGGCCGAGCTTTTCCCAACCCGCATCCGCGCCGCCGCCGTCGGCTTCACCTTCTCCTTCAGCCGCATCGGCGCGATCTTCGTGAGCTACATGGTCGCCGCCATCCTTGCCGGATACGGCACCACCGGGGTCTTCACCATGATCGGGCTTGCCATGCTCGCGATCATCATCGCCGTTGGCATCTTCGGCCCGCGCAGCAATGGAGTCGCGCTCGAAGTCCTCTCGCCGTGACCTCGACGCCGAGCGAAGCCCAGCACCTCAGCGCCTGGCTTTCCGCTCTTGACACGCGCAGCCTGCCCCCGCCGGTGGCCGAGACGGCGGCCCGTCTGCTGATCGACGTCGCGGGTCTCTGCCTCGCCGCACGCCAGACGGACTATGTGCGCGCCGTTCTCGCGTCGCTTGATTTCTCCGGCCCCTGCGCAGCGATTGGCCATTCCCTGCGCTGCAGCGGGGTTGACGCGGCCCTTCTCAACGGCACCGCCGCCCATGGCGAGGATTATGACGACACGTTCGAAGGCGGCCCGGTCCATGCCGGAGCGGTGATCGTTCCGGCCGTCCTTGCCGCCTGCGAGCGGGAAGCGCGCGGCGGGCGGGATTTTCTCCGCGGCCTCGTCGCCGGGGCGGAGCTGATGTGCCGGCTTTCGCTCGTCGCCCCCATGGCCATTCATCGCGCGGGCTTCCATCCCACCGCGGTGATTGGGACGCTTGCCGCGGCCGGCGCCGTCTCCGCCGCACTCGGCCTCACCGCGGAGCAATCCGTCTCGGCCTTCGGCATTGCCGGCAGCCAGGCTTCGGGCATCATCGAATATCTTGCCGAGGGCACCTGGACCAAACGGATGCATGCCGGCTGGGCCGCCCAGTCGGGGCTGCGCGCGGCGCTGCTGGCGCGCGGCGGCTTTCTTGGCCCACGCACGGTGCTTGAAGGCCGGCACGGGGTCTTTTCCGCGTTCGCCCCCTCCGTCCGCCCTGATTTTTCACCGCTCACCGATGAGCTCGGCACGCGCTGGCTGATGGAGACGATCGCCTTCAAGCCCTATCCCTGCGGCACGATGACACAGCCTTACATCGATTGCGCGATCGCACTCGGCGAGAGCGGCGTCAGCCCCGATGCGATCGCCGGGATCGTCTGCGAGGTGGCGGAGGGGACTGTGCACCGGCTTTGGGAGCCGCTCGCTTCCAAGCAGCGCCCACCCAATGCCTATGCCGGGAAATTCAGCACGCCTTATTGCATGGCGGTCGCCTTCTTCGATCACCGCGTCGGCTTCGCCCAGTTCGCGCCCGACCGCCTGACCGATCCCGCCGTGCTCGGTCTTGCGGGAAAAATCCGCTATGTGATCGACCCGGACAATGACTATCCGCGCAATTTCACCGGCCATCTCCGCGCCACCCTGAAGGATGGCTCAGTGCGCGAGATCCGCCGGCCCCATATGCGCGGCGGCGCCCACGCGCCGCTGAGTTCCGCCGAGATTCGCGAAAAATTTCTCGCCAACGCGCTCTATGGCGGACTCTCGCGCGAGGATGCCGAGGCGATGCTCGTCACCCTCGACCGCGCCTTCGAGAGCGAGGACGTTTCGACGATCTTCACTGCTTAGAGCCGATCGCGCATGACGGGACCGCAGAGCGATCCGCGAGCGCTCTACATACCGCCACCTCCACCACTTCCGCCGCCACCCATGGCGTTGCCGCCATAGGCGCCGGAGGCATTGTAGGGAGTGAGCGGGGGAGCGCTCGCCGATCCCGCCGGCATGTCGCACCCTGCGAGGCCGACAAGCAAAGAAAGTGCCAATCCGATCATCCCGGTCCTTATCATCTCTCCCCCCTTGCGCCATGCGCGGAAATCCCGGGAAAACACGCCAAAAGGCCCGATTATTCCATTTAAGGCCATGAACGGATTGATGTTTCATGCGAGACTTCGCGCGGGCAGAGATCGCCTGCGCGCCCTTCTCCCGCTCTCGGCCATTCTTTTCCCGCGTGACTGAGACTTCTGGTTAGGGCCATCTCCGGCCATCATGCTTTGACGGCCAAATTGGCCTTATTTTTCTGGCCAACGGACCTTCGCTGACGGCCCTTGGTTGTCCCTTTCGGGATGTCGGCCATAATGGCCCGCCGCGCCCGCGGACCAGGACGCGAAAATCAAGAACCAGGGAAAGGAAACCGCGATGAGGAGAAATGCACGCGCCGTTCTTTTGGCCGGGCTCGCGTTCGCAGGGCTTGCCGGGGGGCTTGCTTTGAGCACGGCAGCGGCCCAGGCCGCGCCAGCCAGCAAGCTCGTCTATTTCATCTTCACCGGCTACGCCTACCCTTATTTCGCGCCGATGGCCGCGGCGGTGAAGGAGGCGGGAACCTACACGCCCGATCTTGAGATCCGCATCGTCAATGCCAACAATTCGGCCGCGCAGGAGATCGCCGACCTCAAGGAAGCGGTCGCCGCAGGCGCGAAGGGCATCATTCTCAACACGATCCAGGAATCGGTGACGGCCGCCGCGCTTCAGGCCATGCAGCAGGGCGTCCCGGTCGTCACGGTCGACCGGGACGTGAGCAATCCGGCGGCGCGCATCGCCTTCATCGGCGACAATGACTTCACGCTCGGGCAGGAT
>DASZQO010000311.1:0-7700 GCA_035549615.1 Acetobacteraceae bacterium
AACCCGTCATTTCGGATCCGGGAGGCACGGCAGATTCCGGTTCAGACACTTGATGATATCGTGGCCAGGCATCGCGGCGGACGATATCCTGAGTTTGTATCGACGCGGAAGGCATGGACTATGTAATCCTTGAGGCCGCCCATTTTGGGCCGGAAGAACCGATCGTCATCTGTGCCGAGGCAGGGAGCGACACCGATCGGCTTGCCACAGTGCTGCGCAGCCGGGGCTACGCCGCCTGCGTTCGGACATTCAGCAACGTCATCTTCGTGCGTATGCCGCACGCCGCGCGAGTCCTAATCGCCTAGGACGGCCGCTTGGGGTCGCTGTCGTTCGCAGTTCTCTCTGGAGAATTCTCCGTTTGAGAATACGGCAGTGGTCGCCGTCCGCCGCGTCTTTGTGCGTTTCGGAAGCTCACGGCCAGGTTCGTTTGGTACCTGATTTCATGGCTTTCCTTTGCGCGCTGGCGGATTGCCTCTCCATCAGAAGCCATATTGATCTAGAGCGTGATCGCCGAAGGTGGAAGCACCGAAGGCGTGAATCACGCGACAGAACAACAAGCCAGAGCGGGATAAGTGAGCAAAAGCGAACACGTCCCGCTCTAAAGGCCGTGCTGCTCCGGTTCTCGAACGCCGTACCGGCCGGCGCTTGCGGCGCTCCGACTCATCGCAACGCATTCTCAGGCAGCCGCTCAAGGCGCGGCTGATGGGACCGATTGCGGGAAATGGAACAGGCTGTCGGGATCATATTTCGCCTTGATACGGGCGAGCTTTCCGAGGTTGCCGCCGTAATAGGCGGCGGCAAAATCCTTGAGCGCCGGATCGATGAAATTCTGATAGGCGTGGCCGTTGCCGAAGCTTAGCACCGCCTCATAGAACGCGTTCTGCCAAGCGATGTTCTGGTTGACCACCTCCTCAGGATCGCTGGCGCTCCACGGCAGGCCGATATCCATGAGCCAGACGCTGTCGCGATGCACGAAAGCCGTTTCGGAGGCAGCGATTTTGTTGATCTGTCCGCCGGTCTGGAAAAAGCGCAGGTCGGCCAGTTGATGTGGATTCCTGGTGCCCTTCCACTGCGCGAGGTACTCGGCGGCCTTGACAAGATCGTCATGCGACAAGGGCTTGCTCAGGAAGAGGGAGCGTTCGTGGAAGCGAAATGGGCCGTCATGCTCGGCGAGGAAATCCTGCCCGTCCCAATAGTCGAGCTCGTACAGTTCATGGTGCGAGAGGGGGGCTGCGCGCTCAGCCGCGCGCATGAGACGGAGGATGAAGGTGGCAGGCCCGCCGTACTGCCCAATCAGATTGAGGCTGAACTTGTCGCCCCCGGCCATGCGGTTGGGAGGGCGCAAGGAGAAACGCGAACCGAAGGCAGCTGGCGCGTCTGTCAGGGTCTGCATCAGAATATCCGCGACGGCAACGATCTCTCCCGCCGTGCCCTGCCAGTCGTAGCGAAATACGCTGACCCGCTGCGCGGGGAAGGTCCGAATCGTGAAGCTGGTATTGATACCGAAATTGCCGCCGCCACCCCCACGGCAAGCCCAGAACAGATCGCCATCCCTATCGGCGGCGATGCTTCGAAATGAACCATCAGCGAGGACGATGTCGGTGGCGATCAGGTGATCGCTGGCAATGCCGAGCCTGCGCATATTGAAACCGATACCGCCCCCGAGCAGGAATCCAGCGATGCCGACCGTCGGGCAGCGCCCGTGTGTGGTGGTCCGGTTTAACGCCCTGAGCGCGGCATAGAGATCACTGTTGCGCGAACCGCTGCCGACGGTCAGCAGGTCCGGGCCATTCCGGTTGGCCCAGCGCATGGAGGAGACGTCGATCATGAGGCCGGTTGTGGTGGAATAGCCGGCGTAGGAATGGCCGCCTGAGCGGGCGACCAGCGGCACTTCGTTCTCCCGTGCCCAGGCGATGGCGGTTTTCACATCCTCGGCGGTGAAACAAACGGCAATGCCTCCGGGCTCGATCTGCGCATAGGCAAGGTTGAAGGGGGTGGCGAAACGGGTGAACGCCCGATCGCCCTTGCGCAGGAGAGGGCCGGCGAGCTTATCGGCCAGCTTGTCCCAGGCCGCGCCGGGCACGGCCGGGCGCGGGGTCTCGGCCGCCGCGCTATCCATGAACCGATGACCCGGCAAGCCCGCAGCGAGGCCGAGCACCGAGCCGCCGATCAGGAAACGGCGGCGGTTGAGGTTGGGAAGAGTGGGAAGGGCCATGTCAGTGCCTAGCTTTCATGACGCGCCGCCGGTGCTTGAATACGCGAGACGCCCGGGACTCCAGTATCGTGGAATCACCGTAGGTTTGAATGACGCAAGACCACAGCTGACGAGACGCGCACGGCACGGACACGTCAGGGCCGGCCTTCCTGAAGCGGGCTCGGGACGCGTTATAGCGCATCTCCCTTACGATTTGGAAATGGCCCCTTTTTCAGCGTGGCGGTTGCTGCCGATCCGGCCCATTTCGATCGCTCTTGCCCTGGCTTCAGGACGTGATCCGGTTCGTGGTATTGCGGGAAGGGCGCGTTGCCGACGCGCGGGTTTCTTCGGTTCGATCGTCACTCCCGTGTCGCATTCCCTTCAAATGCGGAACCGCCCGCAGGTTGTGCCGCTCTCTTCTATTCCGCCTTCGTTCAGCCGCGCTGCAGGCGGGGCTGTCCGCCTCATGCTTCGGCCGGCGAGGGATTTTGCTGCCAGGGCGATTCACATATGATAGCCTCATTCATGATTCGGAATCGATTTGAGATCCTTGCGGAGAGGGGGAACGGGCCAAATGCAGCCCATCAAATATCCCGTGGCTGAACTGCTCGGCGAGGGGGAGCCAAAGCATCGATGGATCACTCGTCCGGTTGCGGAGGGTTGGTCCGGCCCGGTCATCAGCGAGTGGGAGCTGACGGCAGAATCCTGGACCGATCATCACCCCCATGACGAGTATGTCTATGTCTTGGAGGGCCGCTTGTTCATCGCGACAGACAGCGTGACGGTCGAGGCGGAGCCGGGGGACATGGTTTGCGTTCCCGGGGGGGCAATTGGCCGCTACTGGGCACCCGAATATGCCCGGATGCTGTCGATCTATGGCCCCAATCCTGAGGGAAAGCCAAGCCGCAACCTGGCTTTTCAGCGGCTGATCTAGAATGCCCCATATCCCGGCGATGGAATCACCGCTGGTCTGAGAGCCTGTTCGAGAAAGCGGCTGCGATTGCCGCCGTCTCATCCCGTGGATCGATTTTTTCCAGCAAAAATATGGAAGAATTCAATCGCGCGTCGCGCCGCTCACGCGCGGCGCTTGCGGACGGTTTTCTTCTTCGCCGCCTTGCGTGCGAGGCTGGCGGCACGCTTGCGCGCCCGTGCCCGCGCCTCGCGCGCATGGCGTTCGCCGTATTTCATGCCTTCGAGCTTGAGACCATCGGGATCGGTGAAAAAAACGGCATAATAGTCGTCATAATATTCCGAAGCGGGATCGACGATGTTGATCCCGTTCTCGCGGAGAAACATCTCCAGCGCGTCCACATCGCGACGGCTGCGCAACTGAAACGCGTAATGGTGAAAGCCGATATTGCCGATGCGATGGGGATGGGTCCGTCCCTCCTCATCGGCCGGGCCGATCCAGAACCGGGTCTTGCCGTTGGTCCAGCCGATCGCGTCGGGATATTCGTCCGATATCTCGAAGCCGAGGAACGCGAAGAGCTTTCCGTAGAAAGCCTTCGATTTCTCATAATCGCTTACGCGAATCACGAGATGATCGATCCCGACGACGCGTACCATTCTCTATCTCTCCTCCCTTGGCCGGTACGATCGATTCCTGTCGTTTCTCCGCCCTCATGCCGGTCCTGTGCCGGCTCTTGCTCCGCTACTCCGCCGCGAACGGCCGCGGCCGTCCCTCCTGGTCCACCGCGACCATCGTGAACTCCGCCTCGGTCACCTTGAAGCGCTCACCGCGTGTGGGGTGCGGTGTGCGCCAGGTCTCGATCGCGAAGACCATCGAAGTGCGGCCGGTGCGGATGAGCTCCGCGTAGCACGAGACCGCATCCCCAACCTTGACGGGGGCAAGGAACGATAGCTTGGAAACCGCCGCGGTCACCACGCGGCCATTGGCGTATTCCCGCGCCGCGAGGCCCGCCGCCAGATCCATCAGGGACATGATCCAGCCGCCGAAGATATCGCCCGAAGGGTTGGTGTTTTCCGGCATGGCGATGGTCCGGAGGGCGAGATCACCCCGTGGCTTCGGCCGCGTCGCCCGCTCATCCCGCATCTCCGCCGCTTCGCCATCCGCTCCCATCGCCGTCCTCCGCGCCGCGTCGCAAAGTCCGGCAGACATGGGGTCCCGGCCAGGGATTGCATCGGCCGCGGGAACATCCGCTTGCCCGGCGGCGGAGCGCGCTGGCAGATTGCGCCGGCATCGCCGCCACGCCTTGCCGGAGCCTCCGCTGAATGTCGCTCAATGTCTTCGCCACGGCGCTGGTGGTGCCGCCGCTGGCCACCATCCCTCTCTCGATCGCTGGGGCCGTCATCGCCTGGCGCCATCGCCGTCCCGGGCTCGTGCTCGTCGGCATCGCGACCTGCCTGCTCCTGCTGCTCTCTCTCCCTGCTGTTTCGGGCAGCCTGCTTGCCTCGGTCGAGCAGGGCCTGCCGCTCCATCCGCCGCCGCAAGACCCGCCCCAGGCGATCGTGATCCTCGCCGCCGATGCCGTGCATGCCGCCGGCCCGCACGGATATGGTGTCGGCCCCTTCACGCTCGAGCGCCTCGCGGCCGGTGCCGCGCTCTATGACCATGTCCACCTGCCGATCCTGGTCAGCGGCGGCCGGCCCGATACGGGCGGTGGGCCTCCGCTGGCCAGCCGGATGCAAGCGATCCTGACAGGCGTGTTCCACGTGCCTGTGCGCTGGCAGGAGGACCGCTCGACGAACACCTGGCAGAACGCGGCGTTCAGCGCCCGCATCCTGAGCCGCGACAACATCCGGTCCGTCTATCTCGTCACCCATGCCTGGCACATGCGGCGGGCCACGTTCTGCTTCCGCCGTTTCGGGATCACCGTCACGGCCGCTCCTGTCCGGCGCGACCGGATGCCGGTCTCCGAGCTTGCGGACTACGCGCCCAGCATCGAGGCCTGGGCCGATGCCTATTACGGATTTCACGAATGGATCGGCCTTGCCTGGTACCATCTGCGTCACTGAGAGCCGATCCGAAAAAAGGGCGATGGGCGCCTTCCTCTGCGGTGCCGGCTCATCTCAGCGCAGGCGTGGACAGGCTTTCAGCAGAGACGGCGAGACCTATCGCCCGCTGTCACGGTCCGTGGGGCGCTCCTCCCGCTTGCCAAACCATTCGGAGAGCACGCCGGCGATCAGGGCGGCGATCAATGCCTTTTCCGGGGCGGCACGAACCGTTCCCGCAACCAGGCGCAGCGCGGCCATCACCAGCTGCTCGGGTCCCAAGGGCGGCTCCTGGCGCCGCCGGCCCGAAGCCAACAGCAGAAGCAGCGCGAGGAGCACCAGGATCGCCCCGAGCACCGCCGCGGCGGCGGACGGGACCAGGACTCGTGTGAGCCCGAGATAAGCCGCCGCGAGAAGAAAAACCGCCCCCACCCCGGCCACGAGCCCGGCGACGAGCGCGAAGCCGAGGCGCCTCAGCAACATCGAGGAGGGGCGCCGCCGGGCCTATTTGCGCAGGATCTGTGCGGCGAGCAGCCCGACCCCGAAAGCCACCGCAAGGCTGGTCAGCGGATGCTCCTGCACTTTGCGGTCGATCTCGTGGAGAACTTCCTTGCTCTGGCCCTTGGCGTCGGCGGCAAGCTTCTCCACCTCGGCCTGCAGTGCCGCGAAGCGCCCCTCGGCCGCTTCCTTGACGCCCGCGAAATGCTCCGAAGCCTCTGAGGCGAGGAGCTTGCGGATGCTCGCCAGCTCCTCGCGCAGCTTCTCGAACTCGGCGCGGATCACGCCCGGGTCCGCTGTCTCGTTCATGTTCATGTCCGCCATGATCGGTCTCCTCCGCTCAGGGGGAAACCTATCACGTCGGCGGCCCCGAACGGGATGTCAACCTCGGGGATCGCACCCTTCGAGGCCGGGCCGATCCCCTGACCTTCGCCGACTCAGCCTGCGAGGCTGCTCTCGATCCAGGCCTTGAGGCGGCTCTTCGGCGCGGCGCCGATCTGGGTCGCGGCAGGCTTGCCGTCCTTGAAGATGATCAGGGTCGGGATGCCGCGGACCGCATAGGTGTTCGGCGTCACCGGGTTTTCGTCGATATTGACCTTGGCGACGGTCAGCCGCCCCGCGAATTCATCCGCCAGCTCCTCAAGCGCCGGCGCGATAACCCGGCACGGACCGCACCAGACGGCCCAGAAATCCACGAGCACCGGCCCCTTGGCGGCCAGCACGTCGGTGGCGAAGCTCTGATCGGTAACAGCCTTGGTGTTGTCGCTCATGGCGCGAATCCTGCCTCCGAAGTCGGATCGAGCAAATGGGCAGGCCCCGGTTGCGGTCAAGCCGGGGACGAATTCGCCCCGTCTCTGCCTGGGTTGTGCGGATCGAGGAGCGCATCGGGCAGAATGTCCACGCGCAACGCCTCGGTCCAGACCAGTGCCGCGATCACCGTGCGCTCCGGGAACACGCCGCGCAGCACCGCGCGATAGGACGCGAGCTGGCGAAGATAGAGCGGGGGTGTCTCGGCGAGCGTCGCCGGGGGGCGGCGGTTGGTCTTGAAATCGACAAAAAGGACGCGATCGGGCAGCACCGCGAGCCGATCGACCAGGCCGCCGACCACGCGCCCGCCGATCACGCCGGTGAGCGGCACCTCGGCCCGACCGGACGGCCCGAACAGGGGGGCAAGCTCGGGGTGGGCGAGCACCTCAAGCACCGCTTGGGCGAGCGTGGCGGCCTCCCCTGATTCGAGCCCGTGGGCCGGGCGGGCAAAGAAATCCCGTGCCGCCTCGGCCCGCCGGGTCGCCGGCAGAGAAGGCAGGTGCTGGAGCGCCGCATGCACCAGCGTGCCACGCCGGAACCGTCTCCCCGCCGGATCGCGAAGCGCGAGCGGAGACCCGGAGGCGGGCGGCGTGCCGAGCTCCACCCCTTCCGGCCGGCTCGGGGCGAGCGGGGCCGGCCGGGCCGGCTCGGCCGGCGGCGGCAGCGCCCGCCAGTGCGGCGCTCTTCCCGCCCATGCGGGCAGAGGGGCGGTTTCGCCACCCGCGGCCGCCGGCTCCCTTTCCGGCGCCGCAAGCTGGGGCACGGCGAAGCGCAAATATTCGCCGCCCCATTCGCCCCGGAACGGCAGCCGCTCAGGACCAAGACGGGCGAAGCCCTGTTCCACCAGCCGATACCAGCACCCATCGGGCAACGCGCTTCGCATCTCCCAGCCGGCCACCACCAGCCGGTCCTCGGCGCGGGTCAGCGCGACATAAAGAAGCCGGTTATGCTCCGCGATCGCGGCCTCTCTTCGCCGCGCCGCGAGCGTTTCGATCGCCTGGCAGCGAAATTCGCGGCTGGGCGCGTAGAGCGGCAGCTCCGTGCCCGTGAGCGGATCGACACCGTAAAACAGCGTCTCGTCGTCGGGCGGCAGGCCGGTCGTGTCGGGCAGGATCACCAGCGGTGCCTGCAGCCCCTTGGCGCCATGCACGGTCATCACCCGCACCATCCCGCCGGGGCCCTCCGCCTGCCGCTCCACCTCCGCGCCGGCCTGCCCGATCCAGTACAGGAACCCTTGCAGCGAGGGCAC
>DASZQO010000312.1:0-7538 GCA_035549615.1 Acetobacteraceae bacterium
TCACTGCGATTCATGACGAGGCGATGCGCTCTTTGACAAGCAAAAAGCGTACATGGTCTCAATTGGCTTATCACCAATGAGCCAAAACCGCAGAATTCCACCGTATCTTTGATGGCAGGTGCTTTTCGATTCGGGCAAACAAAAGGTAGATCGTTGCGTGACTCCACCAAATCGATTCGCTAAAATCGCGCTGCTAATACCCGTTTAGTCCGGTTCCCACTCCCGACCTTCCGGGTCATTCCTCTCTTGTCGAGCTTGGATAGGAACTGAAGCAACCGCGTCCGCGCCAGTTTCATAGTACGGCAATCAGGGAGCGTTACCCCTTTTTAAGCCTCGTCAGCCCAGCCGATAGAGTGCGGCGGCGTTGGCGAAACCAATGCTGTACCGTGTCGCCTCATCGAGGGCGATGGGAAAAGCTTCGGCGGGATCATCGAAATCCCAATGCGGATAATCGGAGGCGAAGAGCAGCCGGTCGGCACCGATCCAGGCAAGGATGTCGCGGAAATGCCGCCGATGCTCCGGCTCCTCCATCGGCTGTGTCGTGAGCCACACCTGGCGGCGGATATAGGCGGAAGGCGGTTCCTTCACGTGCGGCACTTCGTCGCGCATCCGCAGCCACAATTTGTCGAGCCGCCAGAGAAGCGAAGGAAGCCAGGCGAAGCCGGCCTCGGTCATCACGACCGAAAGGCGCGGAAAGCGGGCGAAAACGCCCTCCATGACGAGGCTGGTGAGCTGCGCCTCGGCGCATTGGGCATGCCCGCTCATCTCCTCGATATAGAAGGAGGGCCAGCCGCCGCCGCTGATCGGCTGCCCGCCATAGCCGAAGGCATGGATGCCGACAGGAAGGCCGGCGCGCTCGGCGGCTTCGTAGATCGGCCAGTAGCGGCGCTGGCCGAGCGGTTCGGCAGTGCGGCTGAGCAGCAGGATTTGCGCGAAGTTCGCATCGCCGGCCCAGCGTTCGATCTCCGCGGCCGCGGCCACGCCATCTTCATAGGGGACGACGATGGAGGCACGCAGACGCGCATCGCGCGAGGTCCATGCATCGACCTGCCAGCGATTGACCGCGCCGCAGACCGCCGCGCTGAACTCCGGGTTCTGCAGGCCCTGGCCGCTCGGGGTCAGCGGATTGAGGATCGCGAAAGCGACATGGTTGGGGTCGAGATGCTGGCGCTGCATCAGGCCGAGATCGCTGCCCGGGCGGCCGCCGCCTTCCGGCCAGGCATCGCGGCGCATCGCGCCCGGCTGGCCCTTCGGATAGGCCGGCCCCTGCGCCGGCCCGAGCCGGCGGCGTTGCCCGTACGTGACGAGATGGTTCCACCACCGCTCGGAGAGATAGGGCTTGAGGTCGGCGGGGCTGCGCATGGCCTGATGGACATCGCAGTCGATCACCGCCAGGCTGGCCTCCGTCCGGCCGGAGGCCGTGGCTTCCGCCCCTTCGCGCAGCATGACGTTCATGGCCCTTCTTCCTCGGTCGTGGCCTCGGCCAGGCGAGGATAGGTCTCGAGCGCGTTCTCCGCCAGCACGCGTTCGGCAAGCCCGGGCGGCAGGCCCTCAGGCAGCGCGGCGTCGCCATCGAACTGCCAGTGCGGATGGTCGGTCGAGAACAGCAGCAACCGGTCCGAGCCCATCTGCTCGATCACCCGGAGCAGGGTGGTCGGGTCCTCTGGCGCATCAACCGGCTGCAGCGTGAAGCGCACGCGCTCGCGCACGATCTCGGCGGGCGGCGCCGTCACCCAGGGCACTTCCGCGCGCAGGCCCCGCCAGAATTTCCCAAGCCGCCAGAGAAAGGCGGGCAGCCAGGTGAAGCCGGACTCGATCAGCACCACGCGCAGCGTCGGGAATTTCGCGAAAACCCCCTCGCAGATGAGGCTCGCGAGCTGCGATTGGAAGGACTGCGCCTGGGCTGCGTAATCCTCGATAAAATAGGAGGGCCAGCCAACCCCGGTCACGGCATGGCGATAATTGCTGCCGGCATGAATGCCGATGGGCAGGCCATGGCGAACCGCGGCCTCGTAAATCGGCCACCAGCACCGCTTGCCGAGCGGCTCGGACAAATTGGCGAGCAGCAGGACCTGGACGAATCTCCGGTCCGCGGCCACCCGCTCGATCTCGGCCGCGGCGAGCGCGGAATTTTGCGTCGGCACGACGATCGAGGCGCGCAGGCGCGCATCGCGGTCGAGCCATTCGCGCGCGATCCAGTCATTGAGCGCCGCGGCCAGGGCCGCGCCAAGATCCTCGCTGAAGGGAAGCTGCACGCCATAGAGACAGTTGCAGATCGCCAGGCGCGTGCCGAAGGGATCGAGTGCCTGGGCGAGAAGCCGCGCGGGATCCGTGCCGGCATCCGGCGAAAAATCCGGCCGGGCCGTGATCGGCGCGTTCTTCGGATAGCTGATCGAATCGAGCGCATCGAGCCCGCGAGCCACGACCTGTTCGCGCCAATGCGGATCGAGATAGGGCAGCAGAGCCGCGAGACCCGGCACCGCTGGGTGAATGTCGCAATCGATCGGGGCTGGGGTCATGGGCGGTTCGGCGGAAGTAGAGCCGCGTCGGTACGGCACCGCAAGGGGCGGCAAAGCACCATGGCTGGCCGCGAGGAACAGGAGGCGGCTAATCTCCGGATGAGCGATCTGCCGCCGCGAGGAGGGCATCATGGCTGAAGAAACATCCGAGCTGCCGGGCCCGGATTTCGCCGCCGGGATCGATGCCGGCGCCCTTGCTGATGGGGCGATGCTGCTCGGCCATGCCGATGGCGAGGCCGTGCTGCTGGCGCGGCGCGGCGCGGAATGGTTCGCCGTCGGCGCAAGCTGCTCGCACTATCACGGGCCGCTCGCGGAGGGGCTGATGGTCGGCGAGACGGTGCGCTGCCCCTGGCATCATGCCTGCTTCAGCCTGCGGGACGGGGCGGCCCTCCGGGCCCCGGCGCTCGATCCGCTGCCGAGCTGGCGGGTCGAGCAGGTGGGCGCAAAGGTCTTCGTCCGCGAGAAGCGCGCCGCGCCTGCGCCAAAGCCCCTCCCGAACAGTGGCACGATTCCCCGCCGGGTCGTCATTGTGGGCGGCGGCGCGGCCGGCAATGCCGCCGCCGAAACCCTGCGCGCGGAGGGCTATGAAGGGGAGATCGTGCTGGTCGGCGCCGAGCCCTCGCTACCCTGCGACCGGCCCAATCTTTCCAAGGATTTCCTCGCGGGCAGCGCGCCCGAGGAATGGGTCTTCCTGCGCACGGCGGATTTCTATCGCGCACACCGCATCACTCTGGCGCTCGGCACGCCCGCGACCGGCCTTGATCCCGCGGCGCGGGAACTCAAGCTCGCGGATGGGCGGGTTCTTGCCTGGGACGCGCTGCTGCTTGCCACTGGCGCGGTCCCGCGCCGGCTCACCATCCCGGGCGCGGATCTGGCGCATGTCTTCACCCTGCGCTCGCTCGCGGATTGCCGGGCCATCATCGCGCGTGCCGGCACCGCCCGCTCCGCGGTCGTGGTGGGGGCGAGCTTCATCGGGCTCGAAGCGGCCGCCTCGCTGGCCACGCGCGGGCTCGCGGTCGCCGTGGTGGCGCCGGAGACCCTGCCGATGGTCAATGTGCTCGGCCCTGAGCTCGGCGCCTTCCTCAAAGGGCTGCACGAGGCCCACGGCGTTGGCTTTCATCTCGGCACCACGCCGCAGGCGATCACCGCGCAGGGGGTGACCCTCGCGAACGGAACCGAACTCAAGGCAGATCTTGTCATCGTCGGCATCGGCGTGAGGCCTGAGACCGGCCTCGCCGAGGCGGCCGGGCTCGCCACCGGAAACGGCGTGCTGGTCGATGAATTCCTTGCCACGAGCGCGCCGGGAATCTTTGCCGCTGGCGACATCGCCTCCTGGCCCGCCCGGTGGGGACATGGCCAGCCGAATGGGGAGCGCCTGCGCATCGAGCATTGGGTGGTTGCCGAACGGCAGGGAAAGATCGCCGCGCGCAACATGCTCGGCCGGCGCGAGCCGTGCGACATCGTGCCCTTCTTCTGGACCCAGCAATACGATGTCTCGCTCAATTATGTCGGCCACGCCGCGCATTGGGAGCGGCTGGAGCTCGAAGGCTCGCCAGAGGCGCGGGATTGCCGGGTGAGCTATTTCACGGGCGGGCGGAAAAGCGCGGTCGCGACCATTTTCCGCGACATCGAGAGCCTGGAGGCGGAAGCGGCGTTCGAGCGGGAATTTTCGTCCGCCCGCTGACGAATTCTATAGTTTCTCCACTTGGCTGTATTCGAGCTCGACCGGCGTGGCGCGGCCGAAGATCGAGACGCTCACCTTGAGCCGGCCCTTTTCCTCGTCCACGTCCTCGACCGTGCCGTTGAAGCTGGTGAAGGGCCCGTCCGCGACCCGGACCTGCTCACCCACCTCGAAGAGCACGGCCGGCCGCGGCCGTTCCACCCCTTCGCGCGTCTGCTTCAGGATCCGCTCGGCCTCGGCGTCGGTGATTGGGCTCGGCCGGGTCCGGCTGCCGAGAAAACCCGTCACTTTCGGGGTATTCTTGACGAGGTGCCAGGCATCATCGGTGAGGTCCATCTTCACCAGCACATAGCCGGGGAAGAATTTCCGCGCCGCATTGACCTTCTGGCCGCGGCGCATCTCCACCACCTCTTCTGAAGGAACCAGCACTTCCTCGAAATGATCGGCAAGCCCCTTCTGCTGCGCCTGCTCCTTGATCTGCTGGGCGATCTTCTTCTCAAATCCGGAATAGACGTGCACGACGTACCAACGCTTGGCCATTACAGAACGTTCCCTAGAGCGCGATGACCGGGGGTGAAATCACCGCAGGTCGGAAGCACACGCAAAACATATGACGCGAGCGGGACAGGTGGGCGCGAGCGAAAGCATTCTGCTCCGGGCTCCCGTTAAAATCCCGTTCCAAAAAGGGCGCGGACCCCAAGGCCGATCACCTGGTCCACAATCAGGAAGAAGATGGCGATGGCCGCCGCCATGGCGATGACCAGCCCGGTCGAGACGAGCGTTTCCCGGCGCGAAGGCCAGGTCACCTTTGCGATTTCGCTGCGCACCTCCCGGACGAACCGGGCCGGATCCACCGCCACCTCAATCCTCTCCTCATCCTTGAGGCCACCGTTCGGCACAAAAACAACATCCCTCCGCCCCTGCCGGAAGCTGGCAGGGGTGGAGGGTCTCGAACCCCCAACCTCCGGTTTTGGAGACCGGCGCTCTAGCCAATTGAGCTACACCCCTCCATCGAGGGCTGCCGCAGGCTAGAGAGAACGCCCCGCCAGCCCTGTCAAGTCGGAAACCCTGGTGCGGAATGCAAGCCTGGCGCGGCGGCAAGGCTCAGGGAAGCGGCGGGCCACCGATATCGCGGCGATAGAATCCGCCCGGCCAGTCGATCGCCCGCACCGCATCGTAGGCGCGCAACCGCGCCTGAGTGAGATCGGCCCCGCGCCCGCTCACCGTCAGCACCCGCCCGCCGGCCGCCTCCAGCCGCCCGCCGGCAAGCCGGGTGCCGCTGTGGAAAATCTGCACGCCGGGCAGGCTTCCGGCCCGCTCAAGGCCGCGGATCTCGCTTCCCGTCTCGGGCGCTTCGGGGTAGCCGCGGGCGGCGAGCACCACCGCGACCGAGGCCCCGGCATGCCAGCGCAGATCGAAATCGCCGAGCTCGCCCTCACAGGCCGCGAGCAGGGCGGGAAGCAGGTCGGAGGCGAGCAGCGGCAGCAGCGCCTGGCATTCGGGGTCGCCGAAGCGGGCATTGAACTCGATCAGCTTCGGGCCCTCGGCGGTCAGCATCAGCCCGGCGAAGAGGATGCCGCGGAAGGGGCTGCCGCGCCGGGCGAGCTCCGCGAGTGCTGGCCGCACGATCCGCGCTGCGGCCGCTTCGGCCAGGGCTGGCGTGAGGGCGGGCGCGGGGGCCACGGCGCCCATGCCGCCCGTATTCGGCCCGCGATCGCCGTCATGGGCGCGCTTGTGATCCGTCGCCGCGCCGAGCGGCACGGCGTGCTCGCCATCGCAGAGCGCGAAGAAGGAAACCTCCGGCCCGGAGAGGCATTCCTCGATCAGAACGACTTGGCCGGCCGCGCCGAGCCGCTGCTCCTCCATGAAGGACGTGACCGCTGCCTCCGCTTCCGCGACGCTCCCGGCGACGACGACGCCCTTGCCAGCCGCAAGCCCGTCCGCTTTCACGACCAACGGCGCCCCGAGCCTGCGGCAATGGGCGCGGGCCGCTTCCGCGTTCTCGAAGCGGGCATAGCGGGCAGTCGGGATGCCGGCGGCGGAAGCGATCTCCTTGGCGAAGCTCTTCTCGCCCTCGATCCGCGCCGCGGCCGCGCCGGGGCCGGCGCAGGGGATGCCCGCCTCGGCCAGCGCATCGGCGAGCCCGGCGACGAGCGGCGCTTCCGGTCCCGGCACCACCAGATCGACCGTATGGGCGCGGGCGAAGCCGACCAGGGCGGGAAGATCGAGCACGGAGATCGGCACCGTCTCGGCGATTGTCGCGATGCCCGGATTGCCGGGCGCGCACCAGAGCTTGGTCAGCAGTGGGCTTGCGGCGAGCGCCCAGCAGAGCGCGTGCTCGCGCCCGCCCGATCCCACCACCAGAACCCGCATCCTCTGCCTCCCGCGCGCTTTGAGACCCCGGTTTCTAGAGCAACCTCGCCTTCAGCGGAACGCTTTGCGATCCGCAAAGCCATGAAATCGATCGAGAAAATAGGATTGGGCGTTGGGGGGTGGAAATCATCGCGCTCGGAGAGAGGCAAGCGATGGGGATGGGCAAGCGATGGGCTAAAGTGCGGGCATGAGCGAGATCACCCTCAATATCCCCGAATACACGGTCGCCGAGATTTCCGGCGCGGTGAAACGCACGCTGGAGACCGCCTTTGGCCGGGTCCGCGTGCGCGGCGAGGTGACCGAGCTCAAGCGCTATGCCTCCGGGCACATCTATTTCTCGCTCAAGGATGGCGGGGGAAAGCTCGCCGCCGTCGCCTGGAAAAGCGTCGTGCCGCGACTCGGCATGGTGCCGGAGAACGGCGTTGAGGTCATCGCGACCGGGCGGATCACCGCCTATGGGGACCGCTCGACCTATCAGCTCATCGTCGAGCGGCTGGACTATGCCGGAGAGGGGGCGCTGCTCGCGCGCATCGAGCTTCTGCGCCGGAAGCTCGCCGAGGAAGGGCTTTTCGACGAGGCGCGCAAGCGGCTCTTGCCACGGCTGCCACGGGTGATCGGCGTCGTCACCTCCGCTCAGGGCGCGGTGATCCAGGATATCCGCACCACCATCGCCCGCCGCTTTCCCCGCATGATCCTGCTTTGGCCCGTGCCGGTACAGGGCGAAGGGGCGGCGGAGCGGATCGCCGCTGCGATCACGGGCTTCGGCGCCCTGCCGCCGGAGGGTCCGGTGCCGCGCCCCGAAGTGCTGATCGTCGCGCGCGGTGGCGGCGGCATCGAGGACCTGATGGCCTTCAATGACGAGGCGGTGGTCCGCGCCGCGGCGGCGAGCGCGATTCCGCTGATCGCGGCAGTCGGCCACGAGACGGATATCACGCTGATCGACTACGCGGCCGATCGCCGGGCCC
>DASZQO010000313.1:0-2103 GCA_035549615.1 Acetobacteraceae bacterium
ATTTTACGCTAACTTCTTGAAAAGACTGGTCGGAGTGAGAGGATTTGAACCTCCGGCCCCTGCGTCCCGAACACAGTGCTCTACCAGGCTGAGCTACACTCCGGGCGGCGGGGGCATATAGCCGAGCCGATCCTAGAAGAGAAGGCCCCGGCGCAGCATGCCGTGCACACCCTTCTCGCCGTTCACGGTCTGGGTAACGTGGAAATCAACCGCGAGGGAGCAGAACTGATAGGCCTGCTCGGGCGAGAGATTGCTGCGGGAAGTGATGAAGGAGATCATCTCCCTGAGCGCCTGCTTCATCGCGAGATCGAGATCCTGGTTCATTCCCATGCTGATGAAATGCGTGGGCGTCTCGGCGCGCGGATAGCGGAGCAGCGGCGAGCGGGCGCCGGGCGGGTTCTTGTGCAGGATCGGCGTGAAGGTGCCGGTGAGGCACATCTCGAGCGCGTTGATGCAGACTTCGCCATCACCCTGCACACCATGGCCGTCACCCACCGAGAGATTGGCGCCCGGATGATGCACCGGCAGAAAAAGCGTGCTGCCGGCCGTAAGCTCCTTGTTGTCGAGATTGCCGCCATGCTCGCGCGGCTCGACGGTGGAGATGCGGCCATAGGCGGCGGGCGGGGCGACGCCGATCACGCCGAAGAACGGGGCGAGCGGGAGTTCCGTTCCCCAGGGCAGAAGGCAGGTCTTCTTCGCCCGGTCAACCGGGATATGGCTCAAATAGCGCTTGGGGAAATCCTCGGGCAACGTGCCGAGGAGCGGGCGGAAACCGCAAAACCCCCAATCGGCGCCGAGGGCGATTTCCTCGATCCTGATCTCGAGCATGTCACCCGGTTCCGCGCCGGCGATCGCGACCGGCCCGGTCATGATGTGCCCGCCCAGTCGTGGCGGGTCGGCAGCGTGGATCGCAGCAAGGGCGGGCGGAATGGAGAAACCGGAGCCGGCCGGCGGCATCACCTCCGGGCCGCCCGAAACGCACTCGAAGATGACGGTATCGCCCGATTGGACGGTCGCGACGGGAGGGAGGGCCGCATCGAATATGCCCCAATGGGTGGTCTTCGGCGTCGCCGGGATGGAGTGCCTTGCCATCGGCCTTAGGCGATCCTGCGGGCCAGGCAGATTTCGAAGAGTGCAAGCATCGTGACTATCCCGTTCAAGTCTTGAGGCGCCGGATGGCTGGTGAAGGAGGCGCAGGAAAACTGTAGAGCGGAGGGGCCGGGCTGCAAATGACCGTCAGGCTGATTTTTCGCTGTCGAGATAAGCCATTTGTGCCGAATCATAGCGTGTCCCGGCCACCGCTCCGGGCGGAATCGCTGCTTCGATCTCCGCGAGTGTCGCGGCATCGAGCGAGAGTTCGGCCGCAGCGAGCGCTTCCCGCAGGCGGGCGCGGCGGCGCATGCCGATAAGGGCCACGATATCCCTCCCGCGCGAGAGCACCCAGGCGATGGCGAGCTGGGCCGGGGTGACGCCATGCGTATCGGCGATACGCCGGAGTGCCGCGACGAGGGCAAGGTTCTGTAAAAGATTCTCAGCCTGGAAGCGCGGCATGCGGACGGCGCGCATATCGCCGGCCGCGGGCTGGGGGAGATCTCCGCCGATCAGTCCGCGCGAAAGCACGCCATAGGCCGTGACGGCGATGCCGAGCGCACGGCAGGCGGGAAGGACCGCGGCCTCGATCCCGCGGCTCAGCAGCGAATATTCGAGCTGGACGTCAACGATCGGGTGGACCGCGTGAGCCCGCCGAATGGTCTCGGCCCCGACCTCGGAAAGCCCGATATGCCGGACATAGCCGGCGCGGACGAGATCGCCGATTGCACCGACCGTCTCCTCAATCGGCACGGCGGGATCGAGACGGGCCGGGCGATAGATGTCCACATAGTCTGTGCCGAGACGTGTCAGGGAATAGGTGAGAAAGTTACGGAGCGCCTCCGGTCTGGCATCGACCCCACCGAACCCGCCACTTGGGGTGCGCAAGGCACCAAACTTGAGTGAGATCATCGCCCGCGCGCGCCGGCCGCCCTTCAGCGCCTCGCGCAGCAGAAGCTCATTATGGCCGGAGCCGTAGAAATCCCCGGTATCGAGGAGCGTGATCCCCGCTTC
>DASZQO010000314.1:0-15845 GCA_035549615.1 Acetobacteraceae bacterium
GGTGGGTGAGCGCCAGCGATCTCATCCTGCGCGAGAGCGTGATGACCGGAGGTGAACGCACCGGAGGTCTGAATCACGCGAGAAGACAAAGACCGAGCGCGGGATGGGTGAGCGCCAGCGATCTCATCCCGCGCGAGAGCGTGATGGCCGGAGGTGGGATCACCGGGGCCAGAATCACACGGGAAAACAAGGATCGAGAGCGTGACCATTCGGGGACCATGACGCCAGCCCCTGGAGCCGCAAGTTACCTTTGTAACCTGATGGCCGGCGAAAGCGACGGCGCAGAAAACAAGCTGTAACGGACTTCGACAAGATTCCGGAATGGCCGGCAGATGCCGGTATTCAAGGAATCACCGATGGCCTCGCTTGCACCGGATCAGGATATGAAAAGCTGGCTCACCGCGTTCGACAAGGCGCTGTCGCGCGGCGATGTCGATGCGGTCGCCGAACTTTTCCTGCCCGACGCGTTCTGGCGCGATTTTGTCGCCTTCACCTGGAACCTGCACACAGCCGAAGGCAGCGAGGCGATTCGTGACATGCTTGATGCGTGCCTCACGCAAACTGCTCCTGCCTCATGGCAGCTGGCGGGGCCCGTCCAGCGGAACGACGATATCACAGAAGCAATGGCGACGTTCGAGACCGCGGTTGCGCGCTGCCGTGCCGTGGTCCGTCTCAGGGATGGACGATGCCGGATGCTGCTCACGGCGATGACCGAGCTCAAGGGCTTCGAGGAAACCTGCGGCGCGCGACGGCCGGTCGGCCATCCGTTGCAGTATCAGCCAGGGCGCAAGAGCTGGCGGCACCAGCGGGAGCAAGACGCGAAGGAGCTTGGCATCACGCGCCAGCCCTATTGCGTGATCATCGGTGCCGGCCAAAGCGGACTCTCGCTTGGAGCACGTCTCAAGCAGCTCAATGTCCCCACCTTGATCCTCGACAAGAGCGCGCGACCTTCCGATACATGGCGGAACCGCCACGATTCGCTATCGCTTCATTCGCCTGTCTGGTTCGACCAGATGCCATACTTCCCCTATCCGGAGACCTGGCCGCTTCATGCCTCGAAAGATCAGTTCGCCGATTGGCTTGATGCGTACCAGAGATTGATGGCTCTCGATGTCTGGACGGAGACCGAGTGTCTGGCCGCCGATTTCGATGAGGCGCGCGGCGAGTGGCGGTTGGATGTCAGGCGTAACGGTGAGGCACTGACGCTCCATCCGCGGCAGCTCGTGTTCGCAACCGGGCTTTTTGGAAAACCGAAGCTGCCAGATACCCCGGGCATGTATAAGTTCAAGGGGGAGCTGCGCCACGCGAGCACCCCTCGCGCAAGCGATGATTATACGGGGCGCCGCTGCGTCGTGATCGGTTCGGGAACCACCGCGCACGATATTTGCGCAGAACTGTGGGAGGCTGGCGGCGATGTCACGATGATCCAGCGCAGCCCCACGATCGTGATGCGGCTCGACTCGCTTATACCAGCTTTCGCCCGCCTCTACGGTGATGACGCAAAGGCACAAGGGATCACGACGGAGATGGCGGATCTCTTGTTCGCCTCGATACCGTTGCGCGTTCTGGTACAAATGCACCGAGAGCTCGTTGCTCAGGTCAAGGAACAGGATGCGCCGTTCTACGAAGGCTTGCGGAGAGCTGGCTTCCTGCTGACGTTCGGCGACGATGAGGCTGGTGTATTTGCGCAATTATTGCGCGATCCTTCGCGCTACTACATCGATGTTGGCGCCTCCGCGCTGATCATGAACGGCAGCATCAAGCTCCGGAGCGGCGTCAGCGTCGAGGCGTTCGGCGAAGAGGCCTTGCTCCTGAGCGACGGAGACGAGCTGCCAGCCGATGTCGTTGTGTACGCAACCGGTTACGAACGTGTGACAATCGCAGAGATCCTCCCGAAGGAGATGGCTCGCAAGGTCGGCCGCCTATGGGGATTCGGTTCAGGAATTGGCAATGATCCGGGTCCGTGGGAGGGCGAACTCAGGAATATGTGGAAGCCGACGCAGCAAACCGGCCTCTGGTTCCTTAGCCACGGTATCGGCGGAACACGATTTCCGTCGCAAATCCTCGCCCTGCAGATCAAGGCGCGTGAGGCCGGCATACCAACACCTGTCTATAAGCTCGCGGAAGTGTTTCACGCCGAATAGGCGGATCAGCCGGGCATCTTTTCTTTCATAGTTCGATCGGAACCGAAGCATCGCTGCGTCTTTGCTGCCTATAACGGCGGGGCAACCCACACAGAGAGGGCAGCCTAAAATGCTCACTTGCTTTATCCGCTACGAAATCGAACCTTTCCGGGTCTCGGCCTTCGAGGAATATGCGCGAAACTGGGGCCAGGCGATACCGCGCTGCGGCGCCGATCTCATCGGCTATTTCACGCCCCACGAGGGCTCGCTCACCACGGCTTATGGAGTCTATAATATCGAGAGCCTCGCGGCTTATGAGGCGTATCGGGCCCGGCTTCGAGACGACCCCCGGAGCCGCGAGAACTACGAATTCGCCAAGCGGGAGCGGTTCATCCTTCGCGAGGACCGCATTTTTCTCCGCCTTGCCTCGGCCCCCCACGCCCCCCTGGCGCGGCCGTGATCGCCGTCATCTTCGAGGTGTGGCCTGCGGAGGGGCAGGCAGGGCATTATCTCGACCTCGCCGCGGCGCTCAGGCAAGAGCTGGAACGTATCGACGGCTTCCTCTCCGTAGAACGATTCCGAAGCCTCTCCGAGCCGGACAAAGTGCTCTCCCTGTCGTTTTGGCGCGATGAGGAGGCGGTTCGCGCGTGGCGCGACACGCCTTCGCACCGCGCGGCGCAGGCGGCGGGCCGCGGGGGCGTGTTTGCCGACTACCGGCTGCGAATCGCCCAGATCATGCGCGATTATGGGATGACGGACCGCGCCGAGGCGCCGGCCGACAGCCGGGTTGCTCACGGCGCCTAAGGTTGGCGCCGTTCCGCAGAGGATAGACAGGTTGGCGGATCATTTCACGTTTCTGCCAGAAGCTAGAAGGTATTGGGATACCGTCTCGCAAGCCCAATGCGGCAAAGGAAGAAGAGAAGTCGTTCTTTCTTGAAAGAAAGAACCAAAGAACTTTTCCCTTTCATTCATAGCCCATAACCGGCATCTGCCCTAGAAAACGGAGAAAAGTCCTTTTCCTGCTTTTTCTTCAGAAAAAAGCCTTCTGCTCTCTGAGCCCCTATCGAAGGGTGTAACGCGCTCTATGCTGATCCAGCACTTGTTTGAGATAGCGCACGCTCTCCGCAATCGCCCCTTCCTCGTCCTCACCCCATTTCGGGTGCAGATAGTCGATCTCGATGGCGAGCAGGCCTAGATACCCCGCTTTCGTGAGCGATTCTATCACCGCGGAAATATCGATGATGCCCTGGCCCAAAGGCGTGCTCGGCCAGAAGGCGAAATCCCGCGGATTGCCACGCCAGGCCGCGCAATCCTTGAGATGCGTCGCCCGCGTGTAAGGCGCGAGCTTCACCGTCACCGCGGCCGGGTCTTCGAGCAGGCGCAGATTGTTGGCGGTATCGAGACAGACGCCAAGCCAGGGCGAACCGATCTCCTCGATCAGTTCCACCAGCTCGTCAGCCAGAAAATCCAAGTGATTTTCGATCGCCAACACCACCCCTGCTTCGCTGGCCGGCCGAACGATCTCGCGCAGAAGTGGCAGCAACCGCGCCTTGTGCTCGGGCCAGGAGGCCGGCCGGGTGCGCCGCCCGCCGCAGCAGATCCGCATCACCCTCGCCCCCACATCCTTGGCAATAGCGATATGGGCGATCAAATCCTTCGCCGCCTCCGGCTTGGCGCCGGAGCCAAGCCCGTTCGGATGGCCCCAGGCCCAGACCGGCTCCAGCCCGGCGCCTTCGAGCGCGGCGCGGAGCCGCGCCACCATGTCCCCCACAAGCGGCGGCATATAGCAGGCCTCGAGCGAAATTCCGGCAAGACCGAGCGCCTTGGCGCGCGCGATCACGTCCCAGATCGAGACGCGAACACCGGGGTCACGCTGAATGTCGGGGTACCAGTCTCCGAACTGGCGGTGCCAGCAATAGGAATCGACGGCTGCTTTCATCCGTGCAGGCCATCAGAGAGAAACGCGCCGATCGCCGCGATGCTGGCCGCATCCGCAAGCGCCGGCGCGTGGCCTGCATTCGGCACGATCAGGCTCTTCGCCCCCGAAGCCACCATCCTTCGCAGGGTCTCAGGCAACAGAAGATCGCTCTGTGCGCCGCGGATCGCGAGCACGGGGATGCGGATTTTGTCCCAGTATCCCCACATCTCGACATCCTTCGGCTCCTGGGCGCGCATCGGCTCGGCGATCTTCGGATCATAGTTCAGAGCAAGCCTGCCGTCCGGAAGCGCGCGCGCGGAAAAGCGTGCCATCTCCGCCCACCGCGCATCCGAAAGATGTCCGAAGGGTGCATGGATAAGGCGCAGATGCGTCTCCAGCTCTTGCAAATTGGCAAAACTTGGAGGAGCCGCCATCATATACTCACGAATCCGCGCGAGCGAGGCGGCCGGGATATGCGGCCCGATATCGTTCAGCACCATGCGCGTGATCGGTTGCCCCGCGGCAGCGGCAATCCCCATGCCGCAAATGCCGCCGAGCGATGTCCCCACCCACATCACCGGCCGGCCGATCGCGGCCAGAAGATGTGAAAGCGCCAGCACATAAACGGGCGGCTGATAGAGATCCCCGCGCGGCAGCCACTCGGAACGGCCGCGGCCGGGCAAGTCCGGCGCGATCATCCGAAAGCGATCCGCCAATGCCAGCATCAGCGGCTCGAAGTCGCGTCCATTTCGCGTCAGCCCATGCACACACACCACGGGCTCGGCCGCCGGATCACCCACCTCCACATAGGCCATCCGGTAGAACGCCCCATCGATGAACGCCCGCACCTCGCCCTGCCGCACGGACATCAAATGATTCCCTTCTCGCGCAGCGCCGCAAGCGCGCTCTCGCCCAGGCCAAGCTTGTCGCCGAGCACATCATCCGTGTGTTCCCCGAGCACAGGCGGCGGCTCGCGGTAGTTCACCTTGCTCTCCGAGAACCGTAGCGGGTTCGCGATCAGCCGCACCCGTCCGTCCCCGGCCAATGCCTTGTGCTTCATCGTGAACACCATCTCCCGCGCGCGCACCTGCGGGTCCGCGAACACCTCGGAAAGCCGGTTGATCGGCCCGCAGCCGATCTTGAGCGCTTCGAGCTTTTCCACCCACCACGCGCTCGCATGCTGCCGCAGCACCGGCGTCAATGTGTCGGTGACGAGCGCGCGGTTTTCCACCCGCTTTGCATTGGTTGCGAACCGTTCGTCCGCCAGCAGATGCTCGAGCCCGAAGCTCCGGCAAAAGCGGGCGAAGGTCGCGTCATTCCCGATGGAGAGCACGATATGCCCATCCGCGGTCGGGAACACCTGATAGGGCACGATGTTCGGGTGCTGGTTGCCGAGCCGAGGCGGGTCCTCTCCGGTTGCGAGATAATTCATCCCCTGGTTCGCAAGCCAGGCCACGTGCGCATCGAGCATGCCGAGATCGATGGCCTGGCCGCGCCCGGTTGCATCCCGCTCGCGCAGCGCTGCGAGAATACCGATGCAGCCATAAAGCCCAGCGAACAGGTCAGCCACCGGCACGCCCACTTTCTGCGGCAATCCGTCCGGCTCACCGGTCAGGCTCATCACCCCGCCCATGGCTTGAATCAGGCTGTCATAGCCAGGCCGTGGCGCATAGGGCCCCGTCTGTCCGAAGCCCGTGATCGAGCAATAGATCAGGCGAGGGAACTCTGTCTTGAGATCGTCATATCCAAGCTTGTATTTCGCGAGTGCGCCGACCTTGAAGTTCTCCACCAGGATATCGCAATCGGCGATCAATCGCCGAGCGATCGCCTGTCCCTCTGGGTGCGCGATATCCAGCGTGACCGATTTCTTGTTGCGGTTGACGCCGACGAAATAGGCGCTCTCTTTCGTCCCAGGAATGAAGGGCGGCGCGAAGCCCCTGGTATCGTCGCCCATACCTGGCCGCTCGATCTTGATCACCTCCGCGCCGAGATCGCCCAGCATCTGCGTGCAGGTCGGTCCCGCCAGCACGCGCGTCAGGTCGAACACGCGGATCCCCCTCAAGGGGCCCGTTGCCGCGATGCCGCTCATTCACTCCTCTGCCTTGCCGGCTCCGAATTGCCGGTCCATCCTGAAGCGCCTGCTGACAGGGTCAAGCGAGCCGGATGATGAAGATCACCGATGTCACACTCACCCTCTTCGCCTGGGAGAATATCCCAGCGATCTTCTATGCGAAGAGCTCCGGCCGCCCCGCTGGCGGGGCGAGCGATCTCGGCTTGCTGCGCATCCTCACCGATGAGGGGCTGGAGGGCCATGCCTTCCTCGGCTCCTCTTCCTGGCCGGCAAGCCAGGACGGCCCCGGTCTCATTCGTTTTCTCAAGCCGGTGCTGCTCGGCGCCGATCCGCTGGAGCGCGAGCGGCTCAGTCCCCTTCTCTGGCAAAGAAGCCGCCAGGCCACGATCCGTGCGATCGGGGCGGTCGATGTCGCCCTCTGGGACCTCGCCGGCAAGATCGCGGGCCTGCCCCTTCATCGCTTGCTCGGCTCATGCCGCGCGAGCATCCCTGCTTATGCGAGTTCCCCTGTCCTTCCTTCCGCTTCCGCCTATGTCGAGCAGGCGCGCGAGATCAAAGAAGCCGGCTGGGCCGCATACAAGATCCATCCGCCGCAGCGTCCTGCCGAAGACATCGCGGTGTGTGAAGCCGTCCGCCAGGCGGTGGGCGAATCCTATACGCTGATGCTGGATTCCGTCTGGACCTATCATTACGCCGAGGCCGTGAAAGTCGGGCTCGCCATCGAGCAGCTCGATTTCCATTGGTTCGAGGACCCGCTCGCCGATCAGGATCTCTACAACTATGTCAAGCTCAAGCAGAAGCTCAGGATCCCGATCATCGCCACGGAATATCCCGCCCACGGGCTCGATGCCTATGTCCCCTGGCTCATGGAGCGCGCGACCGATGCGCTGCGCGGCGATGTCGCGGTCAAGGGCGGCATTACGACGCTGATCAAGGCCGCGCACCTCGCCGAGGCCTTCCACCTCGATTATGAGGTTCATCACGGCGGCAATTCGCTCAACAATCTCGCCAATCTCCACGTCACCCTGGCGATCCCCAACACCAGCTTCTTCGAGGTTCTGCTGCCGGACGCCGCGCAGAAATATGGCCTTGCCGAGGATATCACGGTGGACCGCAACGGGCTCGTCCACGCCCCCATTGGCTCCGGCCTTGGTGCCGCGATCGATTTCGAGCTGATCAAGGCCAAAACGATTTCCGTTTTGAGCTGATGCCGATCTGCGAAGCGGATCCCTGGCGGCTACAATATTTCGCCGATATTCCGTGCCCGCCCGACGTCAGGATTCCGACCGAGGATTCCGACTGCTGGTCCTGGTATCCACGCTTGCGTTGGCTTTACGACAAGATCGCCGTTGCCCATTCCCAGGGGCTGGCGGCCGCTCCCCATTCGGTCATGCCCGAGGCATTTCCGGTCTTCTCGAAACCCATCACCAATCTGCGCGGCATGGGCATCGGCTCGCGTGTCATTCAAGACGCCGCCGAATATGCGGCCTCTCTCACGGCTGGCCATATGTGGATGACCCTGCTCGAGGGCGAGCATGTCAGCTCGGACATCGCAATGGCCAATGGCCGGCCGCGCTGGTGGCGCCACAGCACCGGTCACCCTGGTCCCGGCGGCACCTTCGATTATTGGACCATCCACGCTGCCGCCCGCCCGGCGCTCGAAGCCGCCTGCGGCACGTGGGCCAAGCGCCATCTCGCCTCCTATACGGGCATGCTCAATCTAGAAACGATCGGTGGACGCATCATCGAGGCGCATCTGCGCTTCGCCGATCAATGGCCGGATCTCTACGGTGCCGGATGGGTCGAGGCCCTCATCCAACTCTATCACACCGGCCGGTGGCGCTTCGCCGATGAAGACCGAAAGGATGGCTACAGCCTTGCGCTCTTCGGCCGGCATGGCTGCCGCTACACGCATCCCCCGGCGGCTCTCGCGGAGGAAATCCGCCGCACCCCTGGGATCTCAAGCCTTCAGATCACCTTCCATCAAGACCGCGCGCCCGAACGCCATGCCATGCCGCCGGGGGGCTTCCGTCTCGCCATCATCAATGCCCGTAATCTGGCTGCCGGCCAAGCCGCCCGCGGGAAGCTCGCCCGGTTTTTCTTCGGCGATACGGTCGAAAAAATCGACCATCTGGAAAAGATCTAGCATCCTATCGAACCCATTCACGAGCATCCGGATTGCTTCGCGCTTCTGGCATGCGATCCGGGAAGAGGAGCTGACGCCATGGTCACGCAAGCCCGCGCGATCTTCGTGCCTTGCCTCCACGACGCCGCCACGATCCTCGCCGATCCCGGCTTTGGCTCCTCATCGAGCCTGCGCCTCGCTCTGCCCGCACTCTCCTGAACCGCGTATCTTCGCCCATGCGAATCTTCCGTCGCGTCATCGCCGGCGCGCTCCTGCTTCTTGTCCTCGTGCTCGCCGCCGCGGGCGGGATCGTTTGGCTCACCCTGCCGCCCGGCTCGCAGACCCTGCATATCGCCGGTCTCGCGGAACCGGTCACGATCCGCATGGATCGGCATGGTGTACCTTATATCCGCGCCGCGTCGCTCGCCGATGCGGCGACTGCGCTCGGCTATCTCCATGCGCGCGACCGGATGTTCCAAATGGATCTCATGCGGCGCGCCGCTTCCGGCCGCCTCTCGGCGCTCTTCGGTTCCGCCGCGCTCCCTTATGACGAATTGATGCGCACGCTCGGCCTTGCCGAACACGCTCGGGAAACCCTCGCCACGCTCCCTGCCGCGACGCGGGTCATGCTCGATGCCTATGCACGCGGCGTAAATGCCTGGATCGCGGCACGCGGCCGCTTCGCCGCGCCCCAATATCTTTTCTTCGGTGCCCCAGCTCCCTGGACGCCGCTCGATTCCCTTCTCTGGGGCGAGACGATGAGTCTCTCGCTCTCTGGCAACTGGCGCACCGAACTCGCGCGATTCGCGCTCCTCGGCCACCTGCCGCGAGACCGCATCCTCGCCCTGTGGCCGTCCTCGCCCGAAGCCGCGCCGGTGGACGCTTCCCTCGCTCCCGCCGCGCGCTTCGCCACCGCCCTGCTGCGTTTCCTGCCGCGCTTTCCCGCACCCTTCACGGAGCCTGAAACGGCCTCGAACGAATGGGCGGTCTCCGGCCTCTGGAGCGCCACCGGCGCGCCCCTGCTCGCCGGCGATCCGCATCTCGGGCTCGATTTTCCCTCGCTCTGGTATCTCGTCCATATCGAGACTCCGGGGACAACCCTGATCGGCGCGACCGCGCCCGGCATTCCGTTCCTCGTGCTCGGCCATAACCGCCACATCGCCTGGACCTTTACCGATGCGGGCGCCGATACCGAGGATGTCTTTATCGAGACCGTGCTGCCCGACGGCCGCTATCTCGCACCCGATGGTCCGCAACCGTTCAAGACCCGCACGGAACGCATCAAGGTCCGTGGCCGTCCGGACGTGATCCTCACCGTGCGCAGCACGCGCCACGGACCGGTCATCAGCGATCTCAGTCCTTATAGGGGCGGGCCTGTGATAGCGGTCGAGATGGCGGGCCTCCAGCCGGATGATTTGGCCGCCGCCGGTCTCTTCGCGCTCGACCGTGCCCAGACGATCGCCGATGCCGGCCGCGCCGCGGCCGAGATCTCGACCCCGGTCCTCAATCTCCTCGTCGCGGACCGTACGCATATCGGCTATTTCATGACTGGCCGCGTGCCTATCCGTCGCGCCGGAGATGGGGCGATGCCCGAGCCCGGCGCAAGCGGCGCTTATGACTGGACGGGCTTCGCTTCCGGCGACGCGCTACCCCATATCGTCGATCCGCCCTCGGGGCGTCTGGTCAATGCCAATGAGCCCGTCGATCTGCCCGGCTTTCCGGTCTTTCTCTCACGTGATTCTTTCGGACCCTGGCGGGCCCGGCGCATCCGCCAGATGCTCACCGCCGATCCGCGCGCCACGCCCGCAGACTTTGCCGCGATGCAGGCCGATCCCGTCAGCAGCTTCGCCGGGCAGGTCCTGCCAGTGCTCGAGCGCGTCACGCCTCCCTCCGGCGCGCCTGCGCGTGCCCTCGAACTGCTCCGCGGCTGGCATGGTGCAATGGACCGCAACCTAGCCCAGCCGCTGATCTTCAATGCCTGGCTCCGCCGCTTTCGCGCTCTCATCTTCGCCCGCCTCGGCATATCCGATAATGGCGCTGCCCCCGGGCCCGAATTTCTCGCCCGCGTGCTCGCGCATGGCGGCCGCTCCTCCTGGTGCGGTACGGCCCCCGCCAGCGCGGATGCTGCCGGCAAGCCTGCGGATTGTGCGCCGTTGCTGACCATGGCCCTTACCCAGGCCGTGTCCGAGCTCTCCTCACGCTACGGGTCGGACCCGTCCGGCTGGCGCTGGGGCCGTGCCCATCCGGCCGTGTTCGTCGATCCGGTGCTTGCCCGGCTCCCTCTGCTCGGCTGGCTCACCGCCTGCCGCATCGCCGCGCCCGGCGATGACACCACCGTCGATCGCGGCGCGCCCGGCCCCTCCGGCTTCACCGATGTCCAGGGCGCCGAATATCGGGCGGACTATGATCTCGCCGATCTCGACCGGAGCCGCTTCATGATGGCTCCAGGCCAGGCCGGCGATCCGTTCGCGGCTCATGCCTGCGATCTTGTCCGCCCCTGGCGGGATGGGAAGACCTTCACGCTCGGCGGGCAGCCCGCGGGCGCTGGCCCCACCATCCGCCTTCTGCCCTGAGATTGCCCCCGGAGCCCGCATTGGGGCGTTGACCCGGGGCGGGCGGTTCGGGAACATGTCGCGTGGAGCGTCCACCGCATGACCTACAAGCCGCCGCGCCGTCCGCAATTCTTCTATACGACCGCCCCACTGCCATGCCCCTATGTTGCTGGCAGGATCGAGCGCAAGGTGGTGACGGAGATCACAAGCCCGGAGGCGGAGACACTGCATGACCGTCTCTCTCGCGCCGGGTTCCGTCGCAGCCACAACATCGCCTATGCCCCGGTCTGTCCCGGCTGCAACGCTTGCGTGCCGATCCGCATCCCCGTCTCCACCTTCCAGCCGGACCGATCGCAGCGCCGCGTGCTGCGTGCCAATACCGGGGTGGACGGCTTCGAGGTGCCAGCGCGCGCAACGCCGGAGCAATTCCAGCTCTTCCAGCGTTATCAGCGGGCGCGCCACGGCGACGGCGACATGGCGACGATGAGTCTCTACGACTATCGCGCGATGGTCGAGGATACGCCGATTGAGACCTTCGTCGTCGAATTTCGGGACACGCAGGACCGCCTGCTCGGCGCCTGCCTGACCGACAAGCTCGGGGACGGGCTCTCCGCCGTGTATAGCTTCTTCGCCCCGGAGCTGCGGCGCCAGAGCCTTGGTACCTTCGCGATTCTCTGGCTGATCGCCCGCACGCGCGAGCTTGGGCTGCCTTATGTCTATCTTGGCTACTGGGTCGCAGAGAGCCGGAAGATGGCCTATAAGGCGAGCTTCCGGCCGAGCGAGGTGCTCTCCTGCGGCACCTGGCGAATGCTCACGGACGCGGATCTGCAGACGGATGAGGCGGCCGCCCGTGTCGCGCCACTCGTTCCCGCCAGCAGCATCTAGAACCGATCGCGATCAGACGGAATCGGCTGATCGCGCGAAGATGCTCAAAAAAGCAAACAGAGCAAAAGCGGCTTGCGTGAGCCAGGGCGAACGCAGATGGCTCTGAAGTGTGTTGTGCGCTTCGATATAGAGTCTCAGAGAGAAGGAGGCTTCTTTTTCTGAAAAGAGAGAGACTTTTGTCCGTTTTCCAGACCAGGCGCCGGCTTGGGATTCCGAATGAAAGGACAGGAGTTCTCCGGTTCTTTCTTTCAAGAAAGAACAATCTCCCTTCTTCGTTTGCCGCATTTTTGCCTACCGCATTGGGCTTGGGCGAAGGTTCATAACACCTTCTCGTGTCCTGCCCGCGCAGTTCGTCGCATTCATTTCGTGACGAACGGAGAGGATAAGCAGGTCAAGGAAAACAAGGAGCCGAATCGGGGCTCTACTTTGCCGGAGCTTCATTGAGCGTGAGGGGGGGGTCCTTCGCCGTCGGGCTCGAGTCGGCAAGGAACCCCCCAGACTGGCGGCGCCAGAGCCGTGCATAAAGTCCGCCTGCCGCCAGCAAATCCTCATGCCTGCCGATCTCGTGGATACGCCCCTGATCGAGCACCACCAGCCGGTCCATTCTCGCGATTGTCGAGAGCCTGTGGGCAATGGCAATCACCGTCCTGCCCTCCATCAGCGCGTCGAACCGATCCTGGATCGCCGCCTCCACCTCGGAATCGAGCGCTGAGGTCGCCTCGTCCAGCACCAGGATTGGCGCGTCCTTCAGGATCACCCGTGCGATCGCAATCCGCTGGCGCTGGCCTCCCGACAATTTCACGCCGCGCTCGCCCACATGGGCATCATAGCCTCGCCTTCCGTTCCAGTCCTCGAGGCCGAGAATGAAATCATGCGCTTCGGCCCGCCGCGCGGCGTCTTCGATCATCGCGTCAGTCGCGTTCGGCCGGCCATAGCGGATATTGTCGCGGATCGAGCGATGCAGGAGCGAGGTATCCTGCGTCACCACGGCGATCTCGCTGCGCAGACTCTCTTGCGAGACCGTGGCGATATCCCGCCCGTCAATCAGGATACGCCCCCGCGCCGGCTCGTAGAAATGCAGGAGCAGGTTGACAAGCGTCGATTTGCCCGTCCCCGAGGGCCCGACCAGGCCGACGCGCTCTCCGGGTGCCACAGTGAAGTCGATGCCGTGAAGAACCGGCACGCTCCGGTCTCGCCCATAATCGAAATGCACATTCTCGAACCGGATCTCTCCCCCCGTCACAACAAGCTCACCCGCACCAGGGGGATCAGGCATCTGCCGTGGAACGGCGATCGAGCGCATGCCATCCTGCACGATGCCGACGTTCTCGAAGATGCTGGTGACGTTCTGCGCGACCCATCCTGCCATATTGGCAATCTGCCAGGCCATTGGCAGCACAGTCGCCACCGTGCCCACCGAGATCCGCCCGGCGCGGAAGAGCAGGATGGCGAGGCCGCCGGTTCCCACCACCATCGCCGCGTTCATCAGGGCGAGCATGAAGGTGAAGCCCGTCGCGAGCCGCGTCTGCCGACGAAACGCACCGGTATGGCCATCCACCGCCTCGCGCACAAATGCATCCTCATCGCGTGCGCGGGCGAAAAGCTTGACAGTGAGAATATTCGTATAGCTGTCCACGACGCGCCCGGTCAGCGTTGAACGCGCCTCGGAAACCGCGCGCGAACGCTCCCGCATGCGCGGGACGAAACTCCTGAGCAGCACCGCGTATCCGGCGAACCAGCAGAGGATGGGAAGCGCAAGCCGCCAATCCGCCGCGGAGAGCAGAATGATCGCGCTCGACCCATAGACGAGGATGTACCAAACGGCGTTGGTGCCGCTGACGATGCTTTCCCTGAGCGCCGGGCCGGTCTGGATCACCCGGTTCGCGATCCGGCCGGCGAAGTCGTTCTGAAAGAACATCCAGCTCTGCCGCACCACGTGCCAGTGATTTTGCCAGCGGATCAGATTCGTCACACTGGGATTGATCACCTGGTTGGTGACGATATTCTGCGCAAGCACCGCTGTTGGCCGGCCCACGAGCAGGATCAGCGCCATCACCACGAGCTCGAAGCCCGCTTCGGCGAACAGCTTCCCCGGCCGGTGCGACGTCACCAGGCTCACCACGCGCCCGATGAAGATCGGGATGGTGATATCAAGCAGGGCAACCAGAAGACCGGTGAAGAAGAGAGCGGCGATTGGCCAGCGAACTTGGCGGACGAAATGCCCATAAAACCGCATCAGCCCTTCCGTCGGCGGCTCACGCGGCGTTTCCGCCGTTGGGTTGAGCAGGCGTTCGATCCGTCTCAGCATGGACGTAAAGTCGGTGCGGCCCCGCCTGCCCGTCAATTGCGCTTCGCTCACCGAAGGGCTGGCATGCACGGGAAGCGGGAATCGGAAGGGAATCTGAAAGGAAAGAAAGAACCAAGGAAGACTTGCCCGATTTCCAGGAAGCCGGATGGCTGGCGCGCGCCAGCCATCCCATGAAGAAGCCTTCAGTTTCCGCTTACGGCCCAGGCGTGGCCGTGTACCAGTCCGTCGTCATAACGCTCCGGCTCGGGTTCGGGTGCATGCGCGCGGAATTGCGCCGCCTCGGTGCTGCCCGCGAGCGCTGTGGTCGAGGATTTCCCGCCCGAGACCGCTATTGCCACCGCATCGAAATAGCCGACACCGACTTCCCGCTGATGTCGCGTGGCCGTGTAGCCCCGGGCCTCCGAGGCGAACTCCGCCTGTTGTAGCTCCGAATAGGCGGCCATGCCCCGCTCGCGATAATCGCGCGCCAGCTGGAACATCGCATGATTCAGCGCATGGAACCCGGCCAGCGTTACGAATTGGAACTTGTAGCCCATCGCCGCGATATCCCGCTGGAAGCTCGCGATCCGCGCAGCCGAGAGCTTCTTTGCCCAGTTGAAGCTCGGGGAGCAGTTATAGGCGAGCATCTTGCCCGGAAACTGGCGATGGATTGCATTGGCAAAACGTTCAGCCTCGGCAAGATCGGGCTCGCTCGTCTCCCACCACAGAAGATCGGCATAGGGCGCATAGGCAAGGCTGCGGGCGATCGCATACTCCACGCCCACGCCGGCACGAATGCGGAAGAATCCCTCCGCCGTGCGCTCACCGCTCAGGAACGGCCGGTCACGCGGGTCCACATCGCTCGTCAGAAGCTGCGCGGAGTGCGCATCGGTCCGGCATAGCAGCACGGTCGCGACACCTTCCACATCCGCCGCCAGCCGCGCCGCATTCAGCGTGCGGATATGCTGGGCGATCGGCACCAGAACCTTGCCGCCGAGATGCCCGCATTTCTTCTCGCTCGCGAGCTGGTCCTCGAAATGCACGCCGGCCGCGCCCGCCTCGATCATCGCTCGCATCAGCTCATAGGCATTGAGCGCACCGCCAAACCCGGCCTCGGCGTCCGCGACGATCGGTGCCATCCAGTCGGTATCGTCGGCACCTCCCTCGCTCGCGGCGATCAGGTCGGCTCGTCTGAGCGCGGCATTGATCCGCCGCACCACATTGGGCACGGAATCGACCGGATAGAGGGACTGGTCAGGATACATCTGCCCGGCCGTGTTCGCATCCGCCGCCACCTGCCAGCCCGAGAGATAGATCGCCTTGAGCCCAGCCTTGACCTGCTGCAGCGCCTGGTTGCCGGTGAGCGCACCGAGCGTGGGCACAAAAGGCTCCGTCCGCAGAAGCCGCCAGAGCCGTGCTGCGCCCATCTCCGCCAGCGTATGACGGATGCGGAAGGAACCGGCGAGCCGCGTCACCTCGGCCGGGCCATAGTCGCGCCTGATACCGGCGAAACGCTCATCCCCCGGCAGGCCACCCGGCTGGCCATCAGGGGCACGGGAAGGGATCGGGAAGGGATTCATCGAAGTCGCTCCGAATCAGATCGCATTTGGTTAATAATTGACATTGCCTTCAGGAAGACCATCCCCGATCCTCTGATCGGTCGTGGAAAGGCGTTGTCTCTTTCACCGGAACGTCTTCGCATTTGTAAAGGCAGTAAATATGGCCCGGGCATTGATCGGCCGCACAGTCCGGCGCCTGCGCGCCGAGCGTCAGCTCACCCAGCAGGCGCTGGCCAGCCGGCTCGGCATCTCGGCGAGCTATCTCAACCTTATCGAGCACGATCAGCGTGGCGTCACCGCCTCGCTGCTCATCAAGCTCGCCGAG
>DASZQO010000315.1:0-2582 GCA_035549615.1 Acetobacteraceae bacterium
CCAATGCGGCTTTTCCGCTCGCGTGGTGCAGATCCTCACCCATATGGGTGTTCCCTTCGCCACCGCGAATGTACTCGAAGACCCGGAGCTGCGTGACGGGATCAAGGAATTTTCGAGCTGGCCGACGATTCCCCAGCTCTATGTGAAGGGCGAATTCGTCGGCGGCTGCGATATCGTGACCGAGATGTACCAGTCGGGCGAGCTTGAGGCGCTGCTCAAGGAAAAGGGCATTCCCTGCGAAAAGGCGGCCTGAAAGCCCTCTGAGAATGCTGCTGTGCTGGCCGTCCGGCGCCGGCGGCGGTTCCAACACGCCACAGCGCATTCTCAAACAGGCTTCGGGAGGCTGTTCTTTCTGGAAAGAAAGAACCAAAGAACCTCTCCCCTTTCATTCGCAGCTCCCGGCTGGGGCCGGATCTGGAAAGGGGAGAAACGTCTTTTTGCTTCCTTTTCATCAGAAAAGGACGCCTTCCCCTTTCCGATGCGTCCGCGAAGCACATCGCGCTTTCTAAAGCACATTCCGTTTGGCGGAACCCGCTGAAGCCTTGTTTTGCCTGGCAGAGTCACGCGATCCAGTCACGCGCGATCTGCGCTAGCCCCCGAAGCGCGCGTCCGGAACGCCGGTTATTCCGGGGAAAATGGCGAAGATTCCGCCGGCGAGCGGCTCGTTCAGCAAGCGGTCTGCCGGCATCCGATATCTCGCAGAGCTGATATAGAGCGTATCCAGCCGCGCGCCGCCAAAGGCGACAGAGGTTGGCTGGGAGACGGGCAAATCCAGCACCCTGTCGCGGCGACCATGAGGGTCATAGCGAACGACGCGCGCCGCCGGAGGCTGCGCCAGCCAATAGCCTCCCTCTTCATCGACGGCGGCCCCGTCCGGCACGCCTTCGCGCTCGCCCAGCGCGACGAAGACACGCCGATTTCGCAGCATTCCGGTGTCCTGGTCGAAATCCCATGCCCAGACGATCCGGCGGCGGCTGTCGGCATAGTACGCTGTCCTGCTGTCGGGACTGAAGGCCAGGCCGTTCGAGGCATAGATTCCATCGACCATCCTGTGGCAGGAGAGATCGGGGTCGAGACGATAAAGGGCGCCGCTGGGCCTGGTCTCATCGGGATCATGGAGGCTGCCCGCCCAAAATCGTCCCTGCCGGTCGGTCTTGCCATCATTGAAACGATTGTCCGCGAGATCTGCCTCCGGCTCGACGATGGGCGTGAATCGGGAGCTCGCGGGATCGAAGAAAAAGAAGCCGGTCTTGAGCGCGACAACCATCCCTCCGCCACGACGCAAGGCGAGCGAACCAACATCCGCCGGCGTTTTCCACGCGTGATCCTTCCCGTTCGCGGGGTCGTAGCGATGAATTTCACGACCCTTGATATTGACCCAGTAGAGAACGCCCTCCTCCGGATCCCAGACCGGGCTCTCCGCCAACTCTGCCTGGCAATTCAGGACGCATTCGATCGCTGCCATATCGTCGCCTCCCCGATCGCCTTTCGCCGGCGGTTTTCGTCAGCCTCAGTCTGCCGCCATATCGAGAACCAATCTGCCGAGGACTTGACCGCGGGCAAGCCTGGCCAGGGCTTCATTCACGCGCTCCAGCGGAAGCCTGTCCGTGACGATGGAGTGGATGCGGCCGGCCGCGGTGAGAGCGAGGGCAGCGCGCAGCTCCCAGCGGGACCCAGCGCGGGAGCCGATCACCTCAAGCTCGTTCTGCGCCAGAGTCTTGCCGCTGAGGACGAATGAATCGGCCGTATATCCGACCACCACAATGCGCCCACCCGTGCAGACCGAGTCGAGACCGGCGGCAATCGTTTCCCTGGTTCCCACGAGGTCGAGCACACAATCGACGCCGCGCTGACGGGTGAGCGCGCGCGCAGCCGGGCCGACATCGGTACTTCCGGCATCGGCACTCAAGATGGTTTCCGCCGCGCCCAGTTTGCGCGCCCAGTCGCGCTTTGCCGCGGTCCGCTCAACGGCGATCACGCGGGCACCGGCCAGGCTCGCGAACTGAACCGCGAAGGATCCGACCCCGCCGACCCCGATCACCAGCACTGTGTCACCGAGCCCCAGTCGCGCGCGGTGGAGCGCGTGATACGCCGTCAGCCCCGCGTCGCAATGCACTGCGGCGTCATGCCAAGCGATGCCGGCAGGAATGGAAATCAGTTGATGGGCCGGCAGGAGAAGCTTCCCGGCATACCCGCCGCTGCATCCTTTGACACCGAGAACGCCACGCATGTCTGGGCAAAGCTGCTCGCGCTCCGCCTGATACCAAGGATTCTCCGGAGAGACGAGAAAGATATAGGGAATAACCCGATCGCCGGGCGCGAAGGCGCGGACCTGTTCGCCGACAGATTCGACAAGGCCGGCCGGCTCATGGCCCATGATGAAGGGAAGCTCTGGGGTATATCCGAATCCGCCGAGCAGCTTGAGATCGGTTCCGTCGATCCCGCATGCCATGACCTTGATGAGGACTTCGTCAGGACCGGGGCGCGGATCATCAACCTCTTCGATCACAAGTGGCGAGCCGAACGCCTTGAGAACGGCCGCTTTCATGCCTGATCTCGTGTCCCGCCCCTGCCGTTGGGGG
>DASZQO010000316.1:0-13748 GCA_035549615.1 Acetobacteraceae bacterium
GCTCGAAGCCCTGATCCGCCATTCCGGCATCATCCGCAACCGGTTGAAAATCTACTCGGTCCGCGCGAACGCCCAGGCCGCGCTGGCGGCGATCGCCGCCCATGGCAGCCTCGATTCCTATCTGTGGTCCTTCGTCGGCGGCACGCCGATCGTCAATCGCTGGCGCGAGATGAAGGAGGTTCCCGCCAGCACGCAGCTTTCGGATTCGATGAGCCGGGCCCTCCGCAAGGCGGGCTTCCGCTTCGTCGGCTCGACGATCTGCTACGCCTTCCTCCAGGCGAGCGGAATGGTGGATGATCATCTCGCCGCCTGCTTCCGCGCCCGCACCGCCCCCCGCCCTTCCTGACGCAACATCCCCCGCCGCAGCCGCGATTTCACGCGATCGTTTCGGTCCCAGGCTTGATGTCGCAGGAAGCGGGGTCTAACGAAATGCCATGGGTCCGTCGCCGGCTGGCCATCGTCCCTGCCATCATCTCCACCGTGATTTGATGGGCCGCCGCCCCTTTCTCGCGGCCTCGCTCCTCTCAGCGGTGCCGCTCACGGCCTGCGGCCAGGACCCGAAATGGCACAATGTCGATGTCAGCGGAACCTTTCCGCCCCTCGCCTTCACAATGCAGCGCACGGGTGACGGGCAGGAAGTCACGCAAGCCGATTATCGCGGCCGGGTTGATCTGCTCTATTTCGGCTACACAAACTGCCCGGATGTCTGCCCCACCGCACTCGCCAATATGGCGGTCGTCTTCAAGGACCTTGGCCCGCTGGCAAAGGACGTGACGCTGTTCTTCGTCACGGTTGATCCCGATCGCGACTCGCTTGCCGTCCTCTCCCGCTATGTCGCCCTCTTCGCCCCCGAGATCGTCGGCCTGCGCGGCACGCCCGATCAGCTCGCGACCCTCGCAAGGCGGTATCGGGTTGCCTATTCGGTCACCCCGGCGCGGGGGGACCAGCCCTATCGGGTGTCTCATAGCGGCGCGATCTATGTCTTCGACAAGCAAGGCGCCTGCCGGCTGATCATTCCTTCGATGAGCAGCCGGAGCCCGGACATCTCCGGCACCGTGGCCGATCTGGAAACGCTGGTGAAGGAACCGCCGCCCGGCCTGCTCTCCCGGATCCTTCACGCAATTTAGGGCGGATCGTGCCTGACGGGATCGCAGAGCGATCCGGAAGCGTGGTGGCGCCAGATGAGCGCGCCCTAAAAAAGCTTCTGCCCCGGCGGATACATCACGACGATATCGTCGGGATTGACCAGGTTGAGCATGGCCCGCGCCCGCTCATCGAGCGAATCGGCATCGAGATGGTCGGTCCGCAGCGCCGCCACTTCGGTCTCCCAGCGGTCCCGCACCTCCGTCACCTGCTTGAGCTGCCGCCGGGCGGCCGCGAGCGCCGTCTGATCCTTGCCATAGGCGAGCAGCCCGTGCGGCCCTTCGATCGCGTTGAGGACGAAATAGCCGGTCAGCGCGAGGAACACGAGCGGCGCCACCGATTCGCGCATGCGCTTCTTCCACTCGGCCATCCCTCATCCCTCCGCGGCGATCACATTTTGCCGCCGACCGCAATCCTGCCCGCATCCTGCCATGAATCGAGGGCCTTGTGATCCCATATCGCGCAAGCGCCGAAAGGCATGAAGGAGTTCCTCATGAAGTCGCTTTCGCTGATCGCCGCCGGCGCAGTGATGGCGCTGGCAATGGCAGGCCCCTCCGCCCGGGCCGACGGATGGCATGGCGGCTGGGGTGGTCCCGGCTGGGGATGGCACGGCGGGGGCTGGCATGGACATGGGTGGTACGGCCCCGGCTGGGGCGGCTGGTGGCGCGGGCCCAGCGTCGGCGTCGTGATTGCCCCGCCCGTCGCCTATCCGCCGCCTGTGGCCTACTATCCGTACCCGCTCCCTCCGCCGCCGCCACCTCCTCCGGTCGTCTACGCGCCACCGCCGGTGGTTTATGCGCCGCCTCCGGTCTATGTCGCGCCACCCGGGGTCTCGATCGGGGTCAATATCCCGATTCGCTGACGCGCTAAGCCAGGGGTTCGCTCTTGAGGATCGTCCGGCCGGCATAGCGCGCGGCCGGGCCGAGCGCCTGCTCGATACGGATGAGCTGGTTGTATTTCGCCACCCGGTCGCTTCGCGCCAGGCTCCCGGTCTTGATTTGCCCGCAATTGGTCGCGACCGCGAGATCGGCGACCGTGGTATCCTCCGTCTCGCCTGAACGATGGCTGACGATCGTCGCATAGCCGGCCCGGTGGGCGATCTCCATCGTCTCCAAGGTCTCGGTCAGCGTGCCGATCTGGTTGAGCTTGATCAGGATCGCGTTGGCCGCCTGCTCCTCGATCCCGCGGCGAAGACGATCGGGGTTGGTGACGAAAAGATCATCGCCGACGATCCGGAGCCGCCCGCCGAGCGTCGCGGTCAGCATCTTCCAGCCATGCCAGTCATCCTCGGCGCAACCGTCCTCGATCGAAACGATTGGATAGCGGCTGGCGAGCAGCTCGAAATAGCGGACCAGGCCCTCGGCATCGAGCGTGCGCCCCTCGCCGGCCAGGACATATTTCCCGTCGTGGAAGAATTCGCTCGCGGCCGGGTCGAGGGCGAAGGTGACATCGAGCCCGGGGCGATAGCCGGCCGCCTCGCAGGCACGGGCAATGAAGGCGAGCGCCGCCTCTGCTGAGGCCAGATTGGGCGCGAACCCCCCCTCATCGCCGACATTGGTGTTATGGCCCTCCTCGGCGAGCGCTTTCTTGAGCGCCATGAAGATCTCGGAGCCCATCCGCACCGCCTCGGCGATCGTCCCGGCCCCCACCGGCTGGATCATGAACTCCTGAAAATCGATCGGATTGTCCGCGTGGCGCCCGCCATTCAGGATGTTCATCATCGGCACGGGAAGCGTGCGGGCCGAAGCGCCGCCGATATAGCGGAAGAGCGGCAGGCCGAAATCGGCGGCGGCGGCCTTAGCGAGAGCGAGCGAGACGCCGAGGATCGCATTCGCCCCGAGGCGGGACTTGTTCGGCGTGCCGTCGAGATCGATCAGCAATTCGTCGATGCGCGTCTGCTCGGATGGGTCCATGCCGGAGATGGCATCGAAGATCTCCCCTTCGACATTCTCAACCGCGCGACGAACGCCCTTGCCGCCGAAACGCGCCGGATCGCCATCCCGGAGCTCCACGGCCTCGTGGGTTCCGGTGGAAGCGCCGGAGGGGACCGCGGCGCGGCCGACCGCGCCCGAATCGAGCAGAACTTCGACCTCGATGGTCGGGTTGCCGCGCGAATCCAGGATCTCGCGCGCGGAGATGTCCGATATTGCAGCCATGGTGATCCTCCGGAATGGCGAGCGGATAAAGCGCGGGTCCAACCCAGGCGGCAAGAGGTGCCCGCGCGGTTGCGTTCGCTCCCGCTCCCCCGTCCCGCTCTCGTCTTTTCTTTCCCCGCGTGATTCGCGCCTCCGGCGATCACGCTCTGGAAACCTCCGCCAGAATCCGCTCATGCAGAAGCCGGTCCGCCTCGCTGTAGAGGACGAAGCGGATCCGGCGCACCGAGGAGAGCGCCGGCAGGCGGGTGAGGACCGTGCTCCATGCCACCCGCGCGGCTGCTTCCGGCGGATAGCCGAACACGCCGGTCGAGATTGCGGGAAATCCGAGCGAGCGGATGCGGTTCATCTCGGCAAGCTCAAGCGCGCGCGCATAGCACGCGCCGAGCAGCACGGCCTCAGGCACGTCCTGGCCGAAGATGGGGCCAAGGCAATGGATCACAAAACGATTGGGAAGCCCATGCCCGCCGGTGATCACCGCTTCCCCCGGGCGGATCGGCGCAAGCGGGCGGCATTCCTCATAGAGCCCCGGGCCGGCGGCGCGATGAATGGCGCCAGCCACGCCGCCGCCCGGCGCAAGCGCTGCATTGGCAGCGTTGACGATGGCCTCGAGATCCGGCTGATCCGCGATATTGCCGCGCCGGATCTCGAGCGTGACGGGCGCCGCGCCGCTCACGCGGCCGGCGGGTGCGAGGATGACGGCGGCAAGGGCGGAGAGAGACGCTCGATCATCTCCGCGGTGCGGCGCGTGTTCGCCTCGATATCGAAGAAGACCTCAATGATCTCGCCATAAAGAACGGAGACGAGGCCGGCAATGACCAGGCCAACCCCCGCGCCCAGCATGTCTCGTGCGGCGATCACCGCAGAGACGTCGGACGCGCTTCCCATCATGTTGATGAGCCCGACGACGAAAAGGATGACCCCAACCACCACACCCACCCAGCCGATGATGCGCAGGATCAGCGAGAAGGCGCGCAGCACGAGATAGCGATGCCTCATGATAGATTCCCCCTCCTCGCCCTATCGGCGCTCGCGCCGGCCTGGTCGTCCTGAAACAGGAATGAAAATCCCGGCCCCGATTGCGCAGTCCGGCGCATCGGAATACGGGCGGAATTGGGACACTCGCCCTTTGTCTGCCGTGGCTTGCCCATCCTCTCCGTTCGTCACGAAATGCGGCGAACCGCGTGGACGGGACAGTAGCGTTTTGCCAGGGCAACGGAAACGAGAAAAGCGCGCCGGTCGGGGCGGCGCTCAGAGGTGGTCTTTCCCCTCTGCGCTCTTCGCCAGCGCATCGAAGCCCTTCAGGCGGGCGATCAGCGCCGGCATCCCGGCAAGCGGGATCATGTTCGGCCCATCGGATGGCGCGCGATCGGGATCGGGATGGGTTTCGATGAAAACGGCCGCGACTCCGACGGCCAGCGCCGCACGGGCGAGGATGGGCGCGAAACGCCGCTCGCCGCCGGAGCTCGTTCCGCGCCCGCCCGGCTGCTGAACCGAATGGGTGGCATCGAAGATGACCGGATAGCCGGTTTCGGCCATGATCGGCAGGGCGCGGAAATCATTGACCAGCATATTGTAGCCGAAGCTCGCGCCACGCTCGGTGAGCAGGATTTTCTCGTTTCCCGTGCTCGCGATCTTCGCCGCCACATTCGCCATGTCCCACGGCGCGAGGAACTGGCCCTTCTTCACATTGACCGCGCGGCCCGTGCGGCCGGCGGCGAGCAGAAGATCGGTCTGGCGACAGAGGAACGCGGGGATCTGCAGCACGTCCACCGCTTCCGCGGCCGCGGCGCATTGCGCGGTCTCGTGCACGTCCGTCAGCACGGGGAGCGAGAATTGCTCGCGGATTTCGGCGAGAATCCCGAGCCCCTTCTCCATGCCGACACCGCGCGCGCCGGCAACGCTGGTGCGGTTGGCCTTGTCGAAGCTCGATTTGTAGATCAGGCCGATGCCGGCGGCGCGGGCCATCTCCGCAAGCGCCGCCGCCACCTCGCGCGCATGATCACGCGATTCGATCTGGCAGGGTCCAGCGATCAGCACCATCGGCAGATCGTTGCCGAGCGTGACCGCGCCAATCGCGACCCTGCGCGGGGCGGAAACGATGTCGCTCAAACGAGGCGGGCCTGAGCGACTGCCGCGCCGACGAAGCCGCGAAAAAGCGGATGCGGTGCGAAGGGCTTCGATTTCAGCTCGGGATGATATTGCACGCCGATGAACCAGGGATGGTCAGGGTACTCGATGATCTCGGGCAGCACACCATCGGGCGAAATGCCGGAGAAGCGCAATCCGGCATCCTCGAGCGTCTCGCGATAGCGGATATTCACCTCGTAGCGATGGCGATGGCGCTCCGAGATCCGCTCGGCGCCGCCATAGATACTTCGCACCAGCGATCCCTCCGCAAGAATGGCCGGATAGGCGCCGAGTCGCATCGTGCCGCCAAGATTGCCGCCGGCAGTGCGGCGCTCGATCTCGTTGCCGCGGGCCCATTCGGTCAGCAGGCCCACCACCGGCGCGCCGCAGGGTCCAAACTCGGTCGAAGAGGCGCCATCGAGGCCGGCGAGATTCCGCGCCGCCTCGATCACCGCCATCTGCATTCCAAAGCAGATGCCAAGGAACGGCACGCGCCGCTCGCGCGCGAACTGCACCGCCGCGATCTTGCCTTCCGAGCCGCGCTCCCCGAAGCCGCCGGGAACGAGGATGCCGTGCACGCCTTCGAGCTGGGCCACGGTGTTCGGCTGCTCGAAGACCTGGCTATCGACCCAGTCGAGATCGACGCGCACACGATTGGCAATCCCGCCATGGGCGAGCGCCTCGGCGAGCGACTTATAGCTGTCGAGCAGATTGGTGTATTTGCCGACCACCGCGATCTTGACCGCGCCTTCCGGCGCGCGCACGGCCGTGGCGATCCGTTCCCATCGCGAAAGATCAGGCGCGCGGTCCACCGGCAGGCCGAAATGCTGCAGCACCTCGCGGTCGAGCCCCTCCGCATGATAGTTGAGCGGCACCGCGTAGATGGTCGGGGCGTCGAGCGCGGCGATCACCGCCTGGGGACGGATATTGCAGAAAAGAGCGATCTTGCGCCGTTCGGCGGGCGGGATCGGGCGGTCGCAACGGCAGAGCAGCAGATGCGGCTGGATGCCGACATTGAGCAGCTCCTTCACCGAATGCTGGGTCGGCTTGGTCTTCAATTCGCCGGCGGACGGGATGTACGGCACCAGCGTGAGATGCACGATCATCGCGCCCTCGGGCCCCAGCTCGTTGCCGAGCTGGCGAATCGCCTCAAGGAAGGGAAGGCTCTCGATATCGCCGACGGTGCCGCCGATCTCGACGAGGGCGAAATCAACGCCCCCGGTATCGCGAAGGATGGCCTCCTTGATCGCGTCGGTGATGTGCGGAATCACCTGTACCGTGGCGCCGAGATAATCGCCGCGCCGCTCGCGCGCGATCACTTCCGAATAGATCCGCCCTGTCGTGGCATTGTCGGCTCGGGTGGCGGCCACACCGGTGAAACGCTCGTAATGGCCGAGATCGAGATCGGTTTCCGCCCCGTCATCGGTGACGAAAACCTCCCCGTGCTGATAGGGACTCATGGTCCCCGGATCGACGTTGAGATAGGGATCGAGCTTGCGCAAACGGACGGAATAGCCGCGCGCCTGCAAGAGCGCCCCAAGTGCCGCCGTGGCGATGCCCTTGCCGAGAGAGGAGACCACGCCGCCGGTAACGAATACGAACCGCGTCATGGGCCCCCATCATACAGAGGCCCGCCGAGTCTGGTGAACCCGTCTTGCCGCAGGGCGGATCTGTCTATTTCGTCGGCACCGCGGGCAGGCCCGGAAGCGCGGGCGAGGCGGGCAGCTTCGGCGGCGCGGAATGCGCCGGCCCCACGGGGGCGGATGCGGGAGCAGACCCCGCCGGAGCCGGTGACGTGGCGGCGGGCGGTGGCGGCGAATTGAGGATCGATCCCTCCCCCGTGTTGCGGTTGATGAGGCCGAGCGCCAGGGCAAGCGCCATGAAAATGGTCGCCAGGATGGCGGTGGTGCGGGTGAGCAGGTTGGCGGTGCCGCGCCCGCTCATGAAGCTGCCCATGCCCTGGGAGCCGCCGATGCCGAGACCGCCGCCCTCGCTGCGCTGAATGAGGACGATGCCGATCAGCGCCAGCGTGACGAAAAGCTCGACGATCAGGAGAACGGTCGCCATCACCCTTCTTTCGCGTTCCGGCTTTGCGCGCGGCCTCCCCCTGCCGGAAGAGGAGCCGGGGGCTGGCTTCTAGCGGCAAGCGCCCAGGCTGGAAAGTGTGTCCGCTAAGTCCCTGGAAACGACCGCGCGGCGGCGGCAATCGCCAGAAACTCACCGGCGGCGAGGCTCGCCCCGCCGATCAGCCCGCCCCCGACCTCGGAAATTCCCATGATGGCGGCCGCATTGGCCCGCTTGACCGAGCCGCCATAGAGAATGGGCATCTCCTTTCCCCCCGCGCCGAAAGCGTGCATGAGCCGGGCGCGGATGAGGGCATGCATGCCGGCGATCTCGCCGGGCTCGGGGGTGCGGCCCGAACCGATCGCCCAGACCGGCTCATAGGCGAGGATGCCCGCGAAATCCTCGGGCAGGCTGCCGGCAACCTGGCTGGCCACGACGGACTCTGCCCGCCCCTCGTCGCGCTCGGCCTCCGTCTCGCCGACGCAGACGATCGGGATGAGCCCGGCGCGGGCGGCCGCGACCGCCTTCATCCGCACGAGGCCGTCATTTTCGGCATGGGCGGCCCGCCGTTCGGAATGGCCGAGTATCACGTAGCGGGCGCCGACGTCGCGCAACATCGGCGCGGAGATGTCCCCGGTGTGCGGCCCCGCGGGCTCGGGGTGGCAGTCCTGCCCGCCGACCGCGATTCCGGTGCCGGCGAGAATCGCGGCCACCGCGGCAATCTGCGTGAAGGGAGGACAGAGTACAAGGTCCGGGAGGCCATCGCCCGCCGCCACCCCCGCCGCCACCGCTCGCGCAAGCTCCGCTGCCGGCGCGGAAAGACCGTTCATCTTCCAGTTTCCGACCACGAGCCTCCGCATCGGCTTCTCTCCTTCCCACGCGGACCAAGCGGGGATACTGACAAACAAGGCGGCAGCTCCCTATGGTGGGGGCGCCGGGTTCCCTGCCTCGGGTTCCCTTGTTCTGGGACGGACATGCTTTCCTTCATCCGCCATCATCTCGGCAACTGGTTTGCACGCATCCTCTTCCTGGTGCTGGTCATCGCCTTCATGGGCTGGGGCGTGGGCGACATGCTGCGCAATATCGGCACGGACACCGCCGTCGCCCATGTCGCTGGAAGACGGATCGAGCCGGCCGCGGTCCAGGCCGCGTATCAGCAGGAGCTGGAACGGGTGAGCCAGTCCCTCCCGAATGGCCAGCAGCCGACGGCGCAATTGCGCCAACTGATCGCCCAGCAGGTCATCGAGCGGCTGATCACCCAGGCGGTCCTCGCCGAGGAGACCAGGCGCCTCGACCTCGTTGTGCCGGATGCCGCGCTCCGCCAGGCAGTCTTCGCGATGCCCGCCTTCCAGGGCCAGAACGGCACCTTCGACCGTGCCCAGTTCGAGCAGGTGTTGGCCGCGAACGGCCTCTCGGAGAACGCGTTTCTTGCGCTGATGCGCCAGAATCTCAGCCAGAGCGCGCTGCTCGATGCGGTCGGCGCCGGGGCGGCGGTGCCCTCCGCCCTGGCCGCGCCGATCTTCGCCTATCAGGGGGAGACGCGCACCGCCTCCGCCGTGCTGCTTCCCTTCGCCGCCGCCCCCGCTCCCAAGCCGCCGGACGAGGCGGTGCTGAAGCGCTGGTGGGCGAACCATCCCTGGACCTTCAGTACACCGGAATACCGGCGGATCCGCCTCGTCGTGCTCTCCCCGGATGTCATCGCCGCGCACGAGACGGTCTCCGCGGCGGCGCTCCAGGATGCGTACGCCGAGCACAAGGCGGATTATGACAAGCCCGAGCGGCGTTCGGCGGAGATCCTCCTCGCCCCGGACCAGGCGCAGGCGAACGCGCTCGCCGCGCGCTGGCAGGCCGGGGCAAGCTGGGCCGAGATGCAGCAGGCGGCGAAGGCTGCGGGCGCCTCGGCGGTCTCTCTCGACAATGCCCTGCCGGTGGAATTTCCGGATCCGGTGCTCGCCAAGGACGTGTTCGCGGCCACCCCCGGCATCGTGACGGGGCCGTTCCAGACGCCGCTCGGCTGGCACGTGATCGAGGTGACGAACGTCACCGGGGGCAGCAACGTCACCTTCGCCGATGCGAAGCCTGCGCTGGAAAAGACTCTCGCGCGTCAGCAGGCGGTGAGCGACGTGCTCAAGCGCGTCACCCAGTTTGAGGACGCGGTCGCCGCGCAGCCCAATCTCGAGCAGATGCCCGGCGATCTTGGCCTGGTCGGGCTCACCGGCACGCTCGATGCCCAGGGGCTGACCGAGCAGGGCCAACCAGCCCCACTGCCTGGCTCGGACGCGCTGCGCCAGGCCATCATCAAGGCGGCCTTCGCCGCGCAGCCCAACCAGATGGCGAGCGTCGTGCAGGGCCCGGATGATTCCTACTATGCGTTCCAGGTGCAGAAGATCACGCCGCCGCATGTCCAGCCCTATGACATTGTCAGGAGCAAGGTGCTGGCGGACTGGACTGCGCATGAGCGGCGGAAAGAGCAGAACCGGATGGCGGCGGAGCTGATGGTGGCGGTGAATGACGGCACGCCCCTTGCCGAAGCGGCCGCGGCGGAGGGATTGGCGGCGATCACCCTGCCCCCCACGCGGCGCGATGCGCCGGCCGCGGGTGTGCCCGAACAGCTTCTTGATCCGCTCTTCGCGCTCAAGCTGCACAAGGCGACGATGGTCGAAACCGCGGACGGATTCATGACGGCCGAGCTCGTCGCGATCACCGACCCCACCTCCGCCACCGACCCGATCGGCTATGGCGAGATGCGCGATCAGCTCGCCAACAGCATCGGCGGCGATATCCAGCAGGTGCTGGTGAGCGCCCTTCGCGCGCGCGCGCATCCGCGCATCAACGTCGCAGCGATGCAGCAGATCGCGCAACAATGACGAACCGAGGAGTGTGCCGCAGATGAATGTGCTTGCCCCGCCGGGCTTCGCCGCTTTCCGGGCGGCTTATGCGGAAGGCCGGGGCACGCTCGTCTGGTCGAGCGGGGTTGCCGATCTCGAAACGCCGGTTGCCGCCTTCCTCAAGCTCGCGCACGGGCAGCCCTATTCCTTCCTGCTCGAAAGCATCGAGGGCGGGGCGGCGCGCGGCCGCTATTCGATCATCGGCATGCGGCCCGACCTGGTATGGCGCTGCCGGCGCGGCCAGGCGGAGATCAACCGCCATGCCCGCTCGGCGCCGCATGGTTTCACGCCCGAGCCGCGTCCCGCGCTCGAAAGCCTGCGGGCGCTGATCGCCGAGACCCGGCTCGAGGTGCCACCGCATCTGCCGCCGATGACGGGCGGGCTGGTTGGCTATCTCGGCTACGACATGGTGCGGCTGATGGAGCGGCTGCCGGAGAAGAACGAGGACCGGCTCGGCCTGCCCGAGGCGCTGCTGATCCGCCCGACCCTGTTCGCGATCTTCGACAACGTGAATGCCGACCTTACGCTCGCCGCGCCCGTCTATCCTGCCCCCGGAATCACTGCCGAGCAGGCCTGGGACACGGCTCAGGCCTTGCTCGCCGAAGCGGCCTCCTCGCTCGACCGGCCGCTGCCCCATCCTGATCCGCCCGTGTCCCTGCCGCCTCCGCCGGCGCCGCAATCGAACATGGCGAAGGAAGGCTTCCTCGCGGTCGTCCGGCGGATGAAGGACTACATCTATGCCGGCGATGCGTTCCAGATCGTGCCAAGCCAGCGCTTTTCGCTCCCTTTCGCGCTGCCGCCCTTCGCCTTCTATCGCGCCCTCCGGCGGATCAACCCCTCGCCATTTCTTTTCTTCCTCGATTTTGGCGGCTTCGCCGTGGCGGGATCGAGCCCGGAGATCCTCGTCCGGCTGCGCGACGGGAAGGTGACGCTCCGCCCGCTCGCCGGAACCCGACCACGGGGAGCGACGCGGGAGGAGGATTTGCGGCTCGAGGCCGAACTTCTCGCCGATCCCAAGGAGCGGGCCGAGCATCTGATGCTGCTCGATCTCGGGCGCAATGATGTCGGGCGCGTTGCCGAGATTGGCTCGGTCAAGGTGACGGAACAGTTCGTCATCGAGCGTTTCAGCCATGTGATGCATATCTCCTCCAATGTCGAAGGCAGGCTCGCGCCTGGCCTTGATGCGCTCGACGCGCTAATCGCGGGCTTCCCGGCCGGCACGCTCACGGGCGCGCCGAAAGTGCGGGCGATGGAGATCATCGAGGAGCTGGAGCCGGAGCGGCGTGGCATCTATGCCGGCTGCATCGGCTATTTCGCCGCCAATGGAACGATGGATACCTGCATTGCCCTGCGCACCGCCGTGATCAAGGACGGCATGCTCTATGTGCAGGCGGGCGGCGGGGTGGTTGCGGATTCCGATCCGGAAGCGGAATACGAGGAGACCCGCCACAAGGCCCGCGCCCTGCTGCGTGCGGCCGAAGAGGCGATCCGCTTCGCCGCCCGGCGGGGGTAGAACGAAGCCGGGAAGGGAAGAAGACCGGCCGGCCATCGGCGTGCTCGCGATGGCATCGGGCTGTCAGGGGGGCGCGCATGGATGCACTCGGGAACCTCACCGCCGAAACGGCAGGGGAGAGCGCATTCGTATCGTTCCGCAATGTCCAGAAAACCTATGACGGCGAGACCCTGGTTGTCCGCGACCTCAATCTCGACATTCCGCGCGGCGAATTCCTCACCCTCCTCGGTCCTTCCGGCTCCGGCAAGACGACCACCCTCATGATGTTGGCGGGATTCGAGGCGCCGACGCAGGGAACCATCATGCTGGGCGGGCGCGCGCTCAACCAGGTGCCGGCGTATAAGCGCAATCTCGGCATGGTATTCCAGAATTATGCGCTGTTCCCGCACATGTCGGTCTATGAAAATCTGGCCTTCCCATTGCGGATTCGCCGCGTGCCGAAGGCCGAAATGGATCAGTGCATCGCGCGCGCTCTCGAAATGGTGCATCTCTCCCCATTCCGGAACCGGCGGCCGAGCCAGCTCTCGGGCGGCCAGCAGCAGCGCGTCGCGGTTGCCCGCGCCCTCGTCTTCGAGCCGGAGATCGTACTGATGGACGAGCCTCTCGGCGCGCTCGACAAGAAGCTGCGCGAGGAGCTTCAGTACGAGATCAGGCAGCTGCACGATCGGCTGGGGATCACAATGGTCTACGTGACGCACGACCAGGGGGAGGCGCTCACGATGTCCGATCGCATCGCCGTCTTCGCGGACGGAATCTTGCAGCAATGCGGCGCGCCGCGCGCACTCTATGACGAGCCTGGCAATGCCTTCGTCGCCGACTTCATCGGAGAGAACAACCGGCTCACCGGCAAGGTCAAGGAAGTGCGGGGATCGACCTGCAAGGTTGCGCTCGACAATGACGGCGGCGAGACCCTGGCGCTTGCGGTGCACGCGCTTCAGGCGGGAGAGCGCTGCGCCCTTTCCGTTCGTCCCGAGCAGGTGCAGATCGCGCCGCCGCCCGGCACACTGCCGAACATATTTTCCGGCAGGGTGGAGAGCGTTCTCTTCCAGGGGGACCATCTGCGCGCGGTGATCCAGGCGGCGGGCGTCAACGCGATCGTCGCCAAGGTTCCCAATAGGGGGAGCGACCATCGCCTGCAGGCCGGCGGCACCACGCCGGTCGGCTGGGATACGGACATCTGCCGGGCATTCCACGCCCGATGAAGAAAGCGCCGCGCCGCTCTCCGCCGCATGCCGGAACCGAGCCGTAGCCTGCGCCTCAAGACAGGGAGGAGACCAATGAACGACAAAAATTGCAAAGGAAAATCCTGGGGTATGCCCATCACCCGGCGCGATCTTGCCTCCCTGGGGGCCTCCCTGGGGGCCTCCCTGGGAGCAAGAACATCCGGCCTCGTGCTGCTCTCCTCGCTCGGCACCCTGGCGCGGAGCCGGATGGCCGCCGCCGCCGGAACGATCAATCTCTGCTCCTGGGGCGGCGCCTACCAGTTCAGCCAGGTCGAAGGCTACGAAAAGCCGTTCACCAAGGCGCATGGCATCGGCTTCAACAATATCGAAAAATCCGCCAATGGCCCGGCCCTGGTGAGCGCGCAGGAGCAGAGCGGCAACATCACGTGGGACATCGTGGACATGTTGCAGGCGCCGGCTTTCCAGCTCGATTCCCAGGGCATTCTCCAGGAGATCGACTTCGACAAGGATCTCGAGCCGGCGCCGGACGGCACCCCCGCCTCCCAGGATTTCATTCCGGGCTCGCTCAGCGGCGATGGCAAAAAAGGCGCCTATGTCTCGACGATCTCTTACAGCACCGTCTTTACCTACAACACGACCGCCTTTCCGGCCGATCACCCGCCGCGAACGGTTC
>DASZQO010000317.1:0-12133 GCA_035549615.1 Acetobacteraceae bacterium
CGCCTCGCGGCCCCAGACCCACGTCTGCGCTGCACGACAAAATTCACGTGCGCCGTACATTCCACGGATAGGGCGACGCACCGACGGTCACGCCGGAGAGCGTGCTGCGATAGGCGGTGCGGATATAGAACTGGCCGAGCGGCACGGTCGGCACATCATGGAAGGCGAGCGCCTGCATCTTCGCCGCGATCGCCTGCCGCGCGTCGGCGCTGGTTGCCGTGAGCCAGTCATTGTTCAGCGCCATCATCTCGTCGCTCTGGTACCATCCGAACCAGCCCTTGAGCCCCTGGCCGAGAATGATCGGGTTGACGGCGGGATTGTAGAGCGAGACCCCGAACCACCAGGTGTGAAAAATCGTCCAGCCGCCCTTGTCGACCGGGGCCCTGCTCGCGCGCCGCTGCACCACCGTGCCCCAGTCCGTCTCGACCAGATCGACATTGAGGCCGAGTTTCTTCAGCGTGGCATAGGTGATTTCCCCGAAAGGCTGGATCGAGGGGAAATCCGTCGGGTTGATGATGACGATCTTCTGCCCGCCATATTTCGCCGCCTCGATCAGCTTGCTCGCTTCTCCGAGGTCCGGCGCCTTGGCCATGGGGTCGGGGTTGGGCGGTATGCCATAGGTCGTGCCGATCGGGAAAAAGGAATGGCAGATCGTGAAGTTCTTGGGGTTGTTCGCGGTCACCGCGCGCATATAGGCCGATTGATCGACCGCCATCATCACCGCCTGGCGCATCAGCACATTGTCGAAGGGCGGGAAGAGACTATTGAACCGCAGGCACCCCATATAGCCGGTCGGGTTGCCGGCCCCGATCACGATGTCCTTGTTCGTTGCCAATAAGGGGATCAGGTTGGGCAGCACGAACTCCCACCAATCGACCTCGCCCGATTGCAGCGCCGCCACGGCTGTGCCGGGATCGGGAATGACATGCCATTCGATCCGGTCGAAATTCACGATCTTGCCGCCCGCGGCCCAGCTCGGCTTTTCCGGCCGCGGCACATAATCGGTGAACTTCGAATAGACCACCCGGCTGCCCGAGACATACTCCTTCGCCTCGAACTTGCACGGGCCGGAGCCGATCACCTGGTCGATCGTGATCGCCTTCGCCGCCGGCTGCGCCGCGATATGCGCGGGCATGATGACCGGCACATTCGCGGCCGGCTTGGCGAGCGCGGCATCGAGCAGCGGGAACGGCGTCTTGAGCCGTATGTCGAAGGATTTGTCGCTCTTCACCACATAGCTGTCGACCGCGGCGGCGAGATCCTCGCCGAACGGATCGACGCTCGCCCAGCGCTGGATGCTGGCGATGCAGTCGGCCGCGCGTACCGGCGTACCGTCATGAAACTTGAGCCCGTCGCGCAAGGTGATCGTCCAGGTCCGCTGGTCGCTCGAAATGCTGTGGCCGGCGGCCATTTGCGGATGCGGCACGAGATGCTCATCCACCGCATAGAGCGTGTCCCAGACGTAATAGCAATGATTCTGCGTCACCGCCGCAGTCGTCGTCATCGGATCGAGGATGGTCAGGTTTGCCTGCGGGACGAATTTCAGAACGCTCGCCCTGCCGGCCGAAATCGCCGGCCGGGGCAGGGAAGCGGCCGCAGCCATTCCCCCCGCCGCCCCCAGAAGGGTACGCCGCTTTATCGCCATCGACGCCTCCGTCGGATTTTTCGCTCTCCCGCGCTCAAGGCTAGGGGAAGCCCCAAGTCGGGGCAAGCGAGAAACCGTTTCACGAAGAGAGTGGTGATGCCATTCCTTCCGGCAAGTCCGCGTCGAACGCATTGAGCGTCATCGCCACCATCGTGTAGTAGCCGACCAGCCCGACAAGCTCGACCATTCCCTTCTCGCCGAAGCGCGCGAGCCCGCGGCCGAACAGCGCTTCCCCGATCCCATAGCTCTGGCAGAGCGCGCGGGCGAGCGCATAGGTCAGCGCCTCGTCCTCGTCGGTGAAGACCGGCTCGGCGCGCGCGGCGATCGCATCCGCGATTGCGGGCGAAAGCCCCGCCGTCTCGGCGATCGGACGGTGGATGCACCACTCAACCTGTGCTGTCGTCGCCCGCGCCGTGACCAGGATCGCAAGCTCCCGGAGCTTGGCCGGCAGCTCGGATTCGAACCGCAAAAACGCGCCCAGCCGCTGCGCCGGATCGGCAAGGCCGGGGCTCCTCAGCCAGAACGGCATCTGCGCCGTCACGCGCCCGCGCGGCCCGGCCAGCACCGCATCATGGACACGCCGCTGCTCCTCATCGAGCTTTTCCACGTCGATCGGCGCGAGCCGGCTCATTCCACACTCCTTCCCATCCGCTCTACCCTCAAGGCTTCGGGCACCCTACCATGGCCCGATACGGATCGAGAGGAAGCCATCTTGTTCGAACGCATGCTCGCCGGCTTCATCCGCGAAGGCCGCCTCACGGTGCTCACCGCGGGCGGCCAGGCGCTTTCCTTCGGCGCGCCGGCGGAAGGTATCGCGGATGTCACCATCCGGTTCCGCAGCCGCGCGAGCTTTCTCAGGGTGCTGCTCCGCCCCGCCCTGCATTTTGGCGAAGCCTACATGAACGGCGATCTCGTGATCGAGCAAGGCACGCTCGCCGATCTCTTCGCCCTTGTCGGGCGCAATCTCAGCAACCGCGAGCGCGGAAGGCGCGGCCCGCTCGCCCGCGCCTTCCGGGCCCTGGCCCGGCGGTTTCAGCAGCACAACCCGATCGCCACCGCCCGGCGCAACGTCGCCCATCATTACGATCTTTCGGAGACACTTTTCCGCCTCTTCCTCGATTCCGATCTCAATTATTCCTGCGCCTATTTCCCGCAGCCCGATCTCTCGCTTGAGGAAGCGCAGCGCGCCAAGCAGCGCCATATCGCCGCGAAGCTCCTGCTCGCGCCGGGCCAGCGCGTGCTCGATATCGGCTGCGGCTGGGGCAGCCTCGCGCTCGCGCTCGCCCGCATGGAAAAGGTGAGCGTGGACGGCGTCACGCTTTCAACCGAGCAGCATGCCCGCGCCACCGCCCGCGCCGAAGCCGCTGGCCTCGCCGATCGCGTCCGCTTCTCGCTCATCGATTATCGCGAGGTCAAAGGCACCTATGACCGGATCGTTTCGGTCGGCATGTTCGAGCATGTGGGCTCGCCGCATTATGAAACCTTCTTCGCGACGATCCGCCGCCTTCTCGCCCCCGACGGCGTCGCCCTCATCCATTCGATCGGGCGCATGGATGTTCCCGGCCTCACCGATCCCTGGACGCGCAAATATATCTTCCCGGGCGGCTATGTCCCCGCGCTCTCCGAGGTTCTTCCCCACGTCGAACGGGCAGGCCTCTGGGCCACGGATATCGAAATTCTCCGCCTGCATTATGCCGAGACGCTCCGCCACTGGCGCGAGCGCTTCCTCGCCAGGCGGGCCGTGATCCGCGATATCTATGACGAACGGTTCTGCCGCATGTGGGAATTCTATCTCGCCGGCAGCGAGATGGGCTTCCGCCATGGCGGGCTGATGGTCTCCCAGCTCCAGCTCGCCCGCCGTGTCGATACGGTGCCGCTCACGCGCGATTATATCCGCACCAGCGAAGCGGCCCTGTCCGCGTGACCCCGCGCCCGCTCCGGGCCTGTCTTCTGCCCGGCCGGATGAGACTTCCGCCGCCATGAGCGGCGTCGCATCCCCTGGTGCTGCGGGCGGGCTTCCACGCCTCGCCTGGCCCGCGCAAGGCCTCGCGCGCGCCATGGACTGCCCGCAATGCGGCGCCGGCGGCGAGAAGCCCCTCCTCGTCACCGTTGCTTGGCACACCCGAGACAACCCGGACCGGTGCAACGCGGTGCTCGCCTGCCCCGCCTGCGGCGCCGCGTTTTATGACGACCGCACCCCGCCCGATTACACCGACCCGAATATCGCCGCGGATGGCCGCGCCGCGTTCTATCTTCAGCAGGGCACCGGCCTCTGGCACAGCGCCGGTCTCCTCGCCCGTGTTCCCCGCCCCCCCGGCGCCCGCTATCTTGAGGTCGGCTGCGGCCCGGGCTTCGGGCTCGATTTCGCGATCCACGGGCTTGGCTGGCAGGGCCACGGCTTCGATCCCTCGCCGATCGCCGAAGCCGGCCGCAAGCGCCTCTTCCTGCCGATCACGCGCGATTATTTCCGTGGCAGCGCATCCGGCGCCTTCGATGTGCTGATGGCCGCCGAGGTCATCGAGCATGTCCCCTCCCCGCGCGCGTTTCTTCTCATGCTGAGGAACTCCCTCGCCGCGGACGGCATCCTCGTGCTCACCACGCCGGACGCCGCGGCGATCCGCCCGCAAACCTCCTCCGGCGCGCTCGTGCCGCTGCTCTCGCCCGGCCTTCATCTCATCCTTCAGAGCCAGGCGAGCCTTGCCCGCCTGCTTGCGGAATGCGGCTTCGGTCATGTCACGATCGAGCGGGATTCGTTTTCACTCATCGCCTTCGCTTCGCGAACCCCGTTTGCCCTCCGCCCCGACCGCACGGAGGCCCGCGCCCGCTACCGAAACTGGCTTCGCGGCCGCGCCGCGCACTTCGCGCAGGATCCCGTCCTGCAGCTCGCCTTCGCCGGCCATGCGCTGCTCGAAAGCGTGAACGATGCCGACTTCGCAACCGCCCGCGCCGTCATGCCCTTGCTCACCCGGTGTCTCGCTCAGCATTTCGGGATCGCGATCGATAGCCCCCTGCCCCTGCCGGCGGCGATCCACCGGGCCGCGCTCCCCGCGATCGCCGCTTTGATGCCGTTTAATCTTCCGGCCATTCTCTATGCCCGGGCGATCATGCGCGTGCTTGAAGGCGAGCCCCGCGCCGCGGTCCGCCCGCTCTTCGCGGCCGCCGCCGAGGCCGCCGGCGCGCTCCGCGGGGCGCTCGCGGCGGCCATGCTCGAAGATGGCGAGACGGAGGACCTCGCCTGGGTCGCCGCGGCCGAGGCGCTGCTCTGCGATGCCGAAACCGACGCGGCCGGCCTGCTCGCGGGCCTCGCGCAACTGCCACCGGCACCCGGAGAGGGTCCAGCGGCGCCTTCGGGGCGAAGGCGCGATATCATGCGCCGGGCGCTCACCGGCCTCGTCAATAAAGGTCATTATACCTCGGCACGCGCGCTCGTCCGCGCCGAGGCCCTCGATCACGACACCGACACGCCACTCACCCCGGTCGCGCGTGATGCCCTCTTCGCGCTGGCCATTCTCGATAGCCAGCCAGGCGGCGACCCCGCCCGCGCCCGCGCGCGCTTTGCCCGCGTCCGCGCCTCCCTCGAAGCGGCGGGCGCGACCGAGTCCGGCCTCTACCGGGCCTGCCTGAACGGCGAAGCGCTGGCGGCCCGATCGGCCGGGCCAGTGGAGCCACGCCGGGCCTGATGATAGAAATCCGCGCGCAGGGGAAATACCGGCGAGGGTCCGATCGACTACGCTCCGTCACTCGTTGTCCTCTCGGTCTTGCTCGCCATCCAGGGCGCCTTTGTCGCGCTTGTGCTCGCGACACGCATCCATGAAGCGGCCGGGCGCGGCCGGCTCGCCCTGCTTGCCGCCTCGGCGGTCACGCTCGGGGTCTCCATCTGGGCGATGCATTTCGTGGGCATGCTGGCGCTGCACATGCCGGCTCCCGCGCACTACCTCGCCGGGCGCACGCTGCTCTCCTTCATGGCGGCGATCCTCGCGGTGGGCGGCGCCATCGCGCTGGTCGCGAACCGTCCGCTCTCGAAGGCGTCCTTTCTTCTCGGCGCCCTCCTCATGGGGGTTGGCATCGTGGGGATGCACTTCATCGGCATGTCCGCGCTCAGCGTCGGGTTCGCGCTGAGCTACGACCCGGTCTATGTCATCGCCAGCACGATCATCGGCATCTCCGCCTCCGGGCTCGGCCTTCACCTCGCCTTCCGCACCGGCCGGCCGTCCCGCCCGCCCGTCATTCCCGCGATCCTGATCGGGCTCGCGATCTCGGGCATGCATTATACGGCAATGGAGGGGACGACGATCCTCTGCCTGCCTTCCGCGCCGGCGGCTGCCGGCCTTTCCCCGCGCCTCTTCGCGCTGGTGGTGGCGACCGTCGCTCTCGCGATCTCGCTCGGCTTCCTGCTCGCGCTCAATCCGGCGCGCATCGAAGAGGCGCCCGCAGCCCCGCTCTCCGCCGCCTTCCCCTGGCTCGCGGCCGTCCCCGAGCCCGAGCCCGCCGCGGAGCCTATCCCGGCACCCATCCATGGGCCCGCCGAGGAACCGCCGGCGCCATCCTCCCGCCTCGTTCGGGCGCTGCCGGCGGAACGCCAGGGCCGCACGGTCTATGTGCCGGTGGAGCAGCTCCGCGCGGTTCATGCCAACGGCCATTATACGACACTCGCCGACGATGAGGGTGAAGCGCTCTGCCTCCTCTCCATCAGTGCCGTGGAGGCGAAGCTCGATCCGCAGCGGTTCCTCCGCGTCCATCGCAGCCATCTGGTGGCGCTCGACGCCGTCACCGCGATCGAGCGCACGGGCGATGGCGGACTTGCCTGGCTTCTTGGCACCGCCAACCCGGTGCCGGTGAGCAGGAGTCGGCTCGCCGCGCTCCGTGCCTGCCTCGCCGCCCGGGCGGAAGGTCAGACAAGCTGACGCTTTTCGTGCATCCACGCCGCCGTTCGCGCACCCAACCCGGCATCTGAAGCTGCTTTCCCGCCTTCACGCTTTTGTTCTTGGGTCTCTCTGGCGCGGCGGCATATTCCCCCTCTGAAAAAATCGCGGGGGAGGAGGAAACCACCATGATCCCGGGCCCCTTTGCCTATCACCGCCCGCGCAGCCTCGCTGAGGCCGTGGCCCTCTGCGCCGCCCATCCGGATGATGGCCGCCCGCTCGCCGGCGGCCACAGCCTGGTCCCGATGATGAAGCTCCGCCTCGCCGCGCCCGATCATCTGATCGATCTCGGGGCCATCGCCGAATTGAAGGGCGTGCGCCGCGAGGGCGCGGCTTGGGTGATCGGCGCCACCACCACCCAGGCGGCGCTGATCGCCGACCCGAACCTCGCCCAGGCCATCCCGATCCTGCGCGAGACCGCCCTGCAGATCGCAGATCCGCAGGTGCGTTCCTGCGGCACGATCGGCGGGAATGTCGCGAATGGCGATCCGGGCAATGACCTGCCGGCGCTCATGATGTGCCTGGATGCGGTCTTCCGTCTTGCCGGCGCCAATGGCACGCGCGAGGTCAAGGCAAGGGAGTTCTACCAGGGCGCCTATGTCACCGCCCTGGGGCCGGGCGAGCTCCTCACCGCCATCACCATTCCTCATCCGCCGGCGGGACACGGCTATGCCTATGAAAAGCTCAAGCGGAAGATCGGCGATTACGCAACCGCCGCGGCGGCCGTCATGCTGACACTTGCGGGCGGACGCATCGCGACCTGCGCGATCGGCCTCACCAATGTCGCGCCGACGCCATTGCTCGCCGTCGAGGCTGCGGCGGCGCTGATCGGCCAGCCACCCGGGGATGCCGCCTTCGCCGAGGCCGCCCGCCGCGCGGAGGCGATCACTGAGCCTACACCGGATGGCCGCGGCCCCGCCGATTACCGGACGAGGATGGCGGGCGTCATGGTTCGCCGCGCGCTCGCCCGCGCCGCCGCGCGCGCTTCGGCGTAGGGGGAAAATCATGGCAAAAACCGCAATCGCGCTTACTGTCAATGGCGAAGCCGTCGAGGCGCTGGTCGAGCCGCGCACCCTGCTCGTTCACTTCCTGCGTGAGCAGCTCAATCTTACCGGCACCCATATCGGCTGCGACACCTCCCATTGCGGCGCCTGCACCGTCGATCTCGACGGCCGCTCGGTCAAATCCTGCACGCTCTTCGCGATTCAGGCCGAAGGCGCCGAGATCCGCACCATCGAAGGCATGGCCGGTGCCGACGGCACGCTCCATCCGCTCCAGGAAGGGTTCCGCGAGATGCACGGGCTGCAATGCGGCTTCTGCACGCCCGGAATGATCATGCGCGCCTACCGGCTGCTGCAGGAGAACCCGCGGCCCACGGAAGACGAGATCCGCACCGGCATGGCCGGCAATCTCTGCCGCTGCACGGGCTATCAGAACATTGTCCGCGCGATCCAGTTCGCCGCCGCCAAGATCGCGGGTGAGTCCCTTCAGGAGGCCGCGGAATGAACGAGATCAGCGAAACGCGCGAAGCCCGGGAAGCCAGGCTGCAGGGGCTCGGCTGCAAGCGCAAGCGGGTCGAGGATATCCGCTTCACCCAGGGCAAGGGCAGCTATGTAGACGATCTCAAGCTGCCGGGGATGCTCTTCGGCGATTTCCACCGCTCGCCCTACGGCCATGCGCGGGTGAAATCGATCGATACATCCAGGGCGAAAGCGGTGCCGGGCGTGCTCGCCGTGCTCACCGCTGCGGATCTGAAGCCGCTCAAGCTCGACTGGATGCCGACCCTCGCCGGCGATGTGCAGGCCGTGCTTGCGGGGGACAAGGTGCTTTTCCAGGGCCAGGAGATCGCATTCATCGTCGCGACCGATCGCTATACCGCCGCCGATGCGGCCGATCTCGTCGAGGTCGAGTACGAGGAGCTGCCGGCCCTCGTCGATCCCTTCAAGGCGATGACGCCGGAGGCCCCGATCCTGCGCGAGGACATCAAGGACAAGACCGAGGGCGCGCACGGCAAGCGCAAGCACCCCAACCATATCTTCACCTGGGAGGTCGGCGATCGTGAAGCGACCGATCTTGCCTTCCGCGACGCCGAGGTCACGATCAAGGAGCTGATCTCCTATCAGCGGGTGCATCCCTGCCCGCTCGAGACCTGCCAGTCCGTCGCCGCGTTCGACAAGATCAAGGGTGAGCTCACCGTCTGGGGCACTTTCCAGGCGCCGCATGTGGTGCGCACGGTGGCGGCGATCCTTTCCGGCATTCCCGAACACAAGATCCATGTCATCGCACCCGATATCGGCGGCGGCTTCGGCAACAAGGTCGGCGTCTATCCGGGCTATGTGTGCGCGATCGTTGCCTCGATCGTCACCGGCCGGCCGGTGAAATGGGTCGAGGACCGGATCGAGAATCTCTCCGCCACCGCCTTTGCCCGCGATTATCACATGACGGCCGAGATCGCGGCGACGAAGGCGGGCAAGGTCACGGGCCTTCGCGTTCACGTTCTCGCTGATCACGGCGCCTTCGATGCCTGCGCGGACCCCTCGAAGTGGCCTGCCGGCTTCTTCAATATCGTCACCGGCTCCTATGATTTCCCCACCGCCCATGTCACGGTCGATGGCGTCTATACCAACAAGGCGCCGGGCGGGGTTGCCTATCGCTGCTCCTTCCGCGTCACCGAAGCGGCTTATTGCATCGAGCGCGCGATGGATATTCTGGCCCGGAAGCTCGGCCTCGATCCCGCCGAGCTGCGGATGCGCAATTTCATCCGCCGCGAGCAGTTCCCGTATCACTCCGCGCTCGGCTGGGAATATGATTCCGGGGATTATCACGCGGCGATGCAGAAAGCGCTCGACACCGTCGGGTACCAGGCTCTCCGCGCCGAGCAGAAAGCGAAACAGGAGGCTTTCAAGCGCGGTGAGACGCGCGAGGTGATGGGGATCGGGGTTTCCTTCTTCACCGAGATCGTCGGCGCCGGCCCTTCGAAGAACTGCGACATTCTCGGCATCGCCATGTTCGACAGCGCGGAGATCCGCATTCACCCCACGGGGGCGGTGATCGCGCGCATGGGCACGAAGAGCCAGGGCCAGAGCCATGAGACGACCTACGCCCAGATCATCGCTTCCGAGATCGGCATTCCCGCCGATGACGTGATGGTGGAAGAGGGCAATACCGATACCGCGCCCTATGGGCTCGGCACCTACGGCTCGCGCTCGACCCCCACCGCCGCCGCCGCGACCGCCATGGCCTGCCGCAAGATCAGGGCCAAGGCACAGATGATCGCCGCCCATCTGCTCGAAGTTCATCACGACGATGTCGAGTTCGATATTGACCGTTTCCGCGTCAAAGGCATGCCGGAACGGTTCAAGACGATGAAGGACATCGCCTGGACGGCCTACAACGCGCCGCCGCCCGGACTCGAGCCCGGGCTTGAAGCGGTGAGCTATTATGATCCGCCGAACATGACCTACCCGTTCGGCGCCTATATCTGCGTGATGGATATCGATCTCGATACGGGCGTGGCGAAGGTCCGCCGCTTCTATGCGCTCGATGATTGCGGCACACGCATCAACCCGATGATCATCGAGGGCCAGGTGCATGGCGGGCTCACCGAGGCCTTTGCGATCGCGATGGGCCAGGAGATTGCCTATGACGAGATCGGCAACGTCAAAGGCGCCTCCTTCATGGATTTCTTCCTGCCCACCGCGGTCGAAACGCCGAGATGGGAGACCGATTTCACCGTCACGCCGTCGCCGCATCACCCGATCGGCGCGAAAGGTGTGGGCGAGAGCCCGAATGTCGGTGGCGTGCCGGCCTTCTCCAATGCGGTGAATGACGCGCTCGCCTTCCTCGGCGCAACACATATCCAGATGCCGCACGATGCCTGGCGCATCTGGAAAGCGGCGGAGGCGCTCGGCGCCCAAGGCTAGGCAGGCCGGCTCGAAGGACTCGATGTGAAGGCCTCACTCTCGCGGGAAAGGATCGCCGAGCTTCTCGCCGGCAGTGGCTATGTTGCCGATCCGGAGCTCGCGACCGCGCTTCTTCTGATGGAGATGCTTGAGCGGCCGCTGCTGATCGAAGGCGCCGCCGGCGTCGGCAAGACCGCCATCTCCTACGCGCTCGCCGCCAACCACGAGACAAAGCTGATCCGCCTGCAATGCTATGAGGGGCTGGATCAGGCGAGCGCGCTCTATGAATGGAACTATCAGCGCCAATTGCTCGCCATCAAGGCGCGAGAGGGTGAAGGCGGCGGTGCGCGTCGCGCCGAGGAGATCGAGGACGCGCTCTTCAGCGAACGCTATCTGCTCGAACGCCCGTTGCTCGCCGCCATCCGCGAGACGCGCTCGCCCGTCCTGCTGATCGACGAGATCGACCGCGCGGACGAGGAATTCGAGGCGTTTTTGCTTGAGCTCCTCGGCGATTTCCAAATCACCATCCCCGAACTCGGCACGATCCGCGCGCGGAGCATCCCCCGCGTCGTACTCACTTCCAACGCGACACGCGAGCTTTCAGACGCGCTTCGCCGGCGCTGCCTCTATCATTATCTCGATTATCCGGGGATCGACCGCGAGGTCGCGATCCTGCGCACGCGCCTGCCCGCGATCGGCATCGATCTTGCGGGCCAGGTCGCGCGCCTGATCGCCGCGATCCGCAAGGAGCAGCTTCGCAAAATCCCGGGCGTGGCCGAAAGCCTCGATTGGGCGGCGGCCCTGCTCGGGCTTGGCGTGCGCGATATCGCCGAGGCACCGGAGACACTTTACGAAACCCTCGCCTGCGTGCTGAAAACCGAGGAGGACCGGGCGCAGATCGATCGCGCCGCTTTCACGCGCCTCGTGGCGAAGGTCGCATGATGGCGCCCACCGCCGAATCGCTGATGGCACGGCGCCTCGCCGCGTTTTCGGCCACGCTGCGCGATGCAGGCTTCACCCTCGGCATGAAGGAGAGCGAGGATGCCGCGCGCGTTCTGGCCTCGCCGCTGGCGCGCAGCCCCACGACATTGCGCCCGGCCTTTCGCGCACTCTTCGCCGGAAGGCGCGCCGAGTGGGAACGGTTCGATGCGCTCTTCGATGCGGCTTTCCTCGGCAGGCGCCTGCGCCAGGCGGTGCGCGCGCTCGGCCCCCCGCCCGCGCGCGGTCCACGCTCCCTGCGCGAGCTTGCCGCCGGAAGCGGCGCAAAGCCGCGCGAGGCGATGGAGGAGGCCGCGTCTTCCACAGAGGAAGCCGGGATCGCGGGCGAAGGAACCGGCATGCAGGGCGGCGCCTCGATGGCGGAGAGCAGCGCCGCGCGCGATCTCCGCCGCATCGCCGATCCGGATCAACTCGCCGCCACCGAAGACGTGGCGCGGGATCTCACCGCCAGGCTGCTCGCCCGCCATGCCAGGCGCCGGCGCCGCGCCCGCCACCACGGAAGGCTCGATCTCCGGCGCACCATCCGCGCGAGCCTCGGGCACGGTGGCACCCCCTTCGCGCTCGCCTGGCGCCGGCCGCGGCCGCGGCCGCTCCGCCTTGCGATGCTCATCGATGTCTCGGGCTCGATGGCGCCGTACACGCCGCTCTTCCTCCGCCTCGCGCTC
>DASZQO010000318.1:0-4362 GCA_035549615.1 Acetobacteraceae bacterium
TATCGAGCGTATTTCGGACTGACCCCCTCACGACCGTCCATCCCCTTCCGGTCGCGCACCGACGATGGTAGAGCCGGCGGCGATCGCCGCTGGAGAAGGCATGACAGCCATTCAATCCGCCATCCGGCCGGGCACTCCGCCCGCGGGAGCGCCCTCCGCACCGCTTGTGCTGGCATTGCCGAAGGGACGCATTCTCCAGGAATGCGCCCCTCTGCTCGCGCGGGCCGGCATCCGGCCAGCCCCGGACTACGCGGATGAAGCGAGCCGCAGGCTCCGCTTCCCGACGGACGATCCCGGGCTGGATGTGGTGCGGGTGCGCCCCTTCGATGTTGCGACATTCGTTGCCTTCGGCGCGGCCGCACTCGGAATCTGCGGCGCTGATGTGCTGATGGAGTTCGACTATCCCGAGATCTATGCCCCGCTCGATCTCGGGATCGGACGCTGCCGGATGGTGGTGGCGGAGCCGGCTGAGTGCGCGGGGGCCGAGGATCTGCGCCGCCTCTCCCGGGTGCGGGTCGGAACCAAATATCCGAATGTCGCCCGCAAGCATTTCGCGGCCCGCGGTGTCCGGGCTGACGTGGTGGTGCTCAATGGCTCGGTCGAACTCGCCCCGGGGCTCGGGATTGCCGGCCGAATCGTCGATCTCGTCCAGACCGGGGCGACGCTTGCCGCCAACGGCCTCGTGGTGACGGAGGTGATCGCGCCGGTGACGAGCCGGCTGATTGTCAATCGAGGCGCCCTTAAGACCGGGGATGAGGCACTCTTTTCGCTGATCGCCCGCTTTCGTGCCGCCCTCGAGGCCAGTCCCCCGGCGAAACAGCATGGCTGAGCGCCTGGCAACAGGAACGGCCGGGTTCGGGGCGCGTTTTGCCGCCCTGCTTGAGACCGCGCGCGGCGAGGCTGCTTCGGTGGAAACAGCCGTTGCCGAGATCATTGAAGCGGTGAGGCGCGGGGGGGATCAGGCCGTCTGCGAGGCGACCCGCCGCTTCGACAAGGTAAGCCTTGCGCCCGCTGATCTTCTCATCCCGCCTGCCGAGATCGAGGCGGCGGCCAAGACTGTGCCGGAGAGCGGGAACGCCGCGCTGCGATTGGCCGCCGAGAGGATCGAGGCATTCCATCGCCGCCAGGTTCCACAGGATTTCGCGTTCACCGATGCGGCGGGGGTACGGATGGGCCTGCGCTGGCAACCGCTTGATGCTGTGGGCGTTTATGTGCCGGGGGGGAAGGCCGCCTATCCTTCGACCGTGTTGATGAACGTGATTCCCGCTCGTGTGGCAGGTGTGGGCCGCATCATCATGTGCGTGCCCTGTCCGGGCGGGGCGATACCGCCGCTGGTCGCGGCGGCCGCCCACCTTGCGGGTGTGAGCGAAGTCTATCGTATCGGCGGCGCCCAGGCGATCGCCGCGATGGCCTTCGGCACGGCAACGATCGCTCCGGTGGACCGGATTGTCGGACCGGGCAATGCCTACGTCGCCGAGGCGAAGCGCCAGGTATTCGGACGGGTCGGGATCGACTCGGTGGCCGGGCCTTCCGAGGTTGTGATTCTGGCCGACGCGAAGAATGATCCGCGGTTGGTGGCGATGGATCTGCTGGCCCAGGCGGAGCATGACGAGGCGGCGCAGGCCATCCTCATCACTGATGACGCGGCCTTCGCCGGGCAGGTGGAGACGGCTGTCGCAGAGGCGCTCAGAACGCTCCCGCGCGCGAATATCGCGGGCGCGAGCTGGCAGACGCATGGCGCGGTGATCCTGGTACGAGACTGGAATGAGGCGGCGGATCTCGTCAACCGGCTGGCGCCCGAGCATGTGGAGCTGATGCTGGCCGAGCCCGGGCCCGTCTTCGATCGGATCCGCCATGCCGGAGCGGTATTTCTTGGCCGCTGGACGCCCGAGGCGCTTGGCGATTATGTGGCAGGCCCGAACCATGTGCTGCCGACGAGCCGCACCGCCCGCTTCTCCTCGGGTCTGTCGGTGCTCGATTTTCTCAAGCGGACGAGCTTCGTCGCAGCCGACAGCACTTCTCTCAGGCGCATCGGGCCCGCCGCGGTGACACTGGCCGAGGCCGAAGGGCTCTCCGCCCATGCACGGAGCGTGGCTCTGCGCCTCGCTTGACCTAAGAGGGGGTCAAGCTCATGTTCCGCAGCGTTTTGCGGCCTACCAGGCACGGAGTGTGATGTCGAAGGAGGACATGATCGAGTTCAGCGGCACCGTCACGGAGCTGCTGCCGAACGCCATGTTCCGGGTGAAACTCGACAATGATCATGTGATTCTTGCCCATACCAGCGGCAAGATGCGGAAGAATCGCATCCGCGTGCTGGCCGGGGATCGCGTGAATGTCGAGATGACTCCCTATGACCTGACCAAGGGGCGCATCACGTTCCGCTTCAAGTGAGTCTCGAGTCCACTGAACGGGCTCTGGTTCTTGCCTCTGCCAGCCCACGGCGCGCCGCCCTTCTTGCCCAGATCGGGATCGTCCCGGTCGCCGTGATTGCGCCAGACATCGATGAGGCGCCACGTCCCGGAGAACGGGCGCGGACTCTGGCACTGCGCCTTGCGCGGGCCAAGCTTGCCTCGGTTGCGCCGGTAGGGCGGTTTGTGCTGGCGGCCGATACGGTCGTCGTTGCAGGCCGGCGGATTCTTCCCAAGACGGAGGACGGGGACACGGCTCTGCGCATGCTGGCCCTCCTTTCGGGAAGACGCCATCGGGTGCTGACCGCCGTGGTCCTCGCTGCCCCGGATGGGAGACAGGCCGAACGGCTGTGCGAGACCGTGGTTGCCTTCGCCCGCCTGAGCGGAGAGCAGGTGGCGGCCTATCTCTCCAGCGGCGAATGGCGTGGCAAAGCCGGAGGCTACGCAATCCAGGGCCGAGGAGCAGCGTTCGTGCGTTGGATTTCCGGGAGCTATTCCAATGTTGTGGGGCTCCCCCTGTTCGAAGTGGCGCAGCTCTTGAGAGGCTTTGGCTGGCACATCCCGTGAGCGGAAGGCTACTTGTCACAGCAAGCCCGGGAGAGGTGCGCGCGGCAGCCCTGGGCGCGGATGGGCGGCTCGCTGATTTCGCAATTTGGCGGCCCGGCGCGCCGGACGGGGTCGGGGATATCTATCGCGGGTTCGTGGCAAAGCGGGTGCCGGCTTTGAGTGGCGCCTTCGTTTCCTTGGGCCATGGGTCGGACGGGTTCCTGCCAGATACGCAGGGAGCAGCCGGCAAGGCCGAGGGAGATTCCGTGATTGTGCGGATCACCCGTTCAGCACAGGGAGGGAAAGGGCCGCGACTTTCTGCGCAAGTTGATGAGACGTTGGCAGCCGGCCCGCCCGGCTTGCTGAAGCGGGGGCCGGACCCCGTGTTGCGCCTGGCAAGGCTTTGGCCTGACGCGCCAATCGAGGTGGATGAGCCGACGATACTCGCGCGACTGTCTGCGGTGCTGCCGGGGCGGGCGCGGGCGGGTGGCGGGTTCGACGCTGTACTGGAGGAGGAGGTCGCCAGCCTGGCGGAACCGACGATCAGACTGGCCGGCGAGGCGATCTTGCACATCCACCCGACACCGGCGCTGGTCGCGATCGATCTCGATGCGGGCAGCGCAGCGGGTTCCCGGGAACCCGCTCGGATGGTGCACCAGCCACTCAATCTTGCAGCGATTCCCGAAATTTCACGGCAAATCCGTCTGCGAAATCTTTCCGGCGCGATTCTGGTCGATCTGGCTGGGCTCGTGCCACGGCAAAGGCGGCGCCTTGCCGATGTCTTCGCCGCTTCGCTGTCGTCCGACCCGCTGCGACCGCGCTTTCTTGGCTTCACGGCGCTTGGGCTTGCGGAAATCGTCCGGCCACGGGTGGGGCCCCCGCTTCATGAGCTGTTGACCGGCGCCCACGCGGCAGGGCTTTCGGCGCTGCGGAAAATCGCGGCTGAAGATCGCGCCGCACCGCGCAGTGCCTGGGCGCTTCGGGCCGCGCCGGCAATCGTGGCAGCCCTCGAGCAGGACGCCGCAGCGCTGGATACGCTTGCAAGGCTGACCGGCCGGCCCCTTATACTGCGGAGTGATCCGGCGCTCGCGCCTCTGCGTTGGATTGTGGAACGGTTGCCATGAGGCTTTCCTCTTGTCCGATCTGCGGGAAACCGACGGCACGATCCTTTCGACCTTTCTGTAGCCGCCACTGCGCGGATGTGGATCTCGGCCGATGGCTGACAGGCCAATATCGGATCCCGTCTGCCCCGGATGAGAGGGACGAGGGAGACGAGCCCGGCTCGCTTGATCGGGACCCGGGCATAGGCTAAGCGAACCCTCCCACCTGCCGCCCAGGTAGCTCAGTTGGTAGAGCATGCGACTGAAAATCGCAGTGTCGGTGGTTCGATTCCGCCCCTGGGCACCAT
>DASZQO010000319.1:0-5007 GCA_035549615.1 Acetobacteraceae bacterium
ACACCACCGCCATCTGCAGCAGCACGCGGAAGGTGTCGCGGATGATGTTGGCGGTGAAACCGGCGAAGCTTTCGGCACAATCTCCGCCCTGAAGCACGAAGGCCCGCCCCTCGGAAGCGAGCGCGAGCCCCGCCTTCAGCCGCCGTGCCTCGCCGGCGAAGACGAGCGGCGGAAACCGCCTGAGCCGCGCCTCGACCGCAGCCAGCCTTTCCGCGTCCGGATAGACCGGCGCCTGACGAATCGGCCGCGTTCTCCAGCTATCGGGCGCCCAGTCGCGAAGAGGCACATCAGGCATGACAGAAAAAGTCCTTCCCAAAAGGACGGGTTCCAGGGGCTCAGCCCCGGGCCGGGTGCAGGGGCGGCGCCCCCGCGCTTCCCTTTCTACTTCTATTATCCACAAAAATTGCCGTGCTGGCTATTCCGCCGCTTGCGGCAGCCCGACCGTGCGCGTTAGCGTGCGCAGCGTTACGAACTCCTCGGCCGAGGTCGGGTGGATGCCGATCGTCCGGTCGAAATCGGCCTTCGTCGCGCCGGCGGTCATGGCCACCGCGATGCCCTGCATGATCTCCGGCGCATCCTCGCCCAGCATGTGCGCGCCCAGCACCCGCCCGCGCGGCGGCTCGACCACGAGCTTCATGACCGTCCGCCGCTTCCGGCCGGAAAGCGTATGGCGCATGGGCGTAAAGCGCGTGAGATAGATTTCCGCCGGGCCCCGCGCGGCGGCCTCGGCTTCGGTCAGCCCCACGGTCGCCAGCGGGGGGGAGGAGAAGACCGCCGTCGGAATCGAGGTAAAATTGTACTCGCGCGGCCTGGGGCCGAACAGCGCATCGGCCAGCGCGTGGCCCTCGGCGGTCGCGACCGGGGTCAGCTGGAACCGGCCGGTGACATCGCCAATCGCGTAGATGTGAGGCTGGCTGGTCGCCCAGCCCGAATCGACGATGATCTCGCCGTTCGGGCCGGTGATGACATGCGCCGCCTCGAGCCCGAGCCCGGCGATGTTCGGCGCCCGGCCGGTGGCGAAGAAGACGAGATCGGCGGTGATCGCGCGCCCATCATCCAGATGAAGCGTGCGGGCATCGCCCGCGGCCTCGATCCGCGCCGGATGCGTGCCCGGGTGAAGCGCGATCCCATCGGCGGCCAGCGCCTCGGCGAGCGCCTCGCGAAGATCTGCGTCGAACCCGCGCAAGGGAACCGGCTGGCGATAGACGAGATGTGTCTCGGCGCCGAGGCCCGCGAAGATGCCGGCGAACTCGACCGCGATATAGCCCGAGCCGATGATCGCCACGCGCCGCGGCATCGCCGGCAGGTGGAAAACATCATCGGAGACGACGGCCAGCGCACGGCCCGGAATGGGCGGCACCACCGGGTGGCCGCCCGTCGCGATGACGATCCGTTCCGCCGTCACCCGCGCCTCGCCCACCATCAGCGTATGCGGATCGAGGAAGCGTGCGCGTGCTTCGAACACCCTCGCCCCCGCCGCCTCCAGCACCTGGCGATAGAGCCCGCTGAGACGCCTGACCTCCCGGTCCTTCGCCGCGATCAGCGCCGCCCAGTCATGCTCGGGCCGGCGGCCGTGCCAGCCGAAACCGCGCGCATCCTCCGCAAACGCTCCGTATTCGGACGCCTGCACCATGAGCTTCTTCGGCACGCAGCCGACATTGACGCAGGTTCCGCCCCAGAAGCGGGCCTCGGCGATGCCCACGCGGGCGCCATGGCCGGCGGCGATCCGCCCGGTGCGCACCCCGGCGGAGCCGCCGCCGATCACGAAGAGGTCGAAATCCATCGCTCAGCCCTCGCCCGAAATCGCCGGAAACGGGACGTCCTCCCATCCGCTCAGGCGCTCGATCGCGCGGCCGATCCGCAGCAGCATCGCCTCATCGAAAGGCCGGCCGACGAGCTGCACCGAAAGCGGCAAGCCGGCGGCGGCAAGCCCGACCGGCACGCTCATCGCCGGATGGCCGGTGAGGTTGAAGGCCCCCAGTTGCAGTGGGGAATAGGCGGCCCGCGGATCGGCCGGCTGGTCGAGCCGCGGCGCCGGGGCGAGCGAGCAGGCCGTCAGCAGCGCATCGTGCGAACCGAGCGCCCGGTTGATGTCATCGGCGAGCATCCGCCGCACGCGCCCGGCCTGCACCAGATCGGCGGACGTGATCGCCGCCCCCGGAATGAGCCGCTCGACCGTCTTCCGCCCGTAATCAAGGAGCCGGGTGCGAAAATCCGGCTCATGGATCGCAAACCCCTCGGCGAGCAAGATCACGCGGTTGGCCACCGCGAAGAGCGCCTGGTCCGGCAGCGTGATGTCCGCCACCTCGGCGCCCGCATCGCGCAGCAGGGAGAGGGTGCGATCGATCGCCGCCCCCGCCTCGTCGGTCAGCGCCGGCGCCGTCGCGAAGAAGGCCCGCGGAACGCCGATCCGAAGCCCGCGCACACCCGCCTCGAGCCCGGCGCGGTAATCCGGCACGGGCACATCGGCGCTGCCCGGATCCTCCGGATCGTGCCCGGCCATGAGCTGCATGGCGATCGCCGTGTCCTCGACCGAGCGGGCCAGCGGCCCGCAGTGATCGAGTGTGTAGGAAAGCGGGAAGACACCGCGCCGGCTCACCCGCCCATAGGTCGGCTTGAGCCCGACCGTGCCGCAATAGGCGGCCGGGCCGCGGATGGAGCCGCCGGTGTCCGAGCCGCTCGCCACCCGCACGATCCTGGCCGCGATCGCCGCGCCCGATCCGGAGGAGGAGCCGCCGGTGAAATGATCCGGGTTCCAGGGATTGCGGGCGGGTGGGAAAGGCAGATCGAAGCTCGGGCCGCCGATCGCGAACTCGTGCGTCGCGAGCTTGCCGAGCAGCACGCCGCCCGCGGCAGCGAAGCGCGCGGCGACAACACTGTCCGCTTTCGGAATATGGCCGAGCCTCAGCCGCGAATGGCAGGTCGTGGCGATGCCGGCGGTGTCGTAGATGTCCTTGAGCGCATAGGGGATGCCATGGAAAGGCCCGCGATCGGTCCCGGCGGAAAGCTCGGCATCGGCGCGTGCGGCATCCGCGAGCGCCCGTTCCTTCGTGACCAGGATGAAGGGATGGAGATGCGCGTTGCAGGCGGCGATGCGCGCGAGCGCGGCCTCGGCGAGCGCGGTCGCGGTGAGGGTGCCCGCGCGCAGACGCCGGCCGGCCTCGGCCACCGAGAGATCGTGAAGAGCCGCGCTCACCGTCCCCTCTCCACCCGATAGACCGCGGCCGGCTCAAGCGTGGGCGGAAGCGCTTCGTGCAGCCGCGCGATCTCGGTCCGGAGATCGGCGAAGGCGATCAGCAATTCCGCTCGCCTCTCCTCCGGAATGGTGAGGCCCGCGCGCGCCATCAGCGCGTCGAACTCCCTCGCCAGGCGCGCCTCGTCGGCCTCCGCCATCATCCCTCCTCCTTTTCGGTTGCCGCGGCCGAGACTGGCGGGTTTTCCTCCGCCCGGCAACCGCGCGGCCGGCAGCGTTTGCTTTCCCGCGTGATTCACGTCTTCGGTCGAGTCCAGCCACGGCGAACGCGCCCAGGCACGGCGAACGCGCCCAAGCACGGCGAACGCGCTATGAGTGCTCCCGATGTCCATCCGCAATCTCGACAAAGCGTTCCGTCCGGCCTCGATCGCCTTGATCGCCGCCTCCCTGGAGGAAGGCGGCATCGCCGCGAAAACGCTGGCCAACCTCACGGCCGCCGGCTTCCAGGGGGCCCTCTGGTGCGTCGCTCGTGAACCGGGCGCCTGCGGCTCCATACCCTGCGTCCCGGATATCGCGAGCCTGCCCCGGGGGCCCGATCTCGCGGTGATCGCCGCACCGCCGGAGACGGTCCCCGCCCTCGTCGGCGCGCTCGGCGCGAGCGGCACGGGCGCGGCCCTCCTTCTCGGCACCGCTGCCGCGGCGGGCGCACCGGGGCGGGCGCTCCGGAGCGCGATCCTGGCCGCCGCACGGCCCCACCTGGTCCGGGTGATCGGGCCGGCGAGCCTCGGCATCATCGTGCCCGGCCTTGGCCTCAACGCGAGCTTCGCCCATCTTGCTCCGGCGCGCGGCTCGCTCGCCCTCGTCAGCCAGTCGAGCGCGCTCGCCGCCGCCGCGATCGACTGGGCAAAGCCACGCCAGATCGGCTTTTCGCACGTCGTCACGCTCGGCGATGTCGCGGATGTCGATTTCGGCGACATGCTCGATTATCTGGCCAACGCGCCCGAGGCGCGGGCCATCCTGCTCTATGCCGACAGACTCCGGCAGGCGCGCAAATTCATGTCCGCAACCCGCGCCGCCGCGCGCGGCAAGCCGGTGGTCGTGGTCAAGGCGGGGCGCTTTGCCGCCGGTGAAGAGGAGGACGCGCCCGATGCCGTCTTCGATGCCGCCTTCCGCCGCGCCGGCGCGCTTCGCGTCCGCTCGATGCCGGAGCTGTTCGCCGCGGCCGAAACGCTGGCGCTCACCCGCGAACGGCGGGGCAACCGGCTTGCGATCCTCACCAACGGCACCGGCCCGGGGATTCTGGCGCGGGATGCGCTCCTGGAGGCGGGCGGCCGGCTCGCCGCCTTCAGCCCCGAGACGGCGGCACGGCTTGCCGCCCTTCGCGCGCCCTTCGAGCCGGATGCGGACGGCCTTGCCAACCCGATCGATATCCCGAGCGGCAAAGACCCAAGGGCGAGCGCCGCCTCGCTCGCCGCCGTGCTCGCCGATCCGGGCGTGGATGCGGCGCTCGTCGTGCACAGTCCGAGCGCGCTCGAAACATCCGATGCGGCGGCCGAGGCGCTGATCGCCGCGCTTCCCTCCCCCGCCTCGCTCGCCGCGACCGGCCGCAACGTCTTCACCGCCTGGCTGGGAGAGGAAACCGCGGCTCCCGCCCGCCTCCGCTTCGCCGCGGCGCGCATCCCGAGCTACCCCTCGCTCGACGAAGCGGTGAGCGGCTTCATGCACCGCGTGCGCTACCACGCGAACCAGGACATGCTGATGGAGGTGCCGCCGGCCGAGCGCGACGACGCCAGGCCCGATCACAAGACTGCCTC
>DASZQO010000320.1:0-7846 GCA_035549615.1 Acetobacteraceae bacterium
GAGTCGGTTGTGATTCAGTGCTGAGCGAAGCCGTGCTGCCTTGCCGTCGATCAGGAGCGGATGCGGCGATCAAAGGGTAATGCCGGTTTATTTGAATGCGCAGACTATCGCGTTTTGATTTAGAAATGATCTAAGGTGACCCGGAACGCCAGGGCTCCCGCTTCAGAGTCGCTCCTGGATTGCACGAACCGGAACGCACAGCGCCCGAACGAGCCGCTTGCCTATCACCAGCTCCGGGTTCTCCGCGACCCATTCTGCATAGAACGAGAGCTGCTCCATATTGCAGGTAAGCGACGACATCGGCTGGTAGAGCGGATCGACCTGATGGCAGGCGGTCCCGTGCACGGCGCAAAGAACGAAAAGCAACTTGACCATTTCGAAATGATTGACCGAGGGCGTTATCACCAGGTCCACGGTCTCATCAAAAAATCGTCAAAAAAGGTAATGTTGCCGTCAAAAAAGCTGACTTGCGCCACTGCGCGAGTCTAAATATTAAATGTACGGTATCGGGTGCAGTGATTTCGAGTGCGGAGGAAATGTCGGCTCGTTTCCGACTGATCCTGCTGGGCGCATTTGCGCTTGAGGCCGACGGGCGGGCCGTCGGCAGCCTGCCGCGCAAGGCGCAGGCCCTGCTCGCACTATTGGCTTTGCGTGACCGCCCAATGAGCCGCGAGAGGGCGGCTGACCTGCTGTGGACGACGAGCGCGCCCGACCAGGCACGGCACAGTCTGCGGCAGACGCTGTGGGTGCTCAACAGCCAAGCGGGCGGCGATTTCATCTCTGCAAAAAGCGGTGATCTCTGGCTCGATCACGACAGCATTGTCAGTGATGCGGCCGAAATCATCGCGCTCGCGAATGCTGTGGATCGCGAGACACTGTCCCGTTGCGCCGCGCTTTATCGGGGCTCTCTGCTGGAAAATCTCTCTTCGGTGTCGCCGGGCTTCGATGAATGGCTTCTAGCGGAGCGTGCGCGCCTATCCGGCCTGGCGATGCAGGCGCTTCGGCGGCTGGCCGATGCGGAGGCAGCCGTGCACAATTTCGATGCGGCGGTCGTAGCGGCGGCACAGCTCGTCGCGCTTGATGAGCTGCGTGAAGACGGACACCGTCTCCTCATTCAGCTTCTCGCAGCGGCAGGGCGGCGTGGCGAGGCGCTGCGCCAGTACGAGATCTGCGCAGGCATACTGAGGCGCGAACTGGATGTACCCCCCGATCCCGACACGGTGGCGCTCGTCCGGCAAATCCGCGACGGAGCGAGGCGTTTGGATGCCGGCCGGACCACGAGCCCGACATTTTTGGCGCCTTGCTGGGTGGCTGATGACGAAAAGCGGCCGGCTTCCAATCCGATTTCTCCTTTCACACTTGCGCCGGCGCTGCCTGAAAAGGCGCGGATCGCAGTGCTTCCATTCCGGAACATGTCGGACAATCCGGACCATGGCCATCTTGCCGAGGGGCTCGCCGAGGAGATCGTTACTGCGCTTTCCCGTGTCTCCTGGCTGTCCATAACCTCGCCCAGCCTCTCCTTCTCGTACCGAGGCTCCGTCGTAGACTTGAGGCGGGTCGCGGGTGAGCTCGGGGTGCAGTATGTCGTGGAAGGATCGGTCCGGGCGGCCGGCGGGAGGGCCCGTTCCACGTACCGCCTCGTCGAGGCCAAAACCGGAACGTGCCTCGCATCGGATCGCTTCGACCTGCCGCTCGACGATATTCTCGATCTTCAGGAAAAAGTCGCGCTTGGGGTCACCGGCGCTGTAGAACCGGTGTTGCAGGCCGCCGAAGCCGCGCACTCCCTCGGCCGTCCGGCAGAGCTTCTGACCCCTAAAGACCTCTACCTTCGCAGCTATGCAATGGCACTGTCGTCGGGGGCCCGGTTTCGCGAAGCGCTTCCCTTGCTTGAGCAAGCGATGACCCAAGATCCACACTTCGCCCCAGCAGCGGCCTGGGCATCAGTCGGGCGCATGAGGCTGGTCGAAGACGGCCGAAGCGACAATCCGGCGTCCGATTGCCAAAGGGGAATAGATCACGCCCGGCACGCACTCGAAGTGGCCGGCGGCGACCCCGCTGTGATGACAAACTGCGCGCTGGCCCTCGCCTATTTCGGCGAGGACATCGGGCTAACCACAGGCCTGATAGACCGGGCGCTGAAGCTCAATCCAGGTCATGCCCGAGGTTGGCATGTCAGCGGCATGCTCCGGTTCTATGCCGGCGATCTCGATGCCGCGATTGAGCATGTCAAAACGTCAATGCGCCTGAGCCCGCGGTCGCGTGTGGGCTGGGGTACAACCTGGATCGGCGCCGCTCAATTCCTAAGTGGGCGGTTCAATGAAGGTGTCGCCACGCTTAAACTGGCAATCCAGGAGGATCCAAGCTTCCCCGATCCTTACCGGTTTTTGGCAGCCTGCTATGCCCACATGAACCGTCTCGACAAAGCGAGAAGGCTCGCAGCACAGCTACGCAAAATCACTCCCGAGCCGATGCCTGATACGACCCATATGCGAAATGATGAACAGCGCGAAATGCTGGTTGCCGGCTTAAGGCTGGCCGGGACCGCACCTATGAAGCGGGGGTCAATATGAACCTCCGACCAGGCCCCACGGGGTACACGAAATGCGGTCAGCAAAGAGGAGAGGCTGTTCTTTCTTGAGAGAAAGAATCAAGGAATTTTTATCTTTTCATTCATAGTCCACAACCGGCCCCTGGTCCGGAAAACGGAGAAAAGGCTTTTTCTTCAGAAAAAGAAGCCCTATCCTTTCTGGCACTTCAAGAAATGCGCAACATTTTAGAGTGAGATGCGTTTGCTTCCGCTCACGCATCCCACTCTCGCCATTTGTTTTCTCGTGTGATTCAGACATCCGGTGATCCCGCCTCCGGTCATCACGCTCTAAGCGCGGCGGGCGATCAGCGCCGAGGATTCCAGCACCTCGCTCAACGTCCCCTCCGGTGCCAGGCGCGCAAAGAGCGCCCTGAGATCCACTGCCAGCGCCTCCACGCGCTCGCCGAGCCGCGCGCGCGAAAGGCTGGACATGGAAAGCGCGCGCTCGACCAGGCTCTCCGTGGTCACTTCATGGCGCGTTATGACCGAGACCCTTTCCAGCCGGCAAAAGGCCGAATCAAGCAGTACGGCCTCATGACGGCGCCAGCTTCCCGTCCGCCTCCGGGCATGGAACGGATCCTGCGCGGCGTAATGATCGGCCAGCGCACGCCATTCCTTGGCCCATTCATTTTCCGGCAGTTCAAGATGCGTGTCATGAAAGAGCGCGACGGCGCCTTCGGGCTCGATCATCGTCTCAAGACGGCGCAGCGTCTCGGCGCGGTCCATCCAATGGAAACTGCGCCCCATGGTGACGAGGCGGAACCGGCCAAGCCCCGGGAAAAGATCGGGATCGAGATCATAGGAGCTGCCCAGCTGGAAGCTTGCATTCGGCGCGAGGCCCTGCGCCGCCGCCCTGGCTGCCTCCAGCATCCGCGGTTCGGGGTCGAGGCCGATGACCGTGCCGGCGAAATAGCTGAAGCCGATTGCGAGCGGACCAGGTCCACAGCCAAGATCGAGCACGCGGTGCGCCTCGCCGAGACCCACCTCGGCCGCCACGCGCCGGATGAGCGCCGGCGGATAGGCCGCGCGTCCTGCACGGTAATGGGCGGCGGACAGGCGGAAGCGATCAGGCTCGAAGGGCAGGGGATCAGACACGGCGCCTTATACCGAAACGCGGGAAAATTCCTGAGTCCCCCCTCGGGCGTCCCTCCCTGTGCCGGTGCCTGGCATCGTTAGACGTTCGGGTTCGTCCCTGCTATGGCTATGCCTTCTGCGCATGGAGGAACCCCATGGAAGCAGCGATATCGAACGCCAGGGCAAGCACCGGGCCCGAGATCGTGCCCACCGGCGCGGCCCTGGGGGCGGAGATGCGCGGGGTCGATCTCCGCAATCTCGATGACGCCACCTTCGCCAGGCTTCACGAAGCGTGGCTTGCGCATGGCGTGCTGCTCCTTCGCGATCAGCATTTGAGCGATGCGGACCTGATCCGGTTCAGCCGCCGCTTCGGTGATCTCGATTTCGCGCCGGTGCAGGAGAATGGCCAGCGCTTCGTTCCCGGACATCCGGAGATCTATGTCGTCTCCAACGTGCTGGGCGCGGACGGCAAGCCGATCGGCAGCCTCGGCGCGGGCGAGGCGGTATGGCACACTGATATGTCGTATCTGGAGAAGCCGCCCAAGGCGAGCATGCTCTACGCGCTCGAAGTGCCGGAAGCCGGCGGTGATACCTGGTTTTCGGATATGTATGCGGCCCATGACCGCCTGCCCGACGCCTTGCGGGAGAGGCTCGCCGGGCTCCGCGTCAAGCATGACGGCACCTACAACAGCGGCGGCTATGTCCGCGCGGGCGTGACGCCGACGGACGATCCGCGCGAAGCGCCGGGCCAGCTTCATCCTCTCATCTGCCGCCATCCTGAGACCGGGCGGCGCATGCTCTATCTCGGCCGCCGGCGCAACGCCTATATCGAAGGGTTGAGTCTCGCGGAGTCCGAAGCGCTGCTTGACGAGATCTGGGCGGTCGCGACTTCGCCCGAGATCGCCTGGCGGCATCACTGGCGCGTCGGCGATCTGGTGCTCTGGGACAATCGCTGCACCATGCACCGGCGGGACCCGTTCGATGCGGCGGCGCGGCGCGTGATGCACCGCACTCAGGTTAGGGGTGAGGCGCCGCCCGCCGGCTGATCCGCCTTTTATCCGTCAGGCCCGACCTTCAGGCACTGGCGGCCTTGTGCGCGGCCGCCTCCTCGGCGCTGCCCACACCGCCATGCGCCGCCGACCAGCCCATCGGGTCTTCGAGGAAGCGGCGCACCTCGGCGAGCGCCGTATCGGCGAAATAGGGCCGGTCCTTGCAGGCTTCGAGCACGTCCCACCACGTGCAGAGATGATGGAGCGTGATGCCCATGGCGGCGAGCGTCTCGAGGCTGCCCGGAAAGACGCCATAGAAGAAGACGACGAAGGCGTGGTTGACGATCGCGCCCGCCGCCCGCAGCGCCTCGGTGAACTGGATCTTGGATTGGCCGTCGGTCGTCAGATCCTCGACCAACAAGGTCTCCTTGCCCTCCGGCACATCGCCTTCGATCAGCGCATTGCGGCCGAAGCCTTTCGGGCGCTTCCGCACATAGGCCATGGGGGCCATCATCCGGTCGGCGATCCAGGCCGCGAAGGGAATGCCCGCCGTCTCGCCGCCCGCCACCACCTCGATCGTTTCAAGCCCGATATGCCGGCCGATCTTGCCCCCCGCGAGCTCGCAGAGGCGCGCCCGGGCGCGCGGGAAATAGATGATGCGCCGGCAATCGATATAGACCGGGGAGGACCAGCCCGAGGTGAAGAGATAGGGTTCCTCCGGGCGGAAATTGACCGCCTTGATCTCAAGCAGGATGCGCGCCGTCGCCAGCGCCGCATCGCGGTCCCATTCGCTCGTGCCAATTCCCGCCATTGCAGCCTCCCGATCCCGGCGTGGGCAGGTTCCTACTGTCCTGCCTCCGAAGTTCGCCGCCTTTCGCGACGAACGGAGGGGACAAGCGGGCCACGGAAAACAAAGAGCCGGTGTCCCGATTCCGCCCGCATGGCGATGTGACGTACTTCGGAATCGGGAGACTAAAGCAGATTTGTGTTTGCGGGCAGGGGCAGGAACAAGTCTCAGCCGGTTGACGGGCCGGGTGCCGGCCGGCAGCTTGCCGTCGCGATTGAGAAAGGGGTGGGGATGACGAAGCGCTACCGGATTGCGGTGATCCCGGGCGATGGAATCGGCAAGGAGACGGTGCCGGAGGGCCTGCGTGTGCTCGAGGCCGCGGCAAGGCGCTTCGGTTTCACGTTGGCCAGCACCGAGTATGACTGGTCCTGCGATCGCTATCAGCGCACCGGCGCGATGATGCCGGAGGACGGGATCGCCCAGCTCACGGAGAGCGATGCGATCTTCCTCGGCGCGGTGGGCTGGCCGGGCGTGCCGGACCATGTCTCGCTTTGGGGCCTTCTGATCCCGCTCCGCCGCCAGTTCGACCAGTATGTCAATCTCCGGCCCTGCCGGCTGCTGCCGGGGGTGAAGACGCCGCTCGCCAACCGCACGCCGGCGGAGATCGATTTCTACGTCGTGCGCGAGAATACCGAAGGCGAATATAGCAGCGCCGGCGGGCGGATGTTCGCGGGCACCGAGCGCGAATTCGTCGTCCAGGAAAGCATCTTCACCCGCCACGGCGTGGATCGGGTGCTGCGCTATGCCTTTGCGCTCGCCCGCTCTCGGCCGAAGAAGCATCTCACCTCGGCCACCAAATCGAACGGCATCACCTTCACCATGCCGTATTGGGATGAGCGTGTGCGCGCGATCAGCGCCGAATTCCCCGACGTGCGGACCGATCAGTATCATATCGATATCCTGACCGCGCAGTTCGTCCAGCATCCGGACTGGTTCGATGTGGTGGTGGGCTCCAACCTCTTCGGGGACATTCTGAGCGATCTCGGTCCCGCGGTCGCCGGCTCGATCGGCATCGCCCCCTCGGCGAATATCAATCCGGAGCGGCTCTTTCCATCAATGTTCGAGCCGGTGCACGGCTCGGCGCCGGATATCGCCGGCAAGAAGATCTGCAATCCGATCGGCCAGATCTGGTCGGGCGCGATGATGCTCGATCATCTCGGCGAGCATGCGGCCGCCGGCGCGATCGTCAGCGCGATCGAGAAGCTGCTCGGCGAGGGTGGGCCGCGCACGCGCGATATGGGCGGGCAGGCCGGCACTGCGGATGTGGGCAAGGCCCTCGCCGAGGCCGTGGCCGGCTGCTGACGCCGATGCCGGAGGGCATGATTTCGCTCACCGTCAACGGCCGCAAGGTGAGCGTGCGGGCCGATGGCGTGGCGAGCCTGCTCTCCGTCCTGCGTGGCGAGCTCGGGCTGCGCGGCGTCCGCTTCGGCTGCGGGGCAGACTCTTGCGGCGCCTGTATGGTCCTGCTCGATGGCGAGCCGATGACGAGCTGCACTCTTGCGCTCGAACGGGCGGCCGGTCGGGCGGTGACGACACCGGAAGGGCTCGGCACGAAGGACGCGCCGGATCCCCTGCAAGCCGCCTTCCTCGACGAGCAGGCGGCCCAATGCGGCTATTGCCTCGGCGGCATCCTGATCGTGGCGAAGGCGCTGCTTGCCCGAAACCCCGATCCGACCCGGGCGGAGATCGCCGCGGCGCTTGAGAAGAATCTTTGCCGCTGTGGCGCCCATAATCGCATGATCCGTGCGATCTCCCGCGCGGCGTGGGCCATGCGGCGCGAAGCGGCATGAGCCTGCCGGCGAACCTCGCGGCCAATCCCCGGCTCGACCAGTGGCTGGGCTTCGAGCCGGACGGTCGCGTCCGGCTTTCCACGGGAAAGGTCGAGCTGGGGCAGGGGATCCTCACCGCGCTCGCGCAGATCGCCGCTGAGGAGCTTGCCGTTGCGCCCGCACGCATGCGCGTGGTCTCGGGCGAGACCGATGCCGCGCCCGAGGAAGGGTTCACGGCCGGCAGTCTCTCGGTCGAGATGTCCGGCGGGGCGATCCGTATCGCCGCGGCCGAGGTGCGCGCGCTCTTCACCGCCGCCGCCTCGCTCCGGCTCAATTGCGCGCCCGAGGCCATCGGCATTGAGGATGGGCGGTTCCTGCACGAAGGCGAGGCAACCGGGCTCGATTACTGGGCACTCGCGCCATCGGTCGATCTTCGCCGGGAGGCGCGCGGCAATGCCCCGCTCACAAGTCCCGCCGATTTCCGGGTCATCGGCCAAAGCCTCCCGCGCATCGATCTGCCCGAGAAAATATTCGGTGCCGGCTTCATTCATGATCTCGCGCTGCCCGGCATGGTCCATGC
>DASZQO010000321.1:0-7593 GCA_035549615.1 Acetobacteraceae bacterium
AACATCGGTCCGATTCGGACCTATTTCCTGCGCCTTTGGCAAGATGGGCAGCCAGAGCGGCCAGGGCCGCAGGGGTCATGCCCGGAATCCGTGCCGCCGCACCGAGCGAAATTGGGCGAATTCTTTCCAATTTTCCCATCAATTCTGCCGAAAGACCACCGATCCGGCGATAATCGAGCCCATCCGGCAGGCGAATTTTTTCCTGTCGGCGGAAGGCAAGAATCTCAGCCTCCTGGCGCTTGAGATAGCCGGCATAGAGTGCATCGGCGGCGAGCGTCGCGCGGACGCGCGGAGGGAGATCAGCCTCCTTCGCTTCTGCGGCGTTGGCCAGAGCCGCCTGATGGGCACGGAAGGAGGCGATCCGTTCGGGGCCGACAACGCCCCAGGCAATGCCACGATCGGTCAGGCGAAGATCGGCATTGTCGGCGCGCAGCGAAAGCCGATACTCGGCGCGTGAGGTGAACATCCGATAGGGCTCGGTCACACCCTGAGTGACGAGATCGTCCACCAGCACGCCGATATAGGACGTGCTGCGATCGAGTGTGACCGGCTCCAGTGCCCCGGCATGGCGGGCGGCATTGACCCCAGCGAGGAGGCCCTGCGCTGCCGCCTCCTCATAGCCGGTCGTCCCATTGATCTGGCCGGCGAGGAAAAGCCCCGGAATGGCCTTCAGTTCGAGCGTGGGGAAAAGGGCGCGCGGATCGACGTAATCGTACTCGACAGCATAGCCGGGGCGCAGCATGCGGACGCGGGAAAGGCCGGGCAGCGTTCTCAAAAGCTCTTCCTGAAGGGAAGCGGGAAGGCTTGTGGAAAGCCCGTTCGGATAGATGGTCGGGTCGTCGAGGCCTTCGGGCTCGAGGAAGATCTGATGACGCGTGCGGTCGGCGAAACGGACGACCTTATCCTCGATCGAAGGACAATAGCGTGGGCCCGGGCCGCTGATCCGTCCGCCATAAACGGCCGAGAGCGCGAGATTGGCGCGGATGAGCGCGTGCGTGGCCTCAGTGGTTGCGGTGACACGGCACTCGACCTGGGGATTCGCGATTCGTGTGGTCAGAGAGCTGAAGGGTTCTGGCGGGTCCTCGCCGGGATCGGGCTCAAGTCCGTCCCAATCGATACTGGCGCGATCGAGGCGTGGTGGCGTGCCGGTCTTCAGCCGACCGAGCGGAAGACCAAGGCGCGTGAGCGCTGCGGCGAGGCCAAGCGACGGCTTCTCCCCGATACGGCCTGCGGGAGTCGATTCGAGTCCGATATGAATCAGCCCGCGCAGAAACGTGCCGGTGGTGAGCACGGCGGCGGCGCAAGCGATGCGGGTGCCATCCGCGAGAATAATAGCGGAAAGATGTCCTCGCGCGTCCTGTTCGAGGTCCTCGACAGAGGAGGCGAGGAGGGAAAGATTTCGCGTGGCGCCGAGAAACTCCTGCATCGTGTGGCGATAGAGTTTTCGGTCCGCTTGCGCGCGAGGTCCCCGTACGGCGGGACCCTTGCTGCGGTTGAGCAGCTTGAAATGAATGCCGGCCGCGTCGGCGACGCGACCCATCAGCCCGTCCAGCGCATCGATCTCTCGCACGAGATGCCCCTTGCCGATGCCCCCGATCGAAGGATTGCATGACATCTCTCCGATTTTTGTGAGATCCTGGGTGACAAGAAGCGTTCTCGCGCCGATGCGCGCCGCCGCCGCGGCGGCCTCGCAGCCGGCATGGCCCCCACCGATTACGACAACATCAAATTGTTGCGATATAGCAATCATTTTACTTGCCGATGCAGAACGAGGAGACGATTGTGTCGAGAATATCTTCGGCGCAGATGCTTCCGGTGATGCGGCCGATTGCGGCGAGAGCGAGACGAAGCTCCTCGGCGCGGAGCTCAGCTGCGGGGGCGGTGAGGGCGGCGGCGAGCGCTGCCTCAGCCTCGCCAAGGGCGGCACGATGGCGGGCCCGTGTAAGTGGTGGCGGACCAGAGGCCCGGGCGAGGGTTTCGACGAAATCGGTAAGGCGGTCGCGGAGCGCGGACAACCCAGTGCCGGTGAGCGCGCTCACCGGAAGATATTCCGGGCCTGGCGGCGGGGCGAGGTCGGTCTTGTTGGCGACGGCCAATACCGGGGCGGCGATATCGAGTACGAAGGGGATCGGGTCCGTGCTGTCGGTCACGGCGAGGACCAAATCAGCCGCGGCAGCGCGGGCATGGGCGCGACGGATGCCTTCGGCCTCGACCGGATCCGCGCTTTCGCGCAGGCCGGCGGTATCGATCAGTGTGACGGGGAGGCCGCCGAGGACCATGCGGGTCTCGAGCGCATCCCGTGTCGTGCCTGGCACGGGGGAGACGATGGCAATCTCACGACCAGAAAGAACATTGATCAGACTTGATTTCCCGGCATTGGGCGGCCCCGCGACGACGATCGTGAAACCTTCCCGGAGGCGTTCTCCGCGGCGATCATCGGCGAGGTGGGCGGCAATCGCAGCGCGAAGCTCTTCGAGCGCCGTATCGTCCGCGATTTCCGGCAAATCCTGGTCCGAGAAATCGATCAGTGCCTCGGCGTTCGCGAGCAGACGCCGAAGCCGGTCCGTCCAGCCACGATAGAGGGCGCCGAGTTCGCCTTCGAGCTGGCGGAGCGCCTGGCGGCGTTGCGTACTGGTCTCAGCCTCGACGAGATCAGCGATCGCCTCGGCCTCAAGCAGATCCATCCGGCCGTTGAGAAAGGCACGGCGCGTGAATTCCCCGGGCTCAGCCGGGCGGGCACCGAGCGCCGCCAATGCCATCGATACGGCATCGATGACGGCATGGCCGCCATGGAGGAAAAGCTCGGCACAGTCCTCGCCGGTATAGCTCGCGGGGGCGGGAAGCCAGAGAACGAGCGCCCGATCGAGCATTTCGCCATCCGGCGCGCAGAGGCGGCGCAGGCTTGCGCGGCGGGGTGGAGGAAGGCGGCAGAGAGAAGCAAGGATTTTGCCGGCGTCCGGCCCGGAGACGCGCATCACCGCGACCGCGGCGCGACCCGTGCCGGAGGCGAGCGCGAAGATCGTCCCGGTCGAGGTCGGCGCGTCCCTCCGGGCTGACGGCGATGTGATCCTGTCCGCGATCTGGTCCATGGGAGGCGCGTTGTTAGAGCAGATTCGCCTTCAGCGGAACAAGCGAGCCCTGGTATGCAACCGCAGGCGCCATGCCGCGGCGAGACCCCGACGGGAATACGATCTATCTCATGTCGCATCCCGATGAGGCGAATCCCGATCTGCGGGCGCCGGACCGATCTTGTGTCACGGGCTCCGCCCGGTTCCGCCGGAATCCAAAAGGATCCGCAACCGCCGCATGACATCGGCCGCCCGGCGCACTTGATCGGCCACGCACGTGAGCGCATTGGCGAGCTCGCTCGAGTCTGTGGCGTTTTCTTTCAGCCAGTACCGGGCGCCCGCGGCATAGTTTTCGATCGCGGTCAGCGACTCGGCCAATTCATGCAGCAACAGGCAAGAGCCAGCGATGACCTGCCGCACTTCATCAGGCGATGCTCGGGCCAACGGCACTCCTTTCAGCCAGGTCCTGGGGAGAAATCTCCCCGCGCGATAACGACTGCCGAGCACCCTCACCGGGCTTCGTTTGCCAGCCTACGATTGCGCCAGATCACTGCCTTGTCTGGCCAGCCCGCGCATAAGAGCAGTTGGCCGAAAGAGAGGCTCTGACGAAAGTCAGATTCTAAAGAGCGCGGCTGAGGCCGCCGCGACTTGCCCGACGGGGGGAGATCCTTTTGGAGCTGAGCCATGGTCCTGCGTTCGTCTGCTCGCATGCCGCCCAAGGGGCGACGCCCGAAGATCATCGCGCGGGAATTTTGCGCCACCACTCTGCGGCGCCCGCTCCTGGACAATCTGCTCTCGGCCACGGAGCAAAGCGAGCTTGCGAGGATCGCGACGGTTCTCACCTATCAAACGAGCGGCATCACTCTCTTCTCTGAAGGCGAGGACGCGCATTTCCTCTATCTGGTGGATGACGGGGTGGTGCGGCTCAGCCGGCATTTGCCGGACGGCGCGCGCCAAGTCCTGAGCTTCATGTGGCCGGGAGACCTTCTCGGGCTGGCGGAGACAGGGCGCTACATCAACTCCGCAGAAACCATCACGCCGGTAACGCTCTTTCGATTTCCCCTCGATCGGCTTCAGAGCCTGCTCCTGAGCCAGCCACTGCTTCAACTGCACTTGCTTATCAAGGCGGCGCACGAGCTACGCAATGCACAGCGTCAAGTCATCATTCTTGGCCAGATGAGCAATGTTCGGCGATTGGCGTCCTTTCTCCTCGATTGCCGCCAGCACCCGGAGCTGTTCGACTCAAAGACGCAGATGCTGCGCTTGCCAATGAGCCGTTTCGATATTGCGGACTACCTTGGAACCTCGCCAGAATCCCTGGCCCGCACCTTCGCCAAGCTGGAGCAGGATGGTCTTGTCCGGCGTGTTTCGCCCAGACTGGTCCAACTTTGCGACACCGATGCCCTCGCGCGCCTGGTCCGAGGCGTTCCCCTGCGCTAGGTTATCCGGTCTGGCTTTGTTTTCTTGATCAATTTCATGGCTTCGACAAAGGATCGGAAAGAAGAGGGCTTCTTTTTCCGAAGAAAAAAGCAAAAAGACTTTTCTCCGCTTTCCGGACGAGGCGCCGGCCGGGAACTCAGAACCAAAGGAAAAAGTTCTTTGGTTCTTTCTTTCAAGAAAGAACAACCTTTTTTCTTCGTTCCTCGTATCGGGCTTGGGAGAAACGTCCACAATACCTTCCGGAAAACAAAACGAATTCGTGATGACCAAAAATCATCGTGCTGTCGCGCGGCCATGCCTCGCCAAGGGTTCGGCGCCTGGCGGGCTTCAAGGGGAGCAAGCCCTCAGACTTATGTTGAGGCCATGATGCCGAGTGCTTCCACCATGCGCTCACGCATGATGTACTTTTGCACCTTGCCGGTAACGGTCATGGGGAAGGAGTCGACGAAGCGTACATAGCGCGGAATCTTATAGTGTGCGATCCGGTCGCGGCAGAATGCGCGCAGCTCTTCTTCCGTCATGGTTTCGCCAGCCCTCAGCCGGACCCAGACGCAAAGTTCTTCGCCGAATCGTGGGTCCGGTACCCCGAATGCCTGCACGTCCTCGATTTTCGGGTGTTGGTAGAGGAACTCCTCCACCTCGCGCGGGTAGATATTCTCGCCCCCGCGAATCACCATGTCCTTGATGCGGCCGACGATGCTGCAATAGCCTTCTTCGTCGATCGTCGCGAGATCTCCGGTGTGCATCCAGCGTGCCGCATCGACGACTTCCGCGGTGCGTTCCGGGTCGTCCCAATAGCCGAGCATCACCGAATAGCCCCGCGTGCAGAGCTCGCCGGGCATGCCGCGCGGGACAACCAAGCCGTCCGCGTCGATGATTTTCACCTCGACATGGGGGTGGATGCGGCCCACGGTTGAGACCCGTTTCTCGAGCGGATCATCGACCGAGGTCTGGAAGCTTACCGGGCTGGTCTCGGTCATGCCATAGGCGATCGTGATCTCGGAGAGATGCATTGTCTCGATAGCGCGCCGCATCACTGCGATCGGGCAGGGCGAGCCGGCCATGATGCCGGTGCGCAGGCTCGAGAGATCGAAGTTTGCGAAGTCCGGGTGCTCCATTTCGGCGATGAACATCGTCGGTACACCGTGGAGCGCCGTACAGCGTTCCTCGGCGACGGCGCCAAGTGTTGCCAGCGCGTCGAACCCGCGACCGGGGAAGACCATTGCTGCGCCGTGTGTCACCGCGGCGAGCACGCCGAGCACCATGCCGAAGCAATGATAGAGCGGCACGGGAATGCAGAGGGAATCCCTTTCGGAGAGGCGCATGGCCTCGCCGATGAAGAAACCGTTATTGAGGATATTGTGGTGGGTGAGGGTCGCGCCCTTGGGCGTGCCAGTTGTTCCACTTGTGAACTGGATATTCACAGCTTCGTCGCACTGGAGTGTTGTCGCAAGAGCCGTGAGGCGAGCGTGCTCCGCCGCTCCGCCGGCGGCGAGCACCTCGGCGAAGGGAAGGCAGCCGGGGGCGGTTTCACCCTCAAGCTGGATCACCACGCGGAGCGATGGCAACTGCGCCGAGGCGAGTGCGCCCGGCCGGCTCGTCGCGAGTTCGGGCAGAAGCGCGTTCAACATCCCGATATAGTCGCTGCCCTTGAAGCGGCAGGCTGTCAGCAGTGCTGCGCAGCCGGCTTTTGCAAGCGCATAGGCAAGCTCCGCGACCCGGTAGGCGGGGTTGATATTGACGAGGATCAGGCCTGCGCGGGCGGTTGCGAATTGTGCGAGCACCCATTCGGCGCAATTGAGCGACCAGATTCCGACACGTTCACCTGGTTCGAGGCCGAGAGCAAGAAGGCCGCCGGCGAGGCGGTCCACGGCTTCGGCAAGCTCAGCATAGCACCAGCGGATTCCCTGCTCACGTACGATCAGCGCGGGCCGTTGGGCATGGTCTGCGGCGATACGCGAGAAATTCTCGCCGATCGTCTCGCCGAGCAAGGGCACGGCGCTCGCCCCATGAACATAGCTGCGAAGCGCAAGAGCGGGGCGACCCTCGGTCATCACCCTCTCGTCTTCGTCCGGCGATCAATGTCGTGGCTTCCGGATTGCCAGAATCCATATTGATCAGGCGCCATTCGTTCCCTCCCGGTCTCTGCCGATCTTATGGGGTGGAACGCGAGATTTCGCGTTTCCGGCCGGTTTGGGGAGCATCAAATCATTCGGGGCGCCTTTCGCTCAAGCGCCATCTGCACCGAGCTCGATGCCAAAGGCCGCCCTCAATCCCGCGCGACCCTTTGCCGGGATCAGGACGGCGCGGGTATCCCGTTGCCGTATGATCCAGCCGAGCGTGAAGAGCCGGTCGGTAAGCGCCGCGCCCAGCGCGCCGGCGAGGTGGGGCCGGCGCTCACTCCAGTCGAGACAGGGGCGGCAGAAAGTGCGCCGACCGTTGCGGAGGTCCGTGATCGGCAGTCCAAAATCCGTGAGGAAGGCTGCGCCGTCCTCCGTGACCTCGCCGCCATCCTCACCCATCTCCACTTGTCCACGCGCCGACAATGTATCGGCGAGAGCAACCCCGAGCCGGCCGGCCAGATGGTCGTAGCAGGTGCGCGCGGTGCGCAGCGCCTCGTCCCCGCGTGAGCGGGGCCGGTAGCGTGGCGGGCCATCGGCGGCGACGGCCATGATCCCTTCGAGCATCCGCCCGATCAAAGGCGAGGCGAGCCGGTAATAGGCGTGGCGCCCCTGCTTCGAGAGCAGGAGGAGCCGTGCCTCCGCGAGCTTCGCGAGGTGGCCGCTCGTCGTTTGAGGTGAAACGCCGGCTGCGTGGGCAAGCTCGCCTGCCGTCAGTGCGCGGCCGTCGAGCAGCGCCGTCAACATATTGGCACGTGCCGGGTTGCCGACGAGCGCGGCAACCTCCGCGATCGATGGCGCGGTGGCGGACATGCCGGAAAAATAGGTCATCCGGGCGCTTCTGTCATCGCCGGACGGTTCGGGATCCGCCGAAGCGATCGCCGCGGACAGGGGTGTCGTTCGGCATCACGTTCCGGGGACATCGGCCCGGAGTGCTCGGCATGCAGATCGCCCCCCTGAGTTCC
>DASZQO010000322.1:0-24287 GCA_035549615.1 Acetobacteraceae bacterium
CGCCTCGATCACGCCGCAAGCGCCCCCGGCCTCTCCCTCGCCGCCCGTGCCTGCGCCCACGGTCGCGTCCGTCGCAGGACCAGCGCCCGCGCCGGTCCCGGCGCCCGCGCCCACCCCGGCACCCGCACCGGTCGCCATCGCCACATCGTCCTTGCCGCCGCCGCAGCATCCGGTGCCCATCCCGCGGGCGCTCCCCACAGCTGCCCCCCTGCCAGCGTCCCGGACGGTTCTGCCGCCCGCGCCCTCACTCCGCCGTGAGGCCGTGCCGGCCGCAACACCCGTGATCGCGACGGCGCTCGGCGGTGACTACCCGAACCTGCCGCCGCCCACGCCTCTCTCTGGCGTGCACTGAGGCTGAAGCCACGATGCGCGAAAATCCCGCCAAGCCATCCCCCGCCGATTCCCTGCCCTTGCGGGCCGATCCCCGCTTCGCGCCCTCCCGGCCGCCCGGCACGCCGCGCGCGGGCGCCATTCCGCGGCTTGAGACCGTCCGTGTCACGGCGCCGGACCTTGCCCGACGCGCCGCGCTCGAGACCAGCCGGCGCCGGCTGCTCGCCACGGCGACCGGTTTCGCCACCCTCTTCACGGCGCTCGGCGTCAAGCTCACGGACGCGACCGTGCTCAACCCGATCAAGCCGCCGCCGCTGCCGCCGGAGACGGCCGGCAGCACCGGGCCCACCCTTCTCGCGCGGCGCTCGCGGGCGACGATCGTCGATCGCAATGGCGAGATCCTCGCCATCTCCCTTCCCACGGCGTCGGTCTATGCCGACCCCCGGCAGATCATGGACACGGCGGACGCCGTCCGGCGCCTGCAATCGGTGCTGCCCGACATCGACGCCGATTCGCTTCTCGCCCAGTTCAACGCGCCCGGCCGGAGCTTCGTTTATGTCGCCCGCAACATCACCCCCGAGCAGGAATTGCGCGTCAATGATCTTGGGATTCCCGGGGTCAATTTCCTGCCTGCCGAATCGCGGCATTACCCGCTCGGCCGCACCGCCTGCCACGTCCTCGGCTGGGCCGATGTCGATGACAATGGCGTCGCGGGGATCGAGAAATTCGAGAATGAGCGGCTGAACGGGAATCCGAACCCGCTCCGCCTCTCGATCGACGTGCGGATCCAGGCCGTGCTGCGCGACGAGATGGCCCGCGCCTTCGACGAATTCCAACCCAAGGGCGGCGCCGGCGCCATCATGGACGTGCACACCGGGGAGGTGCTCGCCATGGTGAGCCTGCCCGATTACGACGCCAATGACTTCCCGATCGCCCCGCCGGCCGAACGCTTCAACCGGGTTGCCACGGGCGTCTATGAGCCGGGCAGCGCGCTCAAATTGCAGACGATGGGAATGGCGCTCGATTCGGGCCTCATCCATGTCTGGGACAGTTTCAACACCACCCATCCGATCGCCATCGGGCGGTTCATGATCACTGATTACGAGCCGGCCGGCCGCTGGCTCTATGTGCCGGAAATCCTCGCCTATTCCTCGAATATCGGCGCCGCCCGCATCGCCCTGATCGTCGGCAAGGAGCGTCAGCGCGCCTGGCTCAAGCGGCTCGGCTTCTTCGATCGCTGCCCGATCGAACTGCCCGAGGCGGCGATGCCGCTCGTCCAGAGCGATGCGGAATGGGGCACCGCGACGGTCATGACCGTCGCCTTCGGCAACGGCATCGCCATGACCCCGCTTCATCTGCTCAACGCGACGGTTCCGCTCGTCAATGGCGGCGTGATGTTCGCGCCCACCTTGCTCTATCAGGATCCGGCGACGCCGCGGCCGGGCACTCTCGTCATGGAACACCCGGAATATACCTCGGACCTGATGCGCCGGCTGATGCGCGACGTCGTCCTCTACGGCACCGGCATCTTCGCCAAGGTCCCCGGCTATTTCGTCGGCGGCAAGACCGGCACCTCGCAGGTGGTGAGCAAGATGGGCGGCTACCGCCTGCATACCAATCGCGCTGGCTTCATCGCCGCCTTCCCGATCAATGCGCCGCGCTACGCCATCTACATCATGTTCGATTCGCCGAAGGCGACCGCGGCCTCGCAAGGATTCACCACCGGCGGCGAGATCTCCGCCAAGCCGGTTGCGCGCACGATCGCCCGCATCGCCCCGATGCTCGGCCTTCTGCCGGTAACGGACAAGGACGAGATCAAAGCGATCGATGCCGAGCTTGCCCTGCCGCTCCATCCGACCGCGCCGCCGGGGGCGGTCGTTCTCGGCCCGGACCAGCCCACGCCGCCGGCCAGTACGGGCGTGTCTGCATCGCGCTCATACCCACTCCCGCCGGCGGCTGGCCAGCGCTACGCCGCCAGCCATGAACTCGCTTCGAGTCGCTGAGCTGATGGAGCATCTGGCGCCAGCTCGCCGTCCGTCCCCCAATGCGCCGGGCTGGCGGGCGCTCGGCGGCATCCCGCTTGCCGGCATCGCCGCGGACAGCCGCCGCGTCCGGCCGGGTTTTCTCTTCGCGGCCCTGCCGGGGCTCGGCAACGGGGCAGGTCGCGCGGACGGGCGTGCCTTCATCGCCGATGCGGTGGCCAACGGGGCCGCCGCGGTTCTTGCCCCATCCGGCACTGCCTGGCCGCCGGGCGTGCCACCGCGGCCGCTGATCGAGGACCCTGAGCCGCGCCGCCGGTTGGCCGAGCTCGCCGCGGCCTTCGCCGGCCCTGCCCCGAAGACGGTGGTCGCGGTGACCGGCACCAACGGGAAGACGAGCACCGTCGAGTTTCTTCGCCAGCTCTGGCACCTCGCCGGCCAAAAAGCGGCGAGCATCGGCACGCTCGGCCTCATCACCGCGTCCGGGCGCGAGCCCGGCGCCTTGACCACGCCAGATCCGGTGGGGCTTGCCGAAACCCTGGCACGCCTTACCCGCGAGCAGATCGAGCGGGTGGCGATCGAGGCTTCCTCGCATGGTCTCGACCAGTTCCGTCTCGACGGGCTGGCCCTTGCCGCCGCCGGCTTCTCAAGCTTCAGCCGCGATCATCTCGACTATCACGCGAGCATGGCGGCCTATCGGGCGGCGAAGCTCCGGCTCTTCGATGTGCTTCTCCCCGAAGGCGCGCCGGCGGTCGCCTCCGCTTCTCTCGGCGTGACGACGCTTCGCGCACTCCGGGCGATCGCCCGCCGGAGGCATCTCCGTTTCGAGACGGTGGGCGAGGGGGGCAGCCTGATCCGCCTCAAGCAGGTCACACCCCGACCCGAGGGGCAGCTTTTGACGATGGCCGGCATGGAGATTCTTCTTCCCTTGCCCGGCCGCTTCCAGGCCGAGAACGCGCTGCTTGCCGCCGGCCTTGCGATGCTGCTCGGCGATGCCTCCGCCCTCTCCCGTCTCGGCCAGCTTCAGCCGGTGCGCGGGCGGCTCGAACGTGCTGCGGTGCTCGCCAATGGCGCTTCCGCCTATGTCGATTACGCCCATACGCCGGACGCGCTGAAAAACCTGCTCGCCGCGCTCCGTCCACATACCACCGGGCGTCTCTTCATCGTCTTCGGCGCCGGGGGCGATCGCGATCCGGGCAAGCGCGCTTCGATGGGCCGTGCGGCGGCGGCGGGCGCTGACGAGATCATCGTCACTGACGACAATCCGCGGAGCGAGGATCCGGCCGCGATCCGCCGTGCCGTTCTCGCCGGCTGTCCGCAAGCCCGCGAGATCGGCGATCGTGAGCAGGCAATCGCAGCCGCGCTTTCCGATCTCGGCCCGGGCGATGTGCTCGCGGTCGCCGGCAAAGGGCATGAAGCAGGCCAGATCGTCGGTGATCACATCCTGCCGTTCGACGATGTCGCGATCATCCGTCGCCTGGCCGGCGCCTCCCCGGTTGGCATTCCATGAACGCGCTTTGGTCCGCCTCCGCGCTCACCGCCGCCACTGGCGGGCGGATGACTGTTCCTTTTTCCGCCACCTCTGTGTCGATCGACAGCCGCACGCTCCGCCCGTCCGACCTTTTTGTCGCCCTGGCGGGCGAAAGGAGCGATGGTCACGCCTATGTCGCCGATGCGCTGAACCGCGAAGCCGCCGGCGCGATGGTAAGCCGCATCCCGTCCGGAATTTCCGAGAAAGCGCCGCTTCTCGTCGTTTCTGACACGCTCTCCGGCCTCGCCCGTCTCGGCGCTTTCGCGCGCAGTCGGGCCGGCGCGCGGGTGGCTGCCGTTACGGGCAGCGTCGGCAAGACCACCACCAAGGAGATGATGCGGCGGATTCTCTCCGCATCCGGCCCAACCCACGCTGCGCGCGCCTCCTACAACAATCAGTGGGGTGTCCCGCTCACTTTGGCCGAGCTGCCCCCGGATGCCGCCTTCGCCGTTCTTGAGATCGGCACCAACCATGCCGGCGAAATCGCGCCTCTCGCCGCCCTGGCGCGGCCGCACGTTGCCATCATCACGGCGGTGGCCAATGCCCATATCGGCCATCTCGGCAGCCTCGAGGCCATCGCCGACGAGAAGGCCGCGCTGCTCGCCGCGCTCGAACCCGGCGGCACGGCCATCCTGCCCGCTGACTCGCCCTTCCTGCCTCGTCTTGAAGTCCGCGTTCCGCGCGGCTGCCGGATCGTGACCTTCGGGACGGATCCGCGCGCCGAGGCAAGGCTGCTCGCCGCCGTGGCGGATGGCAACGGGAGCGAGGTCACCGCCAGTTTCTCCGGTGAGACCGTCCGTTTCCGCCTTGGGGCGATGGGGCAGCACATGGCGCTCGACGCGCTCGCGGCGCTTGCCGCCTCCGCGGCCCTCGGCCTTTCCCCGCACGACGCGGCGGACTCGCTCGCCGGTTTCACCGCCCTGGCCGGCCGTGGCGCGCGTAGGGTCATCCCGCTTCCCGGCGGCGAGGCGATCCTTCTCGATGAAAGCTACAACGCCTCGCCGGCTTCGGTGAGCGCAGCGCTCGCGGTGCTCGCGCTGAATGGCGGGGAAGGGCGTCGGGTCGCCGTCCTTGGCGACATGCTGGAGCTCGGCGAAGCGGCGGCCAGCGAGCATGAGGGCCTGGCGCCGGCGCTCGCGCAATCGGCCGATCTTCTCTTCGCCTGCGGGCCGCTGATGCGCCACCTGTTCGATCTCGCCCCCGCGCGCCTGCGCGGCGGCTATGCCACCGATGCCGAAACGCTCGCCCCGATGGTCGCCGCCGCCGTCGCTCCTGGCGATGTCGTGCTGGTCAAAGGCAGTCTCGGCAGTCGCATGCGACACGTGGTGGCAGCGCTGGCAGAGGCGCAGCGGCCAAGCGATCAAAAAAGGGACCAGGGCTGATGCTTTACCTTCTCAGCCGTCCCTATGCGCATCAGGTTCTGTTCTTCAACCTGCTGCACTATCTCACCTTTCGTTCTGGCGCGGCCTGTCTCACCTCGCTCGTGGTGAGCTTCATCCTCGGCCCCGGTCTGATCCGGCGTTTGCGTGCGCTCCAGAAAAACGGCCAGCCGATTCGCGCGCTCGGCCCTGAACGCCACCTGATCGAGAAAATCGGCACGCCCACCATGGGCGGTCTCCTGATCCTGATCGCGCTCACTGTCTCGACGCTGCTCTGGGCGGATCTCAAAAATATCTATGTCTGGGCGGTGCTCGTGGTGACCCTGGGCTACGGGCTGCTCGGCGCCGCCGATGATTATCGCAAGCTCGTCCGCCGCGATCATCACGGTGTCTCTCCGCGCATCAAGCTCCTGGCGCAGGCGGCCATCGGCCTCGCCGTCTCCTACGCGATCGCGCGCGCTACCGGTGGGGCGCTCGGCACTGGCCTCGCCGTGCCACTTTTGAAGCGCGTGCTGATCCCGCTCGGGCCCGTCTTTCCCGTCTTCGGCACGCTGGTGATGATGGGCGCTTCGAACGCGGTCAATCTCACCGATGGGCTCGATGGCCTCGCCATCGTGCCCACGATCATCGTTGCCGGGGTGTTCGCGTTCATCGCCTATCTCGTCGGCAATCGTATCTTCGCCGACTATCTCGAGCTTGATGCCGTCCCCGGGGTCGGGGAGCTCGCCGTCTTCTGCTCGGCGCTGATCGGTTCCGGCCTCGGCTTCCTCTGGTTCAACACCTGGCCGGCCACCGTTTTCATGGGCGATACCGGCTCGCTGGCGCTCGGCGGCGCGCTTGGCGCTGTCGCGGTCGCAACCAAGAGTGAGATCGTGCTTGCCATCACCGGCGGACTCTTCGTCCTCGAGACCGTCTCGGTGATCGTCCAGGTCTTCTGGTACAAGCGCACCGGAAGGCGCGTCTTCCTGATGGCGCCGCTGCATCATCATTTCGAGAAGAAGGGCTGGGCCGAGCCGACGATCGTGATCCGCTTCTGGATCATCTCAGTGATCCTCGCACTGGTCGGCCTTGCTACGTTGAAAATCCGATGAGCGCGTCCGCCTTTCCTCCCGTCTTCGCCGGACGGCGCTTTGCCGTCATGGGGCTCGGGCGCAACGGATTGCCGGCCGCCGAGGCGCTCGCCGCAATGGGGGCTGATGTGAGCGCCTGGGACGATGATGCGGCATCGCGTGAGGCCGCATCCCGCCGCGGCATCCATCTCGCGAATCCGCTCGAAGGCATATTCGCGGCCGACGCTCTCGTCCTCTCGCCGGGCATCCCGCATATTTTCCCCGCGCCGCATCCGGTTGCCGCCCGCGCCGCCGCGCAAGGAATGCCAATTCTCTCGGATGCCGAGCTCTTGTTCCGTGCCGTGCGTGCCGCCGGCTCCAGGGCGCGCTTCATCGGTGTCACGGGCACCAACGGCAAATCGACGACGACGGCCCTGATCGCGCACATCCTCGAGACCGCCGGTGTGCCATTCGCGGCTGGGGGCAATCTCGGCCCCGCCGCGCTTGGGCTGCCGCTGCTGCCCGACGCTGGATATTACGTTCTCGAGATGTCGTCGTACATGTTGGAGCGAATCTCGGAACTTCGGTTCGAGATCGCGATCCTGCTCAACCTCTCGCCCGACCATCTCGACCGCCATGGCGGGATGGAAGGCTATATCGCTGCGAAGAAAAGGATTTTTGCCCAGAGAACGCCGCAGGGCCTCGCTGTCATCGGCATCGATGATCACCCCTGCCGCGAGATCGCCGCTTCGCTCGCGCTCCCTGTTGCGCGCATCTCCGGGGAAAGTACGGCAGATGTCTGGTGCGAATCGGGGACGCTCTGCGATCGTGCCGGGCCCATTCTCGCGATGCATGAGGCTTTTTCGCTGCCAGGCACGCACAATGCCCAGAACGCCGCCGCTGCCGCTGCCGTTGCACTTGCGGTCGGCCTCGCGCGGCCGACGCTCGCGGCGGCGATTCGTTCCTATCCCGGCCTGCCGCATCGCCAGCAATCGATCTGCCGCGCGGGCGGCATCGAATTCATCAATGACAGCAAGGCCACCAACGCCGATTCGGTTGCGCGCGCGCTCGCCTGTTATCCGCGTGTCGTCTGGATTGCCGGCGGCATCGCCAAGGAAGGCGGGATCGAATCGCTCGTGCAGTTCTTTCCGCGCATTGCGGAAGCGCTTCTCATCGGCCGCGACGCGCCGCTCTTTGCGGCGACGCTCGCGCGTTGCGGGGTTCCACACAATATCGTTGGGCGACTCGAAGACGCGGTGCCCGCCGCCTATGAAGTGGCGCGCGCCCGTTCCGTTCCTGTCGTGCTCCTCTCGCCGGCCGCGGCGAGCTTCGATCAGTTCCGGGGCTTTCCGGAACGCGGTGAACATTTTGCCCGCCTCGCGCGTGCGCTCGCGGCCTGCCCGCCGGAAGGGAAGGCTGCCTGATGGTCGCCCCCTCCCGCGCCGATACATCGTTGCTCGGCCGCTGGTGGTGGACGGTCGATCGCTGGACGCTGATCGCCGTGACCACACTGCTCGGCTTCGGCTATGTCATGGTGCTCTCGGCGAGCCCATCGGTCGCTGTTCGCATCGGTGATCCGCGCGACCTGCTGATCGTCAAGCAGATTATCTTCCTGGCTCTTTCCGGGATTGAAATCGTCGCCGTCTCGCTCCTCTCCACTCAGACCATCCGGCGCATCGCGCTCATTGGCGGCCTTATCGCCCTTCTCCTGACCGCCTTCACCCTCGTGCACGGGGTCGAGATCAAGGGGGCAAGACGCTGGATCGATCTTGCCGGAATTTCCTTCCAGCCGAGCGAGTTCCTCAAGGTCTGCTTTATCGTCGTCACCGCCTGGCTGCTTTCGGAGCAGCGGCGCACACCACGCCTGCCCGGCACGGCCATTGCGCTTGGTCTCTTCGTCGTCATCGTCCTCTTGCTGAAATCGCAGCCGGACGTCGGCATGATGGGGCTGATTGCCGCCATCTTCCTCGCTCAGCTCTATCTCAACGGGCTGAACGTGATTTTCGTTGCGATCGGCGTGGGCCTGCTCGCGCTTGGTGGCGTCGGGGCCTACATGCTGTTCCAGCATGTGCGCGAACGGGTGGCCGATTTCCTCCATCCGAACGGTGCCGGCGCCTATCAGGTGCACACAGCCCTTGAGGCGTTCGGCAATGGCGGTCTCTTCGGCACCGGACCGGGAGAAGGCCGGGTCAAGGACATCCTGCCCGACGCCCATGCCGACTTCGTTTTCGCCGTCGCCGGTGAGGAATTCGGCCTCCTTATCTGCCTGCTCGTGATCGGAATTTTCGCTTTCATCGTGCTGCGGGGCTTGCTGCGCCTGCTCGCCGAGCACGACCTCTTCACCCTGCTTGCCGCTGGCGGCCTGCTGATGAGCTTCGGGCTTGAAGCCTTTATCAACATGGCCACAGCCCTCTCTCTCATTCCTGCCAAGGGCATGACCTTGCCGTTCATTTCCTACGGCGGGTCGTCCATGCTCGCAATCGGGCTCGAAATCGGAATGCTGCTGGCGCTGACGCGCCGGCGGCATCACGCCGATCCATGAGCGCGATCCAGGCCATGGGGGCTCTGCCTACCTCCACTCCCCGCCAAGGGCTGAGCCCTTGGAGTCCGTCCTTGCCGGTGGCGGGACAGCCGGTGAAGCCTCCTGGCCTTGGAACAATCGTCGTCGCGGCGGGGGGCACGGCGGGACATGTTTTTCCGGCCGAGGCGCTCGTTGAAGCACTGCGCCGGCGTGGCTGGCGGCCGGTGGTCTTCACGGACCGGCGGGCCGCCGAGCGTGGTTTCGCCGGCGTGGAGCGGCATGTGCTGCCCGGCGCCGGCGTTGCCGGGCGCGGCCTGTGGCGTGGCGTGGCGGCGTTTGGCGCGATGGCCGCGGGGGTTGCGGCCGCGCGGCGGAGGATGGTCGCGCTCAGGCCGCGAGTCGTGATTGGATTTGGTGGCTATCCGTCCGTGGCGCCTGTCTTGGCGGCCCGTCTGATGGCCCGGCGGCCCCGGATTCTGTTGCACGAACAGAATGCTGTAATGGGCCGCGCGAATCGGGTCCTGACACCGCTTGCGGATCAATTGGCGGTGAGTTTCACGAACACGGCTCATGCGCCACGGGGAGCTCAGCTGACCGGCAATCCGGTGCGCGCAGAAGTCCGGCCCGCGCCTTACGCGCCGCCGGGCGATGGGCCGTTTTCCATTCTGATCTTTGGCGGCTCGCTTGGTGCGCGGGTGATGGCGGCTCTCGTGCCCGAGGCATTGGCAGGTCTTGCCGAGCGGGCACGGCTTCACGTCGTGCAACAATGCCGGCCTGAAGATCTCGAGCGGGTAAAGGAACTTTATGCGAAGGCCGGAATCAAGGCGGAGCTCGCGTCCTTCTTTGCTGATGTCCCGCAGAGGCTTGCCGCTTCGCATCTGGTGATCGCACGGGCCGGTGCTTCAAGCATTGCCGAGCTCGCCGTCAGCGGCCGGCCGGCAATTCTGGTGCCGCTTCCCGGCGCGATCGACGATCATCAGCGTGCCAATGCCAGGGCGCTGGCGGCCGTGGGCGCGGCGGTCGTGCTCGATCAGGTGGGTTTGACCGCGGCAAGGATGGGCATGGAAATCGCTTCCCTGCTTGCCGATCCGAAGCGGCTTGCGGCGATGGCGGCGGCGGCGGCGCGCTTCGGCCGTGCGGATGCCGCCGAGCGTCTGGCCGATCTGGTCGAGGCGCTGGAGGGTGGGGCATGAGGGCGCTGCCGCTTTCCATCGGCACCATTCATTTCGTAGGCATCGGCGGCATTGGCATGTCCGGCATTGCCGAGGTTCTGCACAATCTCGGCTATGCGGTGCAGGGCAGCGATATTGCTGAAAGCGCCAATGTACTGCGCCTGCGCGCGGCGGGAATTCCCGTCATGGTCGGCCATGCGGCGGAAAATTTGCGGGCGGCGCAGGTCGTGGTCGTCTCAAGCGCGGTTCGCCGCGACAATCCGGAGGTTGCCGCGGCGCGCGCCCGCTTCCTGCCGATTGTCCGCCGCGCCGAGATGTTGGCCGAGCTGATGCGGTTGCGCTGGTCGATCGCCATCGGCGGCACGCATGGCAAGACCACCACCACCAGCCTGATCGCCGCCGTGCTCGAGGCCGCGAATCTCGACCCGACCGTCATCATTGGCGGGATCGTCAATGCTTATGGCACCAACACGCGCCTTGGCACCGGAGAGTGGATGGTCGCCGAGGCCGACGAAAGCGATGGCAGCTTTCTTCGCCTGCCCGCGGTGATCGCGGTCGTTACCAACATGGATCCCGAGCATCTCGACCACTGGGGCAGCAACGAGGCGATGGTGGAAGGCTATCGCCAGTTCGTCGCCAATGTGCCGTTCTACGGCTTCGCGGTGCTCTGCATCGACCATCCCGCGGTTCAGCAGATGATTCCTTCGCTCTCAGATCATCGGCTGGTGACCTATGGAATGTCCCTGCAGGCGGATGTCCGCGCCGAGCGCGTCATTACCGACAAGCTCGGCGCCACCTTCGAGGTTTCCGTGACCGACCGTCAGACCCGCCGTGTCCGCCGGCTCGGCCCGTTCCGCCTGCCGATGCTCGGCAGCCACAATGTGCAGAATGCGCTCGCCGCGCTCGCGGTCGGGCTCGAGATGGAGATCCCCGAAGCAACGCTGCAGACGGCGCTTGCAGGATTCCGAGGCGTCAAGCGCCGCTTCACCAAGACCGGTGAGGTCGGCGGCATCACCATCATCGATGATTACGGGCACCATCCGGTCGAGATCGCCGCCGTGCTCAAGGCGGCCCGCCAGGCGGGTGCGCGAGAGGTGATCGCGGTCGTGCAGCCGCACCGCTACACGCGCCTCGCGTCGCTGTTCGACCAGTTCTGCACTTGCATGAACGATGCCGGCACGGTGATCGTGGCCGATGTCTATCCGGCCGGCGAGGCGCCGATCGCCGGCATCACGCGCGATGCTCTGGTTGAAGGGCTGCGTGGCCGTGGGCACAAGAGTGTCGTGCCGCTGGCCGGGCCGGAGCAGCTTGCCGAGATGGTGCACGCGATCGCCCGTTCCGGGGACTATGTTGTTTGCCTCGGCGCCGGCAGCATCACCCAATGGGCCAATGCTTTGCCAAGCGAGCTTGCGCTTTTGCAGGCAGCCCCTCGCCGCGCCGGCGGAGCATCTCGATGAGCGCGGCCTTGCGCGCCCCCGCCGGTTTTCCCGAGGTGCTGCCGCCGCTCTCGGGGCGGGCAACACAAGCGGCTGCTTTGGCAAGCTTTACTTGGTTCCGTGTCGGCGGTCCGGCTGAAGTGATGGTGCGGCCGGCAGATACGGAAGATCTCGCCGCCTTTCTCGCGGCCCTGCCGCCCGAAGTGCCAGTCGCCGTCATTGGTGCGGCATCGAATCTGATCATCCGGGATGGCGGGATTCCGGGCATCGTTGTTCGTCTCCCGGCCCGGGGCTTCGGCGGCATCGTGGTTGAGGAAGACGGCGTCATTGCCGGCGCGGCGGCGCTCGATGCGACGGTTGCCGAGCATGCGGCCCAGGCAGGCTTGGCAGGCCTTGAATTCCTTTCGGGGGTTCCCGGCACGGTCGGCGGTGCCGTTGCGATGAATGCCGGAGCCTATGGCGGCGATGTCGCGGGGATTCTCGACTGGGCGGACATCGTCTGCCGTACGGGTGAGACGCGCAGGCTTTCGGCGGCCGAGCTCTCGCTTGCCTACCGTTACTCGGCGCTGCCGCCGGGCGCGGTTGTGGTGCGGGCACGCTTCAGCGCCCGTCCCGGTGAGCGGGCGCCGATCGCCGAGCGCATGGCTGCGATCCGTGCTGCGCGCGAGGCGACGCAGCCGATTCGCGCACGCACCGGCGGCTCGACCTTCCGCAATCCGCCGGGCATGAAGGCATGGGAGCTGATCGCCGCCGCCGGCTGCCGCGGCCTCGCCCGCGGTGGTGCCGTGGTCAGCGAGAAGCACTGCAATTTCCTCATCAATACCGGAGGGGCGTCGGCGGCCGATCTCGAGGGGCTGGGCGAGGAGGTGCGCGCGCGCGTGCGCGAAACGACGGGCGTGATGCTCGAGTGGGAGATCCGCCGCATCGGAATCCCCGTTCAGGAACACACGCCATGAAGCGTGTCGCCATTCTCCAGGGCGGCATCTCGCCGGAGCGTGAGGTGAGCCTTTCGAGTGGAGAGCAGGTGAGCGCCGCGCTCCGCGAGGCGGGATTCGATGTCGTGCCGATCACGGTCGGCGAGGATCTTCCGGCGCTGATCGCTGCGCTTACGCCGCCGCCGGATGTGGTGTTCAACGCGCTGCACGGGCGCTTCGGCGAGGATGGCGCGATCCAGGGCGTGCTCGACTGGCTCGGCATCCCCTACACCCATTCCGGCGTGCGCGCTTCCGCGCTGGCCATGGACAAGGTCGCGGCCAAGGCGGCCTTCGCCGCCGCCGACCTGCCGGTCGCGCGGCATGTGCTCGTCGATATCGAAAGCCTCGCGCATGAAGACCCGATGCAGCGACCCTTTGTCGTCAAGCCGCCGAATCAGGGCTCGTCGGTGGGTGTTGCGATCGTGCATTCCGGTGACAACCGGATCGCGGAGATTGTGGAGGGGTGGCGATTCGGGCCGCTCGCGTTGGTGGAGGAATTCATTCCCGGCCGTGAGATCACGGTCGGGGTGATGGGCGGCGAACCGCTCGCCGTCACCGAGATCCGTCCTGCGGACGGGTTTTACGATTACGAGGCGAAATATGCGCCGGGCGGCTCGCGGCATGTCATTCCGGCGCCGATTCACCCGGCAGCCTATGCACGGGCGCTCGAGATCGCGGCGGCGGCGCACAGCACGCTTGGTTGCCGCGGCGCCTCGCGCGCCGATTTCCGCTACGACGATACCGCGGGCGAGCCCGGCCGGCTCGTGCTGCTAGAGATCAACACCCAGCCGGGCCTCACGCCCACCTCGCTCCTGCCGGAGCAGGCGGCTCATCGCGGCATCAGCTTTCCTGCCCTTTGCGCCTGGATGGTGGAGAACGCCGCATGCCGCGCGTGAGAAGCACGCCCCGCAGCAGCGTCAAGGACCGGCCAGGGCGTTGGGCGCTGCTGCTGCGCCGGCAGAAGGGCCGGCTCAGGATGGCGGCGATCGTCGGCGTGCTGGCGGTGATCGGTTTCGGCATCTCCGCCGTCATCCGGGCGAATGCCCCGGGGTCGAGCCTCGTCGGGCTGCGTGAGCGGATTGGCGCATTCACCGGCATCGCCGGCCTGCGCGTCCGGCATGTCATCATCCGCGGTGAGCACAATACGCCCGCACCCTTGCTGCGCGAGGCGCTCGGCGTCACGCCGGGCGAGCCGATCCTCGGTTTCTCGCTCGAAGCGGCACGGCAGCGGATCGAGAGCCTGGCCTGGGTGCAGAGCGCGGTGATCGAGCGTCGCCTGCCCGACACGGTCCTCGTGGTGCTGACCGAGAAGCGGCCCTTCGCGCTCTGGCAGCATGATGGGCGATTCTCGGTGATCGACCGCGACGGCGATATCGTAGACGCGCGGAATGTGCGCGAATTTCGTCTGCTGCCGCTCGTCGTCGGCCCCGGCGCGCCTTCGCACGCGGCCGAGCTCTTCGATGCGCTGAAAGGGCTTCCCGATATTGCCCGGCGCGTGGCCGCTGCCGTGCGCGTGGGCGAACGGCGATGGAACCTCGTGCTCAAAGACGGAACCACGATCGAGCTGCCGGACGATCACGCGCCAGCTGCGCTCACACGTCTTGCCGCGCTGGAGACGAAATATGCGCTGCTCGATCGGCCGCTCGCGATCGTCGATATGCGTCTTGGCGATCGGCTGGTGCTGCGTCCCTGGCCGCAGCCGGCATCTTCGCCGTCTTCGCCGCCCGAGCCGGCGGCCAGAGAACCCGGGTGAGGGAGAAGTGCGATGAATGATTTCTCGCCTCGCCGCACGTTGCCTCCGGAGTCCGGTGCCGCCGAGCCGCCACGGCGACCCGCGCGCGGCGGCCTGTTCGGCGTGCTCGATGTCGGCTCGACCAAGATCGCCTGTCTGATCGGACGGGCGGAATCGGATGGCGCGCTGCGTGTCATCGGCTTTGGCTGGCAGAAAGGCCGTGGCGTGCGCGGCGGCGGCGTCACCGATCTCGCCGATGCCGAGAAGGCGATTCGCGCCGCGGTGGGCCAGGCGGAGGACATGGCGGATACGAGCCTGCGCTCGGTCACCGCCAATCTTTCCTGCGGCCAGCCGGAAAGCCGGCTCTTCAACGTGCAATGGCCGGTCGGCGGGCGCGCGGTTGCCGCCGAGGATGTGCAGCGCGTGGTCTATGAGGCGCGCGCACGCGCCCTCTCCGAGGGGCGCGAAACCATTCACGCTTTGCCGCTTTCCTTCGCGGTGGACGATACCGCCGATGTCGCGGACCCGCGCGGGCTTTATTGCGATACGCTCACTGCGCGGTTGCACATCGTCGATGCCGCAACCTCAGCCTTGCGCAATTTCGGCGTCTGCCTCGCGCGGGCCGATCTCGATATCACCGAGCTCGTCTCCGCCCCGCTTGCCGCTGGGCTTTCGGTGCTTGTCGAGGATGAGCGCGCGCTCGGCGCCACCGTCATCGACATGGGCGGCGGCACCACCGGCATGGCGGTGTTCGGTGAGGGCCAGATTCTGCACACGGCGATGCTGCCGGTCGGCGGCATCCACGTCACCAACGATCTCGCCCGTATCCTCTCGACCCCGGTTGCCCATGCCGAGCGGCTGAAGACGCTTTACGGCAATGCCGAGTCGAGCCCCGACGATGAGCGGGAAATGCTGCCCGTCCCGCTGGTGGGCGAAGAGGAGCATCAGATCGCGCGCGTGCCGCGGGCGATGGTGGTGAGCATCATCCGCCCGCGCCTCGAGGAGACTTTCGAAATGGTCCAGGAACGATTGCAGGCGACGGGCCTGTCGCGCGTTGCCGGCACCCGCGTGGTGCTCACCGGCGGCGCGGCCCAGCTTGCCGGCGCGCGGGAGATGGCCGCGCGCATTCTCGGCAGACAGGTCCGCATCGGCCGCCCGCACGGGCTGCGAGGGTTGCCCGAGGCCGCGTCCGGCCCGGCCTTCGCGACCGCCGCCGGCCTGCTCGCCTGGGCGGCCGGCGCCGGCCAGACGATGCACGACATCGACCTTACGCCCGAAGCCTCGCGCGGTGTTGTCGGCCGCGTGATCGATTTTTTCCGCCAGCGCATCTGATGGCTGGCTTCCCCCGCAACCTGCGCCCCAGCGCCTCTGCTCCGAGAGAGACACACCGATGACCCTTAACCTCACCATTCCCAAACAGGTCCATACCGACTTCACGCCGCGCATCACGGTGATGGGCGTGGGCGGCGGCGGCACCAACGCGGTCGACAACATGATCGCCTTCAATCTTCAAGGCGTCGATTTCGTGGTGGCGAACACCGATGCCCAGCAGCTCATGCACTCGAAGGCGGACCGGCGCATCCAGCTCGGCCCGCACCTCACGCAGGGGCTTGGTGCCGGCGCCAATCCCGAGATCGGCCGCGCTGCGGCCGAGGAGGCGGCGGACGAGCTTGAGCGCCATCTCGAAGGTGTGCACATGCTCTTCATCACGGCGGGCATGGGCGGCGGGACCGGCACTGGTGCCGCACCGGTGATCGCGCGGATGGCCCGTGAACGAAACATCCTCACCGTCGGCGTCGTCACCAAGCCTTTCAACTTCGAAGGCGTTCGGCGCGGCCGCTCCGCGGAGAGCGGGATCGATCAGCTTCAGCAATATGTCGATACGCTGATCATCATCCCCAATCAGAATTTGTTTCGTTTAGCAAATGAACGCACCGGCTGGCGGGAAGCGTTCAAGATGGCCGACCATGTGCTCTACATGGGCGTGCGCGGCGTCACCGACCTGATCGTCTCGCCCGGTCTCGTCAATCTCGATTTCGCCGATATCCGCACCGTGATGGCGGAGATGGGCAAGGCGATGATGGGGACCGGCGAGGCGGAGGGTGAGAATCGCGCCACCCGCGCCGCCGAGGCCGCGATCAACAACCCGCTGCTGGAAGATACGAGCATGTCCGGCGCGAGAGGCCTGCTCATCAACATCACCGGCGGAGAGGACATGACCCTCTTCGAGGTCGATCAGGCGGCCAATCGCGTGCGTGAGGAGGTGGACGAGGAGGCGAACATTCTCTTCGGCTCCTCGATCGATGAGAACGCGAATGGTCGGATGCGCGTCTCGGTGGTGGCGACCGGAATCGACCGTCCGGCCGTGGAACGCCCGCGGCTGGTCGCGGTCGGCGGCGGGCTGGCCGGGACCCAGCCTTCGTTCCTGCATATGGCTCCTGCCCCGAATCCGGGCGGCGGCGAGCCACGGCCGCTCAGCATCGTGCCCACGGCGGAGCCCGCTTTTGCCCCGACGCACGCGGCGCCGACCCATGCGCCGCTGGCTTATGCCGCCACGGCCGGCCGACACCCGGTCCGACCTCTTTCGGCGAGCCCGGCAGGGATGCCGGCGGCTCCTCCCCGTCCGGGGGCAAGCCCTATGGCAAGTCCGGTTACGGCCGTTCCCATGTCCGCCCCACTGACAGAGCGAGCCGCGCCGGAATGGCAGGTCCCGAGCGAGCAGGCGGGCGCTGCGGAAGCCCGGCCCGAGCTTGCCGCCACACCTCAGCCTGTTTCGTCCTATCCGGCCGCCGCTCACGGGCCCGCGCAACCGCCGGGCGGCACAACGTCCCCCATGTCCTCCGCCGCGCCCGTGCTGGGCATGCCTAGCGGGATTCCCGGGGGCATGGCCAGTGGAATGGCGGCAGGGGCGCAGAGCCGCGGTCTTTTTGCCGAGCCCCAGCCTGCCCCTTCGTCCTGGGGTGCGCCGGTAGCCCCCCAAGCGAGCCCCAGCCCGGCGCCGCGCCGGGGAAGCATCTTCCAGGCGGTCACGCTCGCCTTCCGCCGTCCGGCGAGCAGCGAGCCCGCCCGTCCGCTGCAGCCGCCGGCCGAGACGACAGCCGAATCTCCGCATGCTTCGGTGCGGCTCGCGGGAAGTGATGAGCTCGGGCTGGATATTCCCGCCTTCCTGCGCAAGCAGACGTCGTGACGGAAATGGTAAGCGGCGCACAAAATAATGTAGAATCATATGGTTGCGCGGTAATATGCTGAAATAAACCTTGACTTTGCCAGGCCATGATTGCCGTCTAGCCTCGCAGCATGCACGGGAGCTTCTCCTCTTTTCCGGGTGCGACGAGGCAGCGGACGCTGCTGAAGCCAATTGGCTGCACAGGGGTCGGCCTGCATTCCGGCGTGCGGGTCGAGCTGGAGCTTGCGCCTGCACCCGAGGATAGCGGCATCATCTTCTATCGCCGCGATGTCGGGGTCGAGATTCCCGCCCGGTTCGTCTGCGTCTCCGATACGCGGCTGGCCACGCAGCTCGCCGCTCCGGACGCACCTGAGATCCGCGTCGGCACCGTCGAGCATCTGCTCGCCGCGCTTGCCGCCGTTGGGATCGACAATGCCCGTATTTCACTCAACGGCCCGGAAGTGCCGGCGCTGGATGGCTCCGCGGCGCCGTTCGTCTTCCTGATCGATTGCGCTGGCATTGCCGAGCAGGAGGCAGTGCGCCGGGAGCTTGCGATCCTGCGCCCCGTTTCCGTCGCGGAAGGAGATGCTTTCGCCGAGCTGCTGCCGCATCCCGAGCCGGCTCTGGCGATGGATGTCTCGATCGATTTCTCCGCCCCCGCGATCGGCCGTCAGGCCCTCTCGCTTGCGCTTTCAGGCGCGCTCTTCCGGCGGGACATTGCCCCCGCCCGCACCTTCACGACGGCGGACGCGATCGCCGGTTTGCAGGAGGCCGGTCTCGCGAAGGGCGGCTCGCTCGAGAATGCGGTGGTCGTCGAGAAGGCGCGCGTACTCAACCCGGCCGGGCTGCGCATGCCGGACGAATTCGTGCGTCACAAATTGCTTGATGCGGTGGGCGATCTTTCCCTTGCCGGCCTTCCCATTCGCGGTCGCTTCCGCGCCCATCGTCCTGGCCACAGACTCAATCACCAACTGCTCAAGCAGCTCTTTGCAAGCCCCGATGCCTATCATATCGGGCCAGCAATGCCGGCTCTGCCGTCCATTCTCGCCGCCGCCTGAGGCGGCGCCCCCCCGCGGCCGCCTCTCACCCTCGGCCGGGGTGCCGGTGGCCGGTGTGCCGGCGGCCGAGGGGCCGGGGCCGAAACCCCGGCACCGCGCCATCGTCAGCTTTTCAAAAAAGCCAGAATATCCGCATTGATTGTCGAGGCCTGGGTGGTGATCATGCCGTGGGGAAAGTCCTTGTAGGTTTTCAGGGTGCCGTTCTTCAGCAGCTTGGCGGAGAGCGGTCCGGCATCGGCGTAGGGCACGATCTGATCGTCTTCACTGTGCATCACCAGAACCGGCACGGTGATCTTCTTCAGATCTTCGGTGAAGTCGGTCTGTGAGAAGGCGACGATACCGTCGTAATGAGCCTTGGCGCCACCCATCATGCCTTGGCGCCACCAATTCCAGATCACGCCGGGCTCGGCTTTCACGCCAGGTCTGTTGAAGCCATAGAATGGTCCCGCGGGCAGGTCGTAATAGAACTGCGCGCGGTTGGCGGCGAGCTGCGCCTGCAGACCATCGAACACATCCTTGGGCAGCCCGCCCGGGTTGCCCGGCGTTTTCACCATCAGCGGCGGCACCGCACTGATCAACACTGCTTTTGCCGCCCGGCTTTCGCCATGCCGCGCAAGATAGTGCACGACTTCACCGCCACCGGTGGAATGGCCGACATGCACCGCGTTCTTGAGATCGAGATGCGTGGTCAGAGCGGCCAGGTCAGCGGCGTAATGGTCCATGTCATGCCCGCTATCCGTCTGGGTCGAACGGCCATGACCACGCCGGTCATGCGCGATCACGCGATAGCCTTGCTTCAGGAAGAAGAGCAGTTGCGGATCCCAATCGTCCCCCGAAAGGGGCCAGCCATGGCTGAATACGATTGGCTGCCCGCTGCCCCAATCCTTGTAAAAAATTTCGATGCCGTCCTTGGTGGTGACAATAGGCATGTCCTCGACTCCCTTCCTGAATGGAAACGGCAAAATTTCCGAAGCCGAAATGTTAAGGATAGAGCGGATCGTGCCTGATTCGCCTTCATGGAGATCGGGCGGCGATGGTGTATCTGCTTATCCTGGTACAGGATATACCCTTCGATAGAGGATCAGAAGGAAGAAGGCTTCTTTTTCTGAAGGAAAAGACGCAAAAAGATTTTTCTCCATTTTCAGGAACAGACGTCGGTTTGGGCAATGAATGAGGGGAGAAAAGTTCTTTGGTTCTTTCTTTCAAGAAAGAACGATTTTCCTTCTTCGTTCGCCGCATTTTGCCCACCGCATTGGGCCTGGAAGAAGGTTCATAAAACTTTCTAAAACTCTAAGAATACGGTTTCCTGGGCGCCACGCAGGCGGATATCGATCTCCCACACCCCTGTTCCCGCCGGTGTCGCGGTCAGGCTCGCCCGCTGCATTGGATCATCGATCTGGCCAAGCAGGGGGTCGGCCTCGTTCAATGCCTCGCCGGTGAAATAAACCCGCGTGAAGAGTGGGCGGGTCAATCCGCGCGCATGGATCGCAAGTGCCAGGTGTGGCGCTTCGGCAATATTGCCGCGTCCACGCAGCCCGCCCGGCCGGAGCGTGCGGAAACGGAATCGTCCGTCCGCGTCCGTCCCGCTCCGCCCGAACGCCGGAAAACTCTCCGAGGCCGGGGGATCCGCCTGCCAGAGTTCCACGCAGGCGTCGTTCACCGGCGCGTCCTCTCCATCCAGGACACGCCCTTGCAGCACGATCACTGTGCCGGTGGCGCCGAATCGGGTGAGGTCCGCCCAGCTCGAATCTTCGAGCAGATGCCAATAAGGTCCAATCGTCTGCTGCGCCGTCGCGGCTTGCATCTCATTTCTCCATCGGTGTTGCGTCGCGCCCGCGCAGCACGATGTCGAAGCGATAGCCGTGCGCCCACTCCGGCTCGGTCAGTGCGAGGTCGAAGCGTGCCACCAAACGCTCGCGCGCCGTTCGATCCGGAATCGAATTGAAGATCGGGTCGGATACCAGGAGCGGATCCCCCTCGAAATACATCTGGGTGATCAGCCGCTGCGCGAAACTTGTTCCGAACAAGGAAAAATGGATATGGCTCGGCCGCCAGGCATTGTCGTGGTTGCGCCACGGATAGGAACCCGGCCGCACCGAGACGAACCGATATCGTCCTTGCGCGTCGGTGAAGACGCGACCAACGCCGCGGAAGTAGGGGTCGATGGGCGCGTCATGCTGGTCGGCCGGGTGGCGGTAGCGTCCGGCCGCATTCGCCTGCCACAGCTCGATCATCGTCTCTGTGACGGGCCGTCCCTCCTCGTCGCTCACCATCCCGGCGACGATGATCCGCTGTCCCTGAGCCTCTCCACCGTCGACGCGCGTGAGGTCGGCGAGAGGCGGGAAATGCGCCGGTGAGAAGCGGGGGCCAGCCGACTCCGTCACGCTGGCTGAGAACGGCACCAGGGGCCGGAGCGGCGCGCGCAGGGCCGTGCTGCGATAGGAGGGCGTCGCATAGGCGGGCTGGCTGCCTGGTGCGGGCTGGCGGAAGCGCGCGAACGCGGCCTCGCTTTCTTCCATGATTTCACTCCGGTTTCGTTCTCCTGAGGCGAGCATCGGCGCAATCCCGCCCTTCAGCCCCGATCATCACCCCGGTCATCGCCTGGGTCACGGCCCGGCCGTCGGAGCTTGGGATTGGCAAGCGCGAGCCGTTGATCCACCTGCCACTCCAGAAACGCCGTCAGCGCCGCCTCATGACTGTCGAACCACCCGGCCCGGATATCCGCCGCGAACATGCGCTCGATCTCCCCGAGTCTCTGCGATGCATCGGGTACCATCAGCCCCGCCTGCCGATAAAGCGAAATGATCCGCTCGCGCACCGCCTCCTCGCCGGGATCGGCCGCCAGCTCCCGCGCCGCGATCGCCATCGCATTGGCAATCATTCGCACCGCATAAATCTGTGCCGGAGGAACGTTCGGCAGCACCTCCTCCAACAGGCATGCGCGCGCGATCGCCAGCAATTGCACCCCTGCCGGCCCATCACGCATGCGCGATCGCTGCGATCCTCGCCATCGCCTCCTGCACCAGCTGTGGCGCCATTCGTCCGCTCAGCGCCGCCTCCAGCCCCGGCTTCTCTTCCGTGCGGCACCGTTCGCCTTGCTGAAGCGCGATAATCGCCCAGCGGATCGCCGCCATCGCCTCCCAATAGGGTACCCGTTCCAACGCCACCTTTCGCCCGGAGATCTGTTCGTAGCCGCGATAGAAATCCTCTCTCGCCGCAACGCCGCCCGCCTCCCGGTCCTCGCGTCCGAAGCGCCAGCAGCGTGCCGTGAACCAGCCGAGATCCTCATCCGGATCTCCCCAATCCGCAAACTCCCAGTCGAGCACGGCGGCAATCCTGCCGTCCGCGACCAGGATATTGCCCATGCGATAATCGCCGTGAATGAGCGTGATCGCGGCGGGGCGCGGGCGGTCCCGCTCCAGCCGGCGCAGCACGTATTCGATCGCCGGCTGCGGCGCGGCCAGCCGATCGAGATTTCGGCGCTGCGTCCGGATGCGCGCCATTGCCGGATCCGGATCGGGCGGGCCGAGAAAGGAAAGGTCCGGCATCGGCGGGCGAATCGCGTGAATTCGCGCAAGCTCCGCCCCGAGCGCCGCTCCGAATCCCGGCCGGTCAGGGATCAACGAATCGTCCCGTACCAGAAGCCGCGGATCGGCAATCCCCGCGACACGCCGCATCAGAAAGAACGGCCCGCCCAGAATGGTGGCATCCGTGCAGAGCGCGATCGGCGCCGGCACCGCGATTCCTTGCCTTTGTGCGGACTCGAGCAGGGAAAATTCCTCGGCCCGGCTGCGGCTCGAAGCGATGGTCGCCGCCGCATCCCGGCGCAGCACCAGTTGCGCCTCCCGTCCATCCCCGTGCACGAGCGTCAGGCCCCAATTCTCTTGGATCGCGCCGCCCGAAAGCCGCTCGATCGCGCGAATCGCGACCGGCTCGCCCAACTTTTCCCCAACCCAGGCGGTAAGCCGCCGCTTTGCCGAATCGTCCACTCCCCTAGCCTTTCGCTCTGCGGCATACTGACCCTCCGTTCGGACCGGAGCGTGATGACCGGAGGTCAAGCAACCGTAGGTCTGAATCACGCGGGAAAACAAATGGCGGAAGCGGGATGCTTGAGCATGAGCGAACGCGGCCGCTCTCGGGAGATAGCCCATGGTGCAGACAGTAGAGCAGTTTGCCGCCGCATGCCGGGAAGCGCTTGCGGCCGATCCCGGACCGGCGGGGCGCGAGAAGGTCTGCGCGCTCGTCCGGGAGGTGCTGCAGGACAAGGAATTCGTCGCCGCCAATATCCGCCCCGATGGGCCGGAGCGGAAAGTCCTCTACGAGGATCCCGATTTCGGCTTCACCATCCTCGCCCATGCCTATCAGGGGGCAAAGGATTCGAGCCCGCATGACCACGGCCCGACCTGGGCCATTTACGGCCAGGCAACGGGCGAGACCATCATGACAGACTGGGAATGCGTCGCCCGGCCGACCGAAACGGAGCCGGGCAAAGCGCGCCGCCTGCGCGATTACAGTCTCACGCCCGGCATGGCGTATCTCTACGAGCCCGGTGTGCTGCACTCGCCGCGGCGGGAGAAGCCCACCTCCCTGCTTCGGATCGAGGGGATGAATCTCGACCGGATTCGCCGTCTTCGCTATGTCGCCGTCGATCCGCCTCTAACCGCGCTCTAAGTCCCCGGGGCGGAGCAGGTCTCCATTTCCTTCGTGGCGGAGCAGCCAAGCCTTGCGGGAGAGTCCGCCGCCATAGCCGGTCAGGCTGCCGTCGGCGCCGATCACCCGGTGGCACGGCACGACGATCGCGATTGGGTTGGCCCCATTGGCGAGCCCCACGGCACGGCTCGCGCCTGGGGCGCCGATTGCCGCCGCAAGCTGCGCGTAGCTTGAGGTCTCGCCCGGACGGATTTTTCTGACGGCCGCCCACACCTTGCGCTGGAACGCCGAGCCTTCCATCCGGATGGCAATCCGGTCGGGTGCCGCAAGATCGCCTTCAAAATAATCCTTGAGATGCCTGGCGGCCGTGCCGGATGAGCATTCCGTGAGCCGGAAATCTCCGTAAAGCCGGCGCAAACGCTGCAGCATCCGCTCCGCATAGTCGGAGAAATCGAGGGCGCGTAGCGCCGCACCGTCAGAGACGAGCAGAATCGTCCCGATCGGCGATGTCAGGCGTTCGAGCCAGAACTCCACGCGTCTTCTCCTGTTTGCGGCGCGTCACGATCGGATCGGACGCCCAGAGATGAAGGGCGGCATAGGCGCGCCACGGCCGCCATGCCTGGGCCCGGGCAAGCAGCTTGGCCGGGGTTTGCCGCCCGTCCGGATCCGCAACAGCGCGGAGCAACCCGAGATCGCTGGCGGGAAAGGCATCCGGCTCGCGGAGCGCGCGCATGGCGATGTATTGCGCGGTCCAGGCCCCGATGCCCGGGAGGGCGCGAAGCTGTGCGATGCTTGTCTCCAGACCCTTCCCGGGCTCGAAGAGATGCGGATCGGCGACCGCCGCCCTGGCAAGCGCGATGATCGAAGCGGCCCGTGCCCGCGGCAGGCCCAGTGCGGCGGCAAGATCGGATGCCTCGGCGATCCGCCGTGGCGAGGGAAAGGCATGGGTGAGGCCCGTCAGGGCGGGGTCCTCCGCCGGGGGCAAGGGATCGCCATAGAGAGCAACCAGCTTGCCGGCCAGGGCGGTGGCAGCGCCGACGCTGATCTGCTGACCAAGGATCGCGCGCACCCCAAGTTCGAACCCGTCCCAGGCGCCGGGCACACGCAAGCCTGGTCGCGCGCGCACATGGGCCGCGATCTCGGGGTCGGCGGAAAGATGGGCTCCGATCAGGCAGGGCTCCGCGCCGAGATCGAAGAGCCGTCGTATCCGCTCAACGATCAGCGGCAGCGCCGTGATCGCCGGAAAGCGGATGACGGCAACCAGGCAGTTCCGCTTTGGCGCGGGAAGAGATCCCTCGCGCGCCGGCATC
>DASZQO010000323.1:0-11051 GCA_035549615.1 Acetobacteraceae bacterium
GGCGGAGCGCATCGCTCTGGCCGACCGCGGGGCTGCCCTGGTTGTCCGCCCAGATCACCTCCACCTTGGCGCCCCCGAGCCGCGGCAGCCCCGATGTCGCGGCAAGCGGCAGGGGCGCCAGATCCGGGTGCGGCGTATTGATGATGTCGAGCAGGAGCGTGATGCCCTGCTTGATCGACTGTCCGGCGGATCCGGCGTTACCGGTCAGCGGCTCGATGCAGCCAATTCTCACCGGGGCCGCCGCTTCTGCCGTCGCCGGCAGCGCCGCGAGCGCCGGAACCGCCAAAATGCCACGCCGAGTGATCGACATTCCTCGCACTTCCTCTCGTTCTTTCCCCGTCTTGCCACAACCCTAATCGAGAGATTCCGCGTATGAAACCCTGCCTGCCTGTATAAATCGGGAAATCTCGGGCTTGCCGGCCGCCCTCTCTGCCGGCACCTATGGCCGCATGCGAAGCGCCCTCTCCGCGCCGCTCACCCTGCCGCACCGTCTCTGGCGCCTGCTGCCCGCGGGCGGGCGGCGGCGGTTGTTCGCGGAAACGACGGCGCTTCTCGCACCGCGCCCGGACCGCATCGTGCCACTCTCCGGCCCCGGCCACGCCGAGGGCCTTGTCATCGCCGGCGAGCTTTCCCGCTCCTCCGGCCTCGGCGAGGGCGCGCGGCTGATGTTGAAGGCCCTCGGGCATCTCGGAGTCGCTGCCTGGCCGCTCGACATCACCGGCCCGATGTGGCCCGGCGCCGCCTCCGACCTCCCGCCCCTCACGCCCGCCGCGCCGCCTGCCGGCGCCGGTCTCGTGCTCACCGTCAACCCGCCCATGCTGCCCTGGGTGCTCTTGCACCAGAAGCGCCATCTCCTTCGCCGCCGCCGCGTCATCGGCTATTGGAGCTGGGAGCTGGAATCGGTGCCGGCCACCTGGCGGGTCGGCCCGCGCTTCGTTCATGAGGTCTGGGTCCCCTCGCGCTTCACCGCCCGCGCCATCGAGCCTTTGCTCCCCGGCCAGGTTCGCGTGGTGCCGCATCCGCTGGCCATCGCGCCGCCGGCGCCGGCCCGGCGCGATCGCCAGTCCTTCGGCTTGCCCGCCGGCGCCGTTATCGTGCTCGTCTCGTTCAGCATTTCTTCAAGCTATGTGCGCAAGAACCCGCTGGCGGCCGTGGCCGCGTTCCAGGCAGCCTTCGGCAACCGCCCGGACCGGTTCCTGCTGATGAAGGTCGGCAACCCATCCTCGGCGCCGGAAGATTTTCAGGAATTGTCGTCCGCGGTCTCGAACCTCGCCAATGTGCGCCTCTTCACGGAAACCTTGTCCCCTGCCGACAACCATGCCCTCATCGCCACCGCCGACATCGTCCTCAGCCTTCACCGCAGTGAGGGCTTCGGCCTAGTCCTGGCCGAGGCCATGCTCCTCGGCAAGCCGGTGGTGGCGACCGGCTGGTCCGGCAATCTCGATTTCATGGACGAGGCGAGCGCCGCCCTGGTCGGTTATCACCTGATCCCGGCTTCGGATCCGCGCGGCGTCTTCGAGGCGCCGGGCGCGGTCTGGGCCGAGCCGGATATCGGGGAGGCCGCCCGCCATCTCGTCCGCCTCGCGGACGATCCCGCCGCTCGGGCGAGCCTCGGCGCCCGGGCGCGTGCCATGGCGCTGGCCCGCCTCGGCACGGCTCCGCTCGAATCCGCGCTGGCCGGGATCGGCCTTGGGGCGCGGCGGTGAGGATCCTTGTCTGGCATTGGGGCCGCCATGGGGCCGGGCCGCGCTTCGCCGCCGATCTCGCCGCCGGCCTCGGCCGCCTACCCGGCATCGAGACGGTCCTCTCGCTCTCCGCCCAGGCCGAGCTTCTCCGCGGTCCGCTGCCACCCGATTGCGCGCTCCCCTTCCCGACCTACGACAACCTCGTCGGTCTGCTTGGCCGACTCACCGCGGCCCCCTGGCTGATCGACAAACTCGCGCGCCGGATCGGCCCTCTTGATCCCGCGGCCGCCATCTGCGCCATGCCCGCCCCCCTCGATCTGCTGATGGCGTGTGTGCTGCAGCGTCTTCGCGTTCCCTTTGCCGTCATCATCCATGACGCGGAGACGCATCCGGGCGACGGGCTTCCCCTGCAGATGCACATGCAGCGCCGGCTCGCCCGCCGTGCCGCCATGCTCGCCGCACTCTCGCCCCATGTCGCGGCCCGGCTGCGCAGCCAGGGGCTCTGCCCCGGCCAAAAGCTGCTGCTTGCCTCCCATCCGCCCTTCGATTTCGGCACCGTGCCGGCGCGCCGCGCCCATGATGGGCCGCTCCATCTGCTCTTCTTTGGCCGGCTCCTTCACTATAAGGGTCTCGACCTGCTCGCCGCCGCTCTCAGGCGCCTGCCGGCCGGCCTCTTCACGGTCCGCGTGGTCGGACGCGGCCCCGCCAGCCCGGTGCTCGAAGCCCTCGCCGCGCTCGATTTCGTCACGGTCGAAAACCGCTGGGTCCCGGAGGGGGAGATCGCCGCCCTGCTTGGCTGGGCGGATGCCGTCGTGCTGCCCTATCGCGAGGCGAGCCAAAGCGGTGTCGCGGCCGGCGCGCTCGCGGCCGGACGCTGGGTGGTGGCAACCCGCGTCGGCGGCCTTGAGACTCAGCTCGAGGCGGAAAGCCTCGCCCGCCTCGCCGAACCCGATCCTGCATCTCTTGCCGATTGCCTCCTTGGTGTCGCGAGGGAGCCGATGCCGCCACCGCGCCTCGCCGCATCGCCCAAGGCCGCCTGGAGCGCATTCGGGGCGCGGCTGCTTGCCGAGCTCGTCCCTGGCTGTGCCCCGTCCCTGGCTTCCGTCGATCCGGCGCGGCACGATGAAGTGAGTCCTGTCTGAGATCAGCCGGAGCTGCCGCCCGATGTCCGTCCGTATCGTCGCGGTGCATGAACGCACCGCCCCGATCGCCTCGACCATCCGCAACGCCTATATCGACTTTTCGCGCATGACGACGAGCCTGGTCGCCGTGGAGACGGATGTGATCCGTGACGGCCGCCCGGTCATCGGCTACGGCTTCAACTCCAATGGCCGCTACGGCCAGGGCGGGCTGATCCGGGAGCGTTTCGCCCCGCGCATCATGGAAGCGCCAGCCGCCTCGCTGCTCGATGAGACGGGCGAGAATCTCGACCCCGACCGCGTCTGGGCCGTGATGATGGCGAACGAGAAGCCGGGCGGACATGGGGAGCGCTCGGTCGCCGTCGGCACACTCGACATGGCGATCTGGGACGCCACTGCAAAAATCGCCAGGAAACCCTTGTTTCGCCTGCTTGCGGAGCGCACGGGCTGCGAGGCCGATCCGCGCGTTTTCGTCTATGCCGCCGGCGGCTACTACGATACGGGCAAGGATCTCGCGGCGTTGCGCAGCGAGATGCGGGGCTATCTCGATCGCGGCTACACAGTGGTGAAAATGAAGATCGGCGGTGCCACGCTCGCCGAGGATTGCCGGCGGATCGAGGCGGTGCTGACCGAGATCGGTTCCGATGCAAGGCTCGCGGTGGATGCCAATGGGCGGTTCGATCTCGAAACCGCCATTGGCTACGCCAAAGCGCTACGCGACTATCCTCTCTTCTGGTACGAGGAAGCGGGAGACCCGCTCGACTTCCAGCTCCAGGCAGCGCTTGCGGAGTTCTATCCTGGCCCGATGGCGACCGGCGAAAATCTCTTCAGCCACCAGGATGCCCGCAACCTCATCCGCTATGGTGGGATGCGGCCGGACCGGGACTGGCTTCAGTTCGATTGCGCCCTCTCCTATGGGCTTTGCGAATATCGCCGCACGCTCGCCATGCTGAACGCTCATGGCTGGTCGGCGAAGCGCTGCATTCCGCATGGCGGGCATCAGATGTCGCTGGCCATCGCCGCCGGCCTCGGGCTTGGCGGGAATGAGAACTATCCCGATCTCTTCCAGCCCTATGGGGGGTTTCCCGACGGCGTGCGTGTCGAGGGCGGGTTCGTGACCCTGCCCGAGCTGCCGGGCATCGGCTTTGAGGGCAAGGCGGCGCTCTGGCGTGAGATGGAGTCGCTCGCGGTGTGAAAAGCCCGCCGCCCACCTGGCTGCTGTCCGAGCCCTATGCGGGCCTGCAAGCCCAGGGCCTTGGGCTCGCCGAGGCAGCGGGGCTCCCAGCCCGGATCCAGCCCCTCATGCCGCGCGCGCCATGGCGCTGGCTTGCCGCGCGCACCTGGCCCGCGCCGCTTGCCGCGGTCGGGATGGCCCCGCCCTTCCCCGAACTTGCGATCGGCGTCGGCGGCGTCGGCGCTGCGGTCGGCGCCGCCCTGCGGCGGCGCGGCGTTCGTATCGTCCAGGTGCAGCATCCACGCATGCCCCCCGATCGCTTCGACCTCATCGTCGCGGCGCGCCATGACGAGATTGCCGGGCCCAATGTCATCGTCACCCGCACGGCGCTCCATCGCGTGACGAAGGCGCGGCTCGCGGCAGCGGCCGCCGAGTGGGCGCCGCGCTTCGCCTCGCTTCCGCGTCCGCTGGTCGCCGTGCTGGTGGGCGGGGCCAATGGCCGCTTCCGTCTCGACCGCGCAATCGCCGCCCGGCTGGCGGCCGAGCTCGCGACGATGATGCGGCAGGACGGTGTCGGCCTCGCCGCCACCCCCTCTCGCCGGACCGATCCGGAAGCGGCGATGGCGTTTCGGGAAGCCATCGCCCCGCTCGGCGGCTATGTCTGGGACGGCAAGGGCGAGAACCCTTATTTCGGCCTGCTGGCGCTCGCAGACGCGATCATCGTGACCATCGATTCGGTTTCGATGATCTCGGAGGCAGTGGCCACCGAGGCGCCGGTCATGCTAGCCCCCCTGCCCGGTCGGTCGCGGCGCAACCGGCTGTTCGTCGCGGCGATGGAGCAATGCGGCCGGGCGCGGCCCTTCTCCGGGCGGTTTGCGCTCTGGCCGGTTACGGCGCTCAATGACACCGCGGAGGCAGCGGCGGAAATGCGTCGGCGCCTCGGCCTCGACTAGCCATAGGTAGGTATTAGAGGGACGATGCTTGAGATTGAGACCTTCGACCAACGGCGCGGCGGCAATGTCGTCTATAAGGCGCTCGCCCACCCGCTCGCCGCCGAGGCTGTCGCCCGCCTCTACGTCCGGCTCGCCGGTCAGGCACCCGTCGCGCTCTTCGATCCGGATGGCATCGCCCCGGCGCTGCTCGCGCTCTATCCCGATGTGCCGCCGCTGGCCGGCATCTTCGTGCAGGATGTGCGGGAGATCGGCACTGGGCGCGCCGGCCTGCGCTGCCGGCCACTCTCCGAGCTTGGCGGCTCCGGCGCCCGCGCGGTCCTGATCGCCGCCTTCGACACCGCCCGCATGGAAGACCGCATCGCCGCCGCCGCGCCGCCAGGGGCGACGGTTGTCAGCCTCGATGCCGTCCGTTTGCCGGAAGCCATGCTCGGAAATCGCCGGCGTTATCTCGATCCGCTCAATTTCGCGACCAACTATGCCTTCTTCCGCGACCAGGACGGGCTTTCGACCCGGCTGGTCACCGCCAATTACTGGGCGGGCTACGGCGCGCGCGATGTTCGGCTCTGGCTCCGGCTCTTCGGCGCCGGCGGCGAGGCGATCGCGAACTGGGAGGAAATCCTGCCCGAAGGGCCGGGCGGGATCGCCATCGACAGCCGGGCGATCCGCGCCCGCTTCGATCTTCCTGAATTCACCGGCCAGCTCTTCCTGCATGCGATCGGCGCGACCGGACATGACGTGGTCAAATACGCGCTCGATACATTTTCCACCAATGGCGCGAGCCACCCGACCCTCTCCTGCACCCATGATGCGAACGCCTGGCCGGCCGCCCGCTATGCCGGCCTGCCGGCGCCGCGCGCCGATGAAAAAGTGCTGCTCTGGGTCCAGAACAGCCATGCCGCGCCGATTCCGCCGGGCGGCATCAGCCTCGACCGGATGGGCGCGGAGGCGCCGGTGCCCTTGCCTCGCGCCGTTCCTCCTTACGCGACCGTGGCGGTGGATGTCGCGAAGCTCCTGCCCGGCCTGCGCTGGCCGGAGCAGATCGAGGTGCGTGCCGGGCGGCATGTCGTGCGGCCACGCTATGAGGTGGTACGAAACGGGCGGCCGCATATCGCGCATGTCAATGTCGAACGGGCCGATCTTCGCCCCGATCCGGGCCTGCGCTCCCTTTCGAACCTGCTCGGCCGCGGCCATCTCCTACCCTTCCCCGTGCTGCCGCGACGGCATTTCCGCAGCATCGTGCAGCCGACCCCGATGGCCGAGACCCAGGCGACGCTGCCGCTCCGCCTCGACCTCTTCGACAATGCGGGCACGCGTATCGCCGAGCATTTCCTTGGCTGCCTGCCACGCCATCACGACATCGCCCTCGATCTCGACACGGTGCTTTCGGACGGTGCGCTCGCCGAGGCGGGCGGCCATGCCGAGCTCGTTTATGATTTTCGCGACGGGGGCGAAGCCGATGGCTGGCTGCACGCGCTGATGCGCTATGAGCATCGAAACTCCGGCCACGCCGCGGAGACGAGCTTCGGCTCGCATATGTTCAACACGCTGATGACGTACAAGGACGAGCCGCAATCCTATACTGGGCCGCCGCCCGGCCTTTCGACCCGGCTCTTCCTCAAGCTCGGCGAAGGCGGGCGGCGAAGCTTCGCGGTGCTCATCTATCCGGCCTCGGCACCCTGGCACCCGCATTCGCAGACGACGCTGCTGCTGCACGATTCCGCAGGCAAGGTGATCGCCGAGGAAAAGATCGCAATCGCCTGCTCGGGCTCGGCGATGATCTTTCCGGATGAGATTTTCCCCGCCTCCGCCATCACTGCGGCCGGCGCGACCGGCTATGTGCTGATCCGCGATACAACCTGCCGCCTCTTTGGCTATCACGGGCTGATGATGGGTGAAGGGGTCTTCTCGCTCGATCACATGTTCGGGTTCTAGGTTCATGTCCGTCGCCACGCTCCGGAGTGGCCGCACGCGTTTCGACGAGGTTGCGCTGCACGGAATCGTGGTTCTGGTGGGCGCCCTGCTGGCCTGGTTCTCCACCTTTCATCCGGCCGAGATGCCCGCCTGGGGACCCTGGCAATTCTCCTGGCTCGAATATCTCGGAACCGCGCTGCCGCTTCTCTGGTACGCGCGCGGGCTCACGCGCCTGCCGCCATCGGAGCGGCCTGCCCCCTGGCGCCAGGCCGGCTACATCGTCGCCCTGGTCGCGATGTACGCGGTCGTGCAGACGCGTCTTACCTACATCTCCCTTCATCTCTTCATGGCGACACAGGCGCAGCAATTCGTGCTGCATGATCTTGGGCCGTTCTTGATCGCCATTTCCTGGCCCGGCGCCGCCCTGAAAGCCGGGATGCCGGCGATCGCACGAAACGTTCTCCGCGCGCGGCCCTTTGCAGCGCTGCTCCGCATTGTCCAGCAGCCGGTGATCGCGACATTGCTGTTCGCGCTGCTGATCGCAGCTCAGGTCGTGCCGGTGATCGTGCTCTGGGTGATGCTCGATTGGCGCCTGTTCGATGGGATGAATATCCTGATGGCCGTGGAGGGCGTTCTCTTCTGGTGCCTGGTGCTCGATCCGCGACCGAAGCCGCCGGCGCCGATCTCCTTCTTCACCCGCATGCTCGTTGCCTTCTTCGGGATGATGCCGGTGATTCCGCTCGGCGCCTATGTCGCCCTGACCGGACAGGTTCTCTACCGCTATTACGACCTCTGCGGCCGGCTCTATCCTTGGATCAGCCCGCTGCACGATCAGCATATGGGCGGGCTGATCCTCTGGCTTCCGGGCGCGCTGATGGGCTCGATTGCCTTCCTGCTCCCGCTCAACGCGCTCCGTCTCGCCGAGGAGCGGGCCGAGCCAAAAACCAAGACCCTCGTTCAGGTCGGCCGCATCCGCATCGACCCGAGCGCCTGGACCGGACGGTAATCCCCATAAAAGCCGATCGCGGGCCGCCGGAGGCCGGTCTGGCAACGCTCTTGCATTGCAGCGGGGCGTGGATGTCCTGATCGCCGATACCGATCCCGAACGCGCCACCATGCTCGCCGCACGGATCACCGAAGATGTGGCCGGCGCGCGCGTGCGGATCGCGCCGCCGGAGCGCAATCTCGGCGAGCTCGTGCAGGCCGAGCGTCCGGATGCGGTGATCGTGGACATGGCGCGGCCCGACCGTGACAGTCTCGAGCAGGTGCGCGACGCGGCCGGGCATGGCGCGGCGGTGATGCTGTTTATTGACGAGGACGATCCGGACTTCATGGAGGCGGCGATCTCCGCCGGGGTCGCTTCCTATCACGTCAATGCCGCCGCGATCCGCGACATCAAGCCGATCCTGCTGAGCGCGATCGCGCTCTTTCGCCGCCTGCGCGAGCGCGAGGCGCGGCTCGCGGCATTGGAAAAGGAGCTTGAGGAACGGCGGCGGATCGAGGCGGCAAAGCGGCTGCTTATGCAGCGGGACGGGTTGAGCGAACGCGCCGCACATCGCTTCCTCCAGCGCCGGGCCATGGAGCGGCAGATGCGGCTCGCCGATCTCGCCCGCGCCCTGCTTGCCGAGGCGGGAAAGGAACTGACATGAGCGAAGGCACAATCCGGCTCGGCATCCTGCGGCTGCTCGATTGCGCCGCCCCGATCATCGCGCAGGAGCGCGGCCTTTTCGCGGCCGCGGGGCTCGATGTCGCGGTGGTGACCGAGCCCTCCTGGGCGAACATCGCCGACAAGCTCGCCTACGGGCAGCTCGATGCGGCCCTTATCCTCGGCCCTCTGGCGCTTGCCATGATGCTCGGTCTTCGCGGCCGGTCCACCGACCTCCGCGCCGCCGCCCTGGTCAGCCGGGAGGGCAATGCCGTCGTCCTTGCGCCCGCACGTGTCCAGCGCGAGGAAAAGCCGCGCTTCGCGGTGGTTCACGCCTATTCGAGCCACGATCTGCTGCTGCGCGATTTTCTTGTCGGGCAAGGCGTTCGCCCCGGCCGGGACGCTGCGATCATCGTGCTGCCGCCCGCGGAGATGCCGGCCGCGCTCGCGGCCGGGACAATCGATGGATTCTGCGCAGGCGCCCCGTGGGGCGCGGTCGCTGAGGCGACGGGCGCGGGCCGGATCGTCGCCACCTCGCGCACGCTCGCCCCGCGCCACGCGGAGAAATTCCTCGTCCTTCGCGGCAATCTTGCCGACCAGGCCCCGCGCCTTGGCGCCCGTTTGCGTGCCGCTCTCGGTGAGGCGAATGCACGTCTGACCGCCGGCCCGGAGCAGGAGAACCTCGCCCGGCTGCTCTCCGCCCCTGGTTGGCTCGGTCTCGCTCCGGAAATCCTGGTTCGCGCGCTCAGGCGGGAAAGCCCCGGCCCACTTTTCATGACCGGCCAGGACCTCACCCCGCATGCGGCGGACGCGGCCTGGCCCTTCGCGATGATGCGTCGGCACGGGCTTCTCAACGGCGTGGATGAAGAAGATGTCGCAGAGGCTATCGGCCGGTTCGTGGGGACACTCGCGCGCGCAGGCTGATCAGGATCGCCCAAAATGAAAGCAATCCCTGCGCGCCAAATGAACATCCCCAAGCCGATGCCCGCTGGCGCGGCTTGAAAACATGCCGGATCCGCTCTGGCATCATTCTTGCTGAAAATCTCCATGCCCGGGCAGCTCATGCATGTCCGTGCCTCGTCCGGCCAAAGGCGGCCGGCCCGGGTCCCAGCAATCCATGGCGTGCCAAGGGCGGCCGCCGCGCGGATCGAAAGCTCCGCCGGAGTTTGGTCATGTCCCGCCTGCGCCCGGCCGCGTCCTCATCCCGCTCCTTCCTCGAATCCGGCCATCTGCCGACCCTTTTCGCAGCCTTCCTCTATTTCGACGCGAGCTTCATGGTTTGGGTTCTGCTCGGTCCGCTCGGTGTGCAGATCGGCGAGGCGCTGCATCTCGACGCCGCCGAGAAAGGGCTGATGGTCGCAACGCCGGTGCTCGCCGGCGCGCTTCTGCGCATTGTGAACGGGCTCGCGGTGGATCGCTTCGGCGCCAGGCGCACGGCGATCGCAACCCAGCTCATCGTCATCGCCGGGCTTCTCGCCGCCTGGCGGGTCGGCTTGCCGAGCTTCGGTGCGACTCTCGCCCTCGGCCTCGTGCTCGGCCTTGCGGGCGCCTCTTTCGCCATCGCCCTGCCGCTCGCCTCGCGCTGGTATCCTCAAAAACATCAGGGCACCGCCCTCGGCATCGCCGGCGCCGGCAATTCAGGCACCGTTCTGGCCGCGCTCTTTGCGCCTACGCTCGGTCTCGCCTACGGCTATGCGAATGTGTTCGGGCTTGCGGCCCTTGTCCTCTTCCTCGTCTTCATCGTCTTCACGATCCTCGCCAAGGACAGCCCGAACCATCCCCCGCCGAAGCGTTTCGGCGCCTATCTCCGCGTGCTCGGCATCCGCGATACCTGGTGGTTCATGCTCTTCTACAGCGTGACCTTCGGCGGCTTCGTCGGGCTTGCTTCCTCGCTCACCATCTATTTCCACACTCAGTACGGCCTCGCACCCGTCGCCGCCGGAGACGCCACGGCGGCGTGTGTCTTCGCGGGCTCCACGGTACGGCCGATCGGCGGCTTCATCGCCGACCGGCTCGGCGGCATCCGCGCGCTCTCGGTCTTCTATCTCCTTGCCGCCGTGATGCTCGCGCTGGTGAGCCTCGGCCTCTCGTCGCTGACGCTCGGCCTCGGTGCCTTCGTCATCGCCATGCTCGCGCTCGGCATGGGCAATGGAGCGGTGTTCCAGCTCGTGCCCCTGCGCTTCGGCCGGGAGATCGGGGTGATGACCGGGCTGGTCGGCATGGCGGGGGGAATCGGCGGCTTTTATCTCGCCTCCAGCCTTGGTTTCTCGAAACAGCTCACCGGCTCGTACCAGCCTGGTTTCCTCATCTTCGCCGGCCTCGCGCTCATCGCCTTCGCCGGGCTGATGGCGGTCCGCCGCGAATGGCGCGCGAGCCTCACGGCCTCCGCCGCCGATGGCGCCACGGTCCGTATCTGAAGGAGGGAGCAATGGACGGCTCCAATCTCCCCCGCCCACGTCTCGTCGTCATCGGCAACGGAATGGCGGGAATGCGCACCGTCGAGGAGATCCTCACCCTCGCGCCCGGCCGGTTCGAGATCACGGT
>DASZQO010000324.1:0-4323 GCA_035549615.1 Acetobacteraceae bacterium
CGGTCGGGTTCGGCGACAACGCCATGTATCTCGGCTCGGACACGCTGGCACTGGCCCCTCTGACGCAGCGCGTGAGCTTCCTCAAGGATGGCGACTGGGTGGTGATGACGCGCGGCGATGCCCGCTTCTTCGGCGCGGACGGCGCTCCCGTCGCGCGCGAGGTGAAGCAGACCGCGCTCACCGGTGCGCTGGTGGGCAAGGGCGCCTTCCGCCATTTCATGGAGAAGGAGCTGCACGAGCATCCCGCCGTGCTCGGCGACGTGCTTGGGCGGATGATCGATCCGCTCGCCCGCAGCGTCGTTCTGCCAAAGCTCCCCTTCGATCTTGCCCGCCTTCCGCGCGTCTCGATCAGCGCCTGCGGTTCAGCCTTCTATGCCGGGCTGGTCGGGCGCTCCTGGCTCGAAAGCCTCGCCAGACTTCCTGCCGATGCCGATGTGGCGAGCGAGCTTCGCTACCGCACGCCGCCTTTGCCGGCGGGCGGGCTTGCGATCCTGGTGAGCCAGTCGGGGGAGACGGCGGATACGCTCGCCGCGCTGCGCTTTCTGCGCGCGGCGGGTCAGCACGTGCTTTCGGTGCTGAATGCGCCGGAGAGCACCATGGCCCGCGAATCAGACGTGATTCTCGAGACGGTCGCAGGGCCGGAGATCGGGGTCGCCAGCACGAAAGCCTTCACCGCCCAGCTCGCCGTGCTCGCCTGCTTCGCGATCGCCGCCGCACGGACGCGCGGGACAATCACGCGGGAGGTCGAGGCGGCATGCACGGCCGCCCTGCTGGAAGTGCCGGGGCGCGCCGCGCTCGTGCTCGAACAGGAAGAGGCCGTGCGGAAGCTCGCCGAGCAGATCGCCGAAGCACGGGACGTGCTCTATCTCGGCCGCGGCCTTTGCTACCCGATCGCGCTCGAAGGCGCGCTCAAGCTCAAGGAGATCAGCTATATCCACGCCGAGGGCTACGCCGCCGGCGAGATGAAGCATGGGCCGATCGCGCTGATCGATCCTTCCGTGCCAGTGATCGCGGCCGCGCCCTCCGGCCCGCTCTTTGAGAAGACCGCCTCGAACCTCCAGGAAGCGGCGGCGCGCGGCGGCAGAGTGATCGTGCTCAGTGATGCGGAGGGCGCGCGGAAGCTCTCGCGGATCGCGGCGGCGAGTCTGGTGCTGCCGCCGGTCGATCCCTTCGTCGCCCCGATCCTCTACGCGATCCCGGTCCAGTTGCTGGCCTATCATGTGGCCGTGCTCAAGGGCACGGATGTCGACCAGCCGCGCAACCTCGCCAAGTCCGTGACGGTCGAATAGCGAGCGGGCAGCGGCTCCGCTGACATCGGGCCCATGGGCGCCTATCTAGGCGGGAGCCGACCGGAAGGAGGACCGCCATGCTGAATCCTGTCTCGCCTCTGCCGCTCAAGGACCCGACCCTGCTGCGCCAGGCAAACTTCATCGACGGAAAATGGGTGCAAGCGGATTCCGGCCGCACGATCGTGGTCAAGAACCCGGCCACGGGCGAAGCGGTGGGCGAGGTTCCGGCGATGGGCGCGGCCGAGACACGCCGCGCGATCGAGGCGGCGGCGCGCGCCTATCCCGCCTGGCGGGCGATGCTCGCCAAGGAGCGGGCAGCGATCCTGCGCAAGCTCTTCGAGCTGATGATCGCCAATACCGAGGATCTCGCCCTGATCATGACGGCGGAGCAGGGCAAGCCGCTTGCCGAAAGCCGCGGCGAGATCACTTATGCGGCGAGCTTCATCGAATGGTTCGCCGAGGAAGCCAAGCGCGTCTATGGCGATACGATCCCAGAGAACGCCAAGGGCAGGCGGATCGTTGTGCAGAAGGAGCCGATCGGCGTCTTCGCCGCGATCACCCCCTGGAACTTCCCGGCCGCGATGATCACCCGCAAGGCCGGGCCGGGCTGGGCCGCGGGCTGCACGGGCGTGATCCGCCCGGCCAGCCAGACACCATTCTCGGCCCTCGCGCTCGCGGCGCTGGCCGAGCGGGCCGGCATGCCGGCCGGCGTCTGCAATCTCATCACCGGGCCGTCGGGTGAGACGGGGGCGGAGCTCACCAGCAATCCGCTGGTGCGGAAGCTTTCGTTCACCGGCTCGACCGAGGTCGGGGCGAAGCTCCTCGCCCAATGCGCGCCGACGATCAAGAAGACGAGCATGGAGCTTGGCGGCAACGCGCCCTTCATCGTGTTCGATGATGCCGATCTCGATGCGGCCGTGGCGGGGGCGATGGCGAGCAAGTACCGCAACACCGGGCAGACCTGCGTCTGCGCCAACCGCATCCTGGTGCAGGACGGCGTGTTCGATGCCTTCACCGCCAAGTTCAAGGCGGAAGTCGAAAAGATGAAGGTCGGCAACGGCATGGAACCGGGCGTGACGCAGGGGCCGCTGATCAACGCCGATGCGGTGGCGAAGGTCGAGGAGCATATCGCCGATGCCGTGCGCCGCGGCGCCAAGCTGGTCACGGGCGGCAAGCGCCATCCGCTCGGCGGCAATTTCTTCGAGCCGACGGTGCTTGCCGATGTGCCGCCTTCGGCGCTCGCCTTCCATGAGGAGACATTCGGCCCGGTGGCGCCGCTTTTCCGCTTCAAGACAGAGGAGGAGGCGATCAAGCTCGCCAACGACACCGAGTTCGGCCTCGCCGCCTATTTCTACGCGCGCGATGTCGGGCGTGTCTTCCGTGTGGCGGAGGCGTTGGAATATGGGATCATCGGCATCAATGAGGGGATCATCTCGACCGAGGTCGCGCCCTTCGGCGGCATGAAATCCTCAGGCCTCGGCCGCGAAGGCTCGAAATACGGGATCGAGGAATATCTCGAGATCAAATACCTCGCCCTCGGCGGCGTCGGCGCGTAAGGCTGCACACAAGGCAACAAGCTTCGGCCGCTCCCCGGGCCGCATGCGTGCCGGGGCGCGCCGCCGCTTTTTAATTTATTGATTCTGTTGATGTTTCACGTGAAACATCAGGACAGTGGCGAGGCGGCCCGTGTCCCCTTCCGATCTTTTCGCAGCGATGTGAACACGGCGCGGCCAAAACGCCCCCTGATACCGCTTCCGCTCCCGGGTCGCTTCAAATCGCGGCCGTCGCCGATGCCGCCGTTGCCCGCATCGGCATGAACCGCCGTCCGTTCGGGGATCATCCCGGCCGGCTCACGCGCAGAAGCTGGCGGTCGGCCGGATGGGGAGAGATCGAGAAGCCGAGAGCGCGGCAGAAGGCGATCATCGGCGCATTCTCCGCGACGACATCACCGAAGATCTCGCCGATGCCGCGGCGATGCGCGATCTCCAGCAGATAGGTCATCAAGACATGCCCGATGCGATGGCGCTTGCGGTCGCTGCGCACCGCGACGGCGAATTCCGCGCGTGCATTGTCGGGATCGGCGGAGAAGCGCGCGACCCCCTCGATCGCGCCCTGCGCATCGAGGGCGATCACTGCCATCTCCCGATCGTAATCAATCTGCGTGAGGCGCGCGGCGAGCGCGTGCGGCATCTCCCGCATCGTGATGAAGAAGCGGAGCCGCACATCCTCCGCGCTCATGTGCCGGAACATCTCCTGCAGCAGCGGCTCATCCTCGGGGCGGATCGGCCGGACCCGCACTTCGCTGCCGTCATCGAGCGGGAGAGTCGTCTCGAGCTCGGCCGGGTAGGGGGGGATGGCGAGCCTGCCTGCCGCACTGCTTCGCGCCGGCGCGATCGCGATCCGCGCATCGAGCGCGATCACCCCATCGGCATCGGCGAGCAGGGGATCGATGAGCAATGTCTCGATCTCCGCGTGCGCGCAGGCGATCTCGGCAATGCGGATCAGCACCTGAGCCACCGCGCCGGTATCGATGGAAGGCGCGCCATGCCCCTCCCGAGGCCGCGGCCAGATGTGCGCCCGCGCGATCTGCCAGTTCGCCAGCGCCATGTTGAGCGGCGGGAGTTCCAGGCTCGCCGCGCCGGCCATGCGCGCGCCGCCTTGGCCGAACCGCACCAGCGGACCGAAAATGCCGCCATCGATCAGGCCGGCGGCAAGCTCGATCGCGCCCGGCCGGGTGATCATCTCCTGCACGAGGAACCCCTCGATCCGTGCCTCGGGTAGGATACGGCGGACGCGGGCAAGCATCGAAGCCGCCTCGGCGCGCACCTCGGCCGTGCCTTCGAGATGCAGCGCGACCCCGCCGACCTCGCCGCGGCATGCGATATCCGCCGAGCGGATTTTCAGCGCGACCGCGCCGCCGATCGCCGCCGCCGCCGCGGCGGCCTCCTCGCCAGTTGCGGCCGCGCGGCTCGGCACCACCGGGATGCCATAGGCGCCGAGTACGCGCTCGGCCTCGGCGGGATCGAGCCGGCGC
>DASZQO010000325.1:0-4060 GCA_035549615.1 Acetobacteraceae bacterium
CTCTCGATCGGCCAGCCGCCTTACCTCGTCGTCGTCTCTCTGGAGCTGGCCCGGCGTATCCTGCAGAAATCCTATCCGGCCAAGGACATCACCATCCCCTTCCCGTTCGTGACGAGCGAGACGGTGAAAGTGGGGGAGACGGTGTTCCCCGACCTGCCGGACAGTTTCTTCGCTGACTTCACCGACAGCGGACCCAATGCGACGGTGAAGATCTGCGTTGATGCCGCGCTCAAGGGCACGCCCTGCGAGGGAAGCCTCAACGTCAATCTTCCCTCGGTATGAGCGCCGCGCCGGCGGCCACGCCTGAGGCCGCCGCCGCAATCGCCGCGCAAGCGGTGAGCAAGGCGTTCGGCGGTGTCCAGGCCTTGCGCACCGCTTCCTTCGCCGCGCGCGGGGGTGAGGTCCATGCGCTCGTCGGGGAGAATGGTGCGGGCAAATCAACCCTCATCAAGATCCTGGGCGGGCGCATTCCCCCCGATGCCGGCTCCCTTCTGCTCGATGGGCGTCCGCTCCGGCTTGCCGGAACGGCGGACGCCGCGCGCCATGGCATCGGCACCGTCTTTCAGGAGCTCACCCTCCTGCCCTGGATGAGTGTCGCCGAGAATCTCCTGATCGGTCGGGAGCCACGGTCGCCGGTCGGTCTCATCCGCCGTTCCGCACTTCCCGATGAGGCCGAGGCGCTGCTCGCTGGGCTCGGGATCCACCACATCGACCCCCGCGCGCTCGCGGCGGAGGTTTCGCTTGCGGAACGTCAGATCATCGAGATCGCCCGCGTCATCATCCGCCGCCCGCGCATCCTCCTGCTCGATGAGCCCACGTCCTCGCTCGTCGAGCGGGAGGTCGCATGGCTTTTCGCCCGCATCCGCGAGCTCAGCGCCGCCGGCACCGCGGTTGTCTTTACATCCCATCGCTGGAATGAGATCACCTCGATCGCCGACCGCATCACGATCTTCCGCAATGGCGCCGAGGTCGGCACCTATACCGAGATCGCCGAGGATGAGGCGATCACGCTGATGGCCGGCCGGCGTGTTGAGGCGCTCTATCCCGCGCTGCCGCCCGTTCCGGCGAACGCCCCGCCTGTGCTCGAACTCGCCGAGGGGAGCCTCAACGGCGCGGGCGAGCTTGGTTTCTCGCTCGCCGCTGGAGAGATCCTCGGGATTGGTGGTCTCGCCGGCCAGGGCCATCGGGAGCTTTTTCTCGGCCTTTTCGGCGCGCCGCCGCTGCGGCATGGCCGGATCCGCGTGGGCGGGCGGGTGATGCGCATCTCAAGCCCGGCGGATGCGATCCATGCCGGCCTCGGCATCGCCCTCGTGCCGGAAGATCGCAAATCCGAAGGACTGCTCCTGCCGCTTTCGGTGCGCGACAATCTCACCCTTCCCATCCTCGCCCGGCTTTCGCGTCTCGGTGTGATCCGCGGCGCGGCGGAGCGGCGGATGAGCCGGGAGATCATCTCGCGCCTTGGCGTCGTCACCCCGAGTGCCGCGCAACCGGTCGGCGCGCTCTCCGGGGGCAATCAGCAGAAAGTGCTGCTCGGGCGCTGGCTGCTCGCGGATTCGCGCATCCTTCTGCTCTATGACGTGACACGCGGAGTGGACGTGGCAACCAAGCACGAGATCTATGAGTTGATGACACGGCTGGCGGGGGAGGGAAGGGCGATCCTTTTCTATTCCTCGGACACTGAGGAACTCGCCCATCTCTGCCATCGCGTGCTGGTGCTGCGGGGCGGACGGATCGTTGCCACCCTCACCCCACCCGCGCTCGACGCCGAGGCGATTGTTGCGGCAGCGATGCGAGAAGCCGAGCGCGCCGATGCCGCCTGAATCCTCCACCGTGAGCGACATCCGGGCGTCCGGGGCGCATCACAGCCGCCGCCCGCGCGCGACGCATGTGGTCGGCCAGAATATCGGCCTTATCCTTGCGGCCGCGATCCTGCTCCTCAGCATCATCATCTTCGTCGGGATGTTTGCGATCCAGCAGAATCGCCTGCCCGGCAATTTCGAGATCACCTCGACCGTGAACAACACGATGCCGCTGGCGCTCGCCGCGATCGGCCAGACCATCGTCGTGCTGACGCGCGGCATCGATCTTTCGGTTGGCGGCGTGATTGACCTCACCAACGCTCTCGCCGCCATCTATCTTGCCGGCAGCGTGGCGCACATGGTCCTCGTCGCCGTGCTGGTCGTGCTGGTCGGCGCCGTGGCGGGCCTTATCAATGGTCTTCTCGTCGGTCTCGGACGGTTGCAACCGATTGTCGTCACGCTTGCCACGCTCTCGATCTTTCAGGGCCTCGCCATCCGCGTCCTGCCCCAGCCGGGCGGCACGGTGCCGGACGGATTCACCGCCTTTCTCGTCAATACCAACGCCCCGTTCGCGCTCTTCTTCCTTGTTCTCGCGGCCCTGGGATGGATGGCGCTCCGCCGCTCGCGCCTCGGCGTCGATATTTTTGCCATCGGCAATGACGAGCCGGCGGCGATCGCCCATGGCGTCAACGTCGTGCGCACGAAGGTTCTCGCCTATACCATCGGCGGGATGCTCTATGCCCTGGCCGGGCTCTTTCTTGCCGCCAATGCCACCTCGGGCGATGCCACCAGCGGCAATGTCTATACCCTCACCTCGATCGTCGCGACCGTGCTCGGGGGCGTCAGTCTTTTCGGCGGCCGCGGCAGCGCGGTTGGCTCGATCTGCGGCGCCTTCATCACGACGATGATCGTCAACATCCTCTTCTACGCCCATATCAATCCGCTCTATCAGTCCTTCTATGAGGGCCTGTTCCTCGTCATCGCCGTCGTGCTCGGCGCGGCGATCGGGCACCTCGTCCGCCGCGGGAGGGCCTGAAGAATGCTCGCGCGCCTCACTCCGGACGTGCTGCGCATCCTCGCCGCCTATGGCGCCGCCGTTGCGCTCTTCGTCATCGGCGCCCTGGTCCATCCCGGATTCGCAAGCTTCCCGAGCGTCACTTCCATCCTGCTCGTCGCCTCCTTTGTCGGTTTGGTCGCGGCCGGACAGTGCTTCGTTATCCTGATCGGCGGGATCGATCTCTCGGTGCCGTGGGTGCTGAATGCGGCGGCGATCCTTTTGGCCACCGCCTCTCTCGGGCAGAATGCGCGCGCGTTCTATGCGATTGCGCTCACCCTCGGCATGGGGGCGCTGGTCGGCTTGGTGAATGGCATCTTCGTCGTCTGGTTCGCGGTGCCAGCGGTGGTGATGACGCTGGCGATGAACGGCGTCGTCGAAGGGCTGGCGCTCGGACTCTCTGGGGGAATGACCTGCGCCGCCTGCGCCTCCTATGCACCGCCGGTGGTCGCCGCCGCGGTGCACGGCGTTTTCCTGGGCATTCCAGCAGCACTCTGGCTTTGGCTCATCGTCGTCCTCATCGTCTCCTTCGTGCTGGCCTTCACCCGCTTCGGCCGCGCCACCTACGCGATCGGCAACAATGCCCGCGCCGCTTTCCTCGCCGGCGTCAATGTCAATCTGACAACTGTCTTTCTTTATGTCCTGAGCGGGCTCTTTTCGGCACTCGCCGGGATCCTGCTGGTCGGCTTCGGCGGGCAGGCATCGCTCGGGATGGGCGATCCCTATCTCTTCCAGTCAATCGCCGCGGTGGTGATCGGCGGTGTCAGCATCCTCGGCGGCCGTGGCAACTATCTCGGCGCCGCCGCCGGCGCGGTGAGCCTCACCGCACTCGTCAGCGTGCTGCTCGCGCTGAACATGCCGGAATATGGCCGCAGCATCATCTATGGCGTCGTCATCCTCGCCCTGCTCCTGCTTTACGGCCGCGAGCAGCGCGAGTAGCGGCGGCCGCTCAAATTGCAAGAATCATCCTGGCAATAAGAAAAATTGCCGCTCCCGCGCTCAGCAGGAGTAGCGGGTTGATCCGTGTCGCCATCAGCACTCCGGTGGAGGCGAAGGCGGTCGCCTGCGCGAGAAAGCCGCCTTCGAGCGAGCGGAGCAGCACATAGACGGCCGCCAGAATCATGCCTGCGGCAACCGGCCTTAACCCGCTTTCGAGCGCCTTCTGCCAACGGGCGCCCGGATTGCGGCTCCAGAGATGGGCGACGCC
>DASZQO010000326.1:0-10202 GCA_035549615.1 Acetobacteraceae bacterium
CGATCGGCTCTAGAGCGGGATGCGCCGGCTTCCGCTCACGCATCCCGCTCTCGCCATTTGTTTTCTCGCGTGATTCAGACCTCCAGTGATACCGCCTCCGGTCATCACGCTCTAGCCTGACATTTTCGAAAGATTGCAATCGGCATCGCGCCCTTCCATCATCACGAGGACAGACCGTGCGGTCGTCAGCTCGTGTGAAGTGAAGCCTTCGCTGAACTTGCCATAGGCGCTCCGGAGCGCAGCCAGCGCCCTCTCGCGTTCGGAACGCCCCGTGGCGATCCGGGCAAGGTCAACGGCGGCGCGAAGTTCGAAGCAAAGGGCTCCTTGGTTCCGCGCCACGGTCAGCGCCTCCATCAAGCTCGCTTGCGCGTCGTCGTGTCTGCCAAGCTCAAGCAGAATGTTCGATTTCAGTCGCAGCACTTCGCTCATGGCAAAGACCTCTCCATCGCTACGGGCGATAGAGGCCGCCTCCTCGGTCACGTCGAGCGCGCGCAGCTTGTCGCCCGACTTGGCAAGACCCTGCGCGTACAGCGCCTGATAGAGAGGGATCCAGTTCTTCACCTCGGTTGCGCGCACCGCCTGCAGTGCCTGGCGGAAGGTTGCCAGCGGTCCAACAATGTCTCCGCGGCAAATGGCGGCCCAGGAACGATACATCTCCACCAGATTGCCCCAAAACCGGAAATCATGCTTGCGGCAGAGCGCCAGCACATCATCGTAGATGGCATGATTGTCGATCCTCGCGCGGCACGCGTCGAGGACGAGAACGGCATGTCCGAGTGTATACACAAGCGTATGCGGATGTTTCAGTGCCTCGGCATGGCGCACGGCCCGCGCGGCCATCGCCATCGCCTGATCGATATGGCCAAGATGATAGAGCACAAGCGTCAGATGCGAGAGCGCGGTCGCGCCGATATCGTGCCCGAATCGGTACATGAGCGGCCGGTGCTGCTCGGGATCGTAGAGCTCGCGCGCCCGCTCAAGATGCTGGCGCCCGCGTTCCAGCTCGCCCATCATCACCAGTGTCGTGCCGAGATTGCGGTTGGCCACGCACAGCCCGGCAGTATCACCAAGCAATTCGGCCTCTTCCAGCGCTTCGGACGCGACCTGCTGCTGGATTTTCGTTTCGCCACGAACATAGGCTGCCGCCCAGAGCCCGTAGAATACCGCAAACTTGCGCGAGGGATCCGAAGTGGGGCCCAGCAGCGCTCTCGCGCGTTTCCAGACCGCAAGCGTCTCCGGCGCGGCATAGCCGCGAAGTTCGGTCGTGGCCTGTCCGAGCGCGGTCTCCAGGGCGAGCTCATAGCGGGCCCGCACTTCTTCCGAAAGTGTCAAGAGAAGTTCGCGCGCCTGCGAAAGATGGGCAACGGCCTCAGTGTTCGCTGATCGGAAGACCGCGCGCTCGCCGGCGCGGAACCACCAGCGCACGGCGGCCTCGGTCAGCCCTGCGGCGGTGAAGTGATAGGCAACCAGTTCGGGCTGGCTCGCGGCGGTCTCCGGGAAGCGGTTGCAAAGAACCTCGGCAATCCTGGCATGCAGAATATTCCGCTTGCTGCGCAACAAGGTGCTGTATGCGGCATCGCGTACGAGCGCATGCTTGAAAGCAAAGGTGGTAACTGCGGACGTGCCGCGAAGATGGATCAGTCCGGAAGCAACGAGCTGCTTGAGCGCTTCGTCCAGATCGCTGATGCGCGATGGCTGGATGGCCGCGATCAGCTCGTAGCTGAATTCGCGGCCGATGGCCGCGGCGATCTGCGCAACCTCCCTGACTGGGGCAAGATGGTCAAGGCGCGCGAGCAGAGAGCCCTGCAAAGTCTCCGGGATAGCCACCGGCGAGGGGGCGTGCACCAGAACATACTCATCCGCATGCTCCTCCAGCATGCCGGATTCGATTACCGTTCGGGTCAGCTCCTCGACGAAAAGGGGCACGCCGTCGGTTTTCGTCAGAATATTCTCAAGCACCTCCGCCGGCAGCGTTTTGCCGCCGGCCTCCCGGCGGACCAGCTCCGCGGCATGATCGCGTCCGAGCGGGTTGAGGTTCAGAACCGTTACGTGACTGAGGTGGTTCCATTTCGGCTCGAACTCCGGGCGGCATGTCACCAGGATGAGGATCGCGGCCGACTTGATCCGCTCTATGCAGAGATCAATCAGTTCCAGCGTGGTTGGATCGACCCAGTGAATATCCTCGATTACGCATAGCACCGGCTTGCGGCGCGAAAGGGCGACCAGCCGGTTCGCCAGCACTTCGAATGTCCGCCGTTTTGTTTCTCGCAGCGACGATTCGGTTCCACCGTCGGCGGGGCGGATGGACAGGAGCATTTCCAGGAAGGGCAGATCTTCACTGCTGACCGTGTCGGCCATGAGTGAAGCCAGAAGCTGCCGCTTCTCCTCAACAGAATGCTCAGGCAGCAATCCAGCGGCCCATTCCAAGTGAGTAACAACTGGATAAAGGGCGCTGTTCGTATGAAAGGGAGAGCACTGCAGACGAACGAGCGTGTGCGGCATGTTCGTAACGTGCTCACAGAGCCGCGTGCACAGCCGGGATTTGCCAATGCCAGCCTCACCACGAAGCAGCACCACCTGCCCACGTTCATCGGCGGCGCTGTCCCAGCGTGACAGCAGGAGCGCAGTCTCATCCTCGCGGTCGACAACTTCGGAAGAGAAGCGGCCCTGTGCCGCTTCGAATCGCGTCTCCACGCGCCGTTCGCCCAGGATCCGCCAGACGGGGGTATCCGTTGCGATTCCCTTGAGCGGCTGCGCGCCGAGCGGCTCAAGCTCGAATCGCTCTCTGATCAAACGGCGCGTTGTCGGATCGATGAGAACGCCACCCGGCGGCGCCAGGGCCGTCAGGCGCGCGGCCAGCGCCGGTGCCGTGCCGACCGCGAGCTCCTCCCGGGCGGGGCCCTCGCCAAGCAGGTCTCCAACCACCACGAGGCCGGTTGCAATGCCGGCGCGCACCTGGAGCTTGATGCCGGGCAGCACGTCCAGCCGGCTCACCGCGAGAACGGCATGGATCGCCGCCTGGGTCGCGGATTCGGCGGCATGCTCCGATGCATAGGGATAGCCGAAATAAGCCATCAGCCCGTCGCCGAGCAGCCGTGCCACCTGACCGTCGAAGCGGGCGACCGCCGCAGTGCAGGCATCGAGGCAGGCATTGACAACCGTTTGCATGTCCTCGAGTTCGAGCTGGCTTGCAAGAGCTGTCGAATTCACCAGATCGCAGATCAGGATCGTCACCTGCCGGCGCTCGGTTCGGTGGAAGTGGCGCGCATCCGGTTGCGGTGCGGCGATGTTTCCGCCGGTCCCAAGCCGGGCGATGGCCCGCATCATCTTCTTGCGATGGCCGAGCGGGACCCCGAGCCCGGCCAGGTCCTGATCGGTCAGTTCCGGAAGAATATCGAAGTCGATGGCCTGCTCGGCAAACAATGCCCGATACTGGCCTAGTCCGAGCGACTCGAGCCATTCGTCAGCGTTGGTGGTCGGTGTCATTGCCATAGTCAGGGCCGGACCGGGATTGGATTGTCTCGCCGCCGCCCCAATGGTAACGTTAATTTGGATTCTGTCCACATTTCCAAAACGCCTGGAGATCATTCCATGGACGATCCTTCCAGGTCCAATGTGATCGTCATCGGCGCCGGGATCGCGGGGCTTGCGGCGACCCTCCGGCTGGTGGAGCGGGGCTTCCAGGTTACGTTGCTAGAACGGAACAAGTGGCTCGGCGGCAAGCTCGGCGCGCACCAGGCCGGCGGCGGGGGCGATTTCCACGAGCATTCTTATCACATGTATCTCAATTGGTATCATAACTTCTGGCGTATCACGGAGGAAATCGGAGCACGCAAGCATTTTGAGCCCCGGCACAGCATGGGCTATCTGCGGCGCGGCGGCGGCGACTGGGCTCCACGCCTGGTGCGGACCACGGATGTGGGAGCACCGGAAACCGCCTGTCAGAATCTCATAAGCGGGCTTCGTTCACCCGCGGACATGTTCCTTTACAGCTACGCGCTCATCGATTTGCTGGGCACGCCGGCCTGGCATTACGAAGCGCTCGACAAGATGAGCGTGCTGTCATTCCTGAACTCGCGCCACTATCTCACCCGCGCGGCAATGAGCATTCAGGAGGATATTTCCCTCAAGGCCTTCGCCTCTCCGAACTTTCTGACAGCCGTGCAATCATTCCGAAAATTTATCAGTTTCGGCTATTGCTGTCCCTCGCCGATGATGTGGCTGCTGCGGGGCAACACGCAGCATTGCCTGTTCGGGCCGCTGGAACACCATCTTCATCGTTTGGGCAGTGACGGTGGCGGTGACGGTGACGGGGGCGGGGGCCGAAGGCTGGAGGTTCGGCCATTGCACGAGGTCAGGCGACTCTGCCTGACCGAGGCCGGCGCCATCGAAAGGATCGAGGGGGTGGAGCTTGCCGCATCGCCATCGCCCGGTGCCGGACCGCAACCGGCGGTGAAAGGCACTTTTAGTCTCCCGGTGAAGGGCAATGTGATTCTTGCGGTGCCGCCGCAATCGGTGGCGAGGCTTGTTGACGAGGCGGTGTTTGCGCAGGCGCCGCATCTCGCTGCGGTACGGCGCATGAACAGTCAGCCGATGATCTCATTCGATCTCTATTTCAAAAAACCGTTCGCGCTGCCAAACGAGGTCGTAGGCCTGCTCAATTCTCGCTTTGCCCTGAGCTTCCTCGATACCTCGCGGTTGTGGAGGAACGACCCGAACGCCGCCACCTTCATCAACGTTGTCGCCTCGGACGCATTGCCGATTTCGGGATATTCTCCGGACATGATTCGGCGGCTTCTGATCCAGGAGCTTATGGAGTATCTTCCGTTCACCACCGACGATGTGGATTTCGAACGCTGCCATCTGCAGACGAACACCACTGAGGAACTGTTCACCAATGAGGTCGGAAGCTGGGGCCTGCGCCCCGCCACCGCCTGCGGTATCCCCAATTTGTTCCTTGCTGGCGATTACTGCCGCAACCCGATCGATGTGGTGACGATCGAAGGCGCCGTTACGAGCGGGCTGCTCGCTGCCGAGGCCGTCCGCGCCCGTGCCGGGAAGGGCCGGCCCATAGAGATCATCGAACCGAACGTGGCGCCGGAGTGGATTCTCGCCGGTTTGAAGCTGGCCTGCCTGCCCTCTGCTCACCTGGCCAAGGCCATCTCAACCATTGAACACTGGCTGCTTGGGTCTTATCGCGAGCTGTTTCCCAAGGGATGAGTTGAGACATCACCGCCCGTGACCGTATAGGGGGCCTCCACATGGCCGGTCATGCTCTCCGCCCAGCCATTGGCAAGCGGTGCCTTGGGCAAGCCCATGTCGCGCAACGCGGCACAGAGGCATTGTTCCCGCCCGCCGCCCCCCTTGAGCGCGCAAAAACAATTTCCCCCTTTGCCGTCGCCGAGCCGCACGACGACATCGCCGCCGAATTGAATGCCTTCACGTTGGGTGTTGCGTCTGAATATCACGCACCAGGCAGCATGGTCTCGCGGCTTGACCGTGTAATAGCGGATCGGCAAGTCTGTCGATCGGCCGCGGCCAAATCGCGGAAGCGTGAGGGCGAGCGTGTTCGGATCGTCATGATCCACCGGAAAAGTGACGCTCTCGTCGCGATAGGTGGGCTGCATGCGGGGCGCGAGAAGCTTAATGAAATTCCAGGCCGCATGCGCGCCTTCGACGCTGAACTCCCCATCCACCGACATGCGGATGATCGCGGTTCCGGGAAACGCGGACCGATTGGCTTTCGGCCGCACCCAGACCTCCACGCCGACCTCGTGATAGGCGCCAAGATCCGTCTTGCGAAAGTCAACCGCGTAGATGACCAGCAGGGCCTGTCCGGAAAATTGCAGCACCTCGAAAATTTCCCCATAGGGAGGAAGAGTTTCCAGCGCTTTCTGGGCCTTTGCGGCATCCACTGCGAATGCCGCCCATCCCTGGGATGCTTCTGCGAAACGTATCGGAAGCATCAGCGGCTTGCCGCCGACGGTACAAATCTCGTGGGGCGGCGCTGCGGTGCCAGCGCGCCGCTCGATTCGCTCGGCCGTGTTTTCAAGGGCGATACAGGGGATTGTCGCCATCTCCGTCAGGTAGCTTGCGTATCCGGTCAAAAAGCGGGAGAGCAGCTCCTCTCCTCCTCCGGGGCTCAGCGCGGCCCGTGCGGCCGTCATCAGGGCCCTCTCGGCATAGCTCGATCCAATGCGCCACGAGCGTTGCAAACTGTCGGCCACGAATTCCGCGTAATCGATACCGTAACGAAATATCACCGCAGGCAGCGTGCTAAGCAAGGGATTGCGCATTGTCTCCGTCCTCCATTCGAGATTCCGGATTGCACCATGCCGATAGTTGGATATTATCGGCATCGAAACAGGTGTCGGCAAGCATGAACGACGACGCTCGCGGTGGCCCGGTATGGCCGGGCGCGGGGATGGGCCTGGAAGCTTTTCTCGCCTTTGTTCACAATGCCTGGGCTTTCGGGCCGAAAGGCGGGGGCTCGAGCGCGCCTTGGCCGCATCCTCCGGCCTCTCGTCCGGAGGATGGCGGGGCGGCGGCTGATCCTCTCGCTTTTCTGTTGGGGCCGTTTCAATCGTCTCGGGCATCCGCCGCGTCGGAAGTCCCATGGGGCGGTGCTGCCGCTGCGGAATTTCTCGGTCAGGTCGGATGGATCGCGATGATGAGCGGTTTCCGCTACTGGCGGCGGCTTGCCTCTCTCTGGGGCGAATATCTGGAGCTGCTGGCACCCCTTGGGGCCGGGGGCCAGGGTGGCACTGCCGAAGCGGAGCAGCTTTTGCTGACGGAGGGATTGCGCCGCCTTGCCCGTGAACTGGGCGAAACAGCCTCGCAGGAAGCGAGGCTGTTTCAGGCCGAGATCGATCATCTTGCGTTCGGGTTGGCAACGCCTGCCGAAGAGCCTCCGGGCCAGGCGCCGCGGCGTTACGCCCGCGTCAAGCCGTAGTGAAGGACGCTCTCGATTTCGCCGCGGAAATGCAGGCTCTTGCCGTGGCGATTGAGGAATGGATCACGAGTTGCAGCCCAGAGCTGCACGAAGCGCTCAGGTGGCAATTTCTTTCCGGATCAAAATATTTCCGCCCTCTTACCGTCTTTTCGTGCTGGCGGGCGATGCAGCCGGGCAGTATCACGCCGAAGGTGATCGAATCGGCACTGCTGATCGAGCTGTTTCACAATGTGTCCCTGGTCGTTGACGATATTGTCGATATGTCCGGCGAGCGGCGCGGCCGGGCAACCTTGCACCGGGAGTTCGGCCAGCTCCACGCCTTCATGACCTCGGGCTATATCGTTGCCGAGGGCTTTCGGAGAGCTGCGGCCGATCCCGGACGAATTGAGCTGCTGGCGGAGCTGCTCAAGCGGCTCGCGGTGGCTGAGTGCATGCAGTGGCGCCTGCGCCGTCGGCCGCTCGGCTTCGAGGACTGGCGGATCATCGCAGGCGAAGACACCGGGGCGATGTTCGAAGTGGCGGCATGTCTCGGCGATCGTACCCAGAGGCTCAGAAGATTTGGCGGGCTGCTAGGTTTGCTATACCATGGTTGCGACGACGTTGCGGATGTGCGTGGCACAACGGCGCTCGGTGGCGGCGGCTTTGACGATCTCCGGGACGGCATCCTGACGCTGCCGGCGGCGCTGGCGATCGGCGATCCGGTTGTGGCGCGTGCCTTCGCGGATCCGCACGCCGCGCCCGTGGATGACGGGCTGGCTTTCCTCGCCGAGGCATTCCGCGCAAAACTGCCGGAGGCGGAAGCCTGCCTTGACCGTATCGCCGAGGAGGCGAGGAGGGAGGCATATCTCTTCGCCACGGATCCCTCTCCACTTCTCGCGCTGATAGACCGCACGCGTGCCCTTTCGGCCAGATGATTGCGGAGCGGCCTGCGGAAGAATGAGTCTCGCAATCCGCAATCGCGCGCCTTGCTGATGCCGGCCGGCGCCGGGTCCGGAAAACGGAGAGCAGTCTTTTTGCCTCTTTTTCTTCAGAAAAAGAAGCCTCCTCTCTGCAACTCTATCGAAGCGCGCAACACGCTTTAGCTTCGCCGCACATTCCAGAAGACCGGAATGCCGTCCAGGATTCCGGTGATGTCCTTGCGATAGGCGGTCGGGTTGAATTGCTGCCCGAGCGGGATGAACGGAACGATATCAAAGGCGTGGCGCTGCATCGCAATCGCGATCATCTTCTGCGCCGCCTCGTCCGGCGCGGCAAGCCAGTGATCGCGCAGTCTCTCCATCATCGCATCGCTCGGCCAGCCGGGCGCGGCGTCCTTCCCGTTGCAGCGAAGGAACGGGTTGATCGCGGGCCCATCCATGTCGAGCCCACCCCAGAAGGTGGAGAAAACACTCCAGCCTCCCTTGTCGAGCGGTGCCATGCTGGTGCGCCGTGCCACCAGCGTGCCCCAGTCCATCGCCGCGTAGTCGACATTCAAACCGATCTTCATCATCATGTCGTTGCAGATATCGGCAAGCGCCTTGACGGTCGGGATATTCTGCGGTGCAAGCAGCACGATCTTCTCCCCGCCATAGCCGGCCGCGGCGAGATCCTTCTTCGTCTTGTCGAGATCGCGCGGGCCGGTGAGCGCCCGCATCCCGGCCTCGTTCGCCATTTTCGTGCCGGGGCAGAAAAATCCCACACCGTCGCGCCAGAGCGTGGGGTCCGTGCCCACCACGGCGGTCATGTACTCGGCCTGGTTCACCGCACCGATCACCGCGCGGCGGATCGCCGGCTTGTCGAAGGGCGGGTTGAGCCAGTTGAATCGCATGGTACCGATGAAGCCGGTGGGGTCGACGATGCGCACGGCAAGATCGCGGTTGGCGCGCAGCTCGGGCAGCAGCAGCGCATCGGGGATCCACCACCAATCCACCTCGCCGGTCGCCAGCGCCGCGAACGCGGTCGCGGGATCGGCGATGATATGCCATTCCACGCGATCGAAATGGGCAATCTTCGGTCCCGCCGTCCAGTCCGGCGTGCCGGAGGCGCGCGGCACATAATCCGCGAACCGCTCATAGACGAGGCGTGAGCCCGCCACGCGTTCAGCCGCATTGAACCTGTAGGGCCCGCTGCCGATCATTTCGGTCACCTGTTTGAACGGGTCGGTCGCGGCGAGCCGCTCGGGCATCATCGCGCACATATTGGGCGAGCTCTTGCCGAGCGCCTGCGGCAGCAGCGGGAAGGGATGCTTCAGGCGGAAGACGATCGTCCTATCGTCGGCCGCGGCAAGCGCGTCGGTCGCCGCCATCAGTGCCTGGCCGAAGGAATCGCGTGCCCCCCAGCGGCGAATGCTGGCTGCGCAATCGCGCGCCAGCACCGGCGTGTTGTCATGGAATTTGAGGCCGGGGCGAAGGGTGAGCCGCCATTCCTTCCCGTCGCTCGAAACCGTGTGGCCCTCGACCATCTGCGGAGCCACGGCAAAACCGTGCGCCGGGCCCTGCTGGCCGTAGAGCGTGTCGAAGACGAGATAGCCATGATCGCGCGTCGGATAGGTGGTGGTCCAGACCGGATCGAGGACCGAGACATCCGCCAGCGGAACGAAACGCAGCAGGCGCTGGCTGGAAGCGGCGGCGATGCGCGGCGCCGCCAGCGTCGCTGCCGCGGCTGCGAGCAAGGTTCTCCTTTTCATGCTGCCCTCCGCGCAACACCTGCGCCGTCATGGCGCGGCGCGGCGGGAGTCTAACCCGGGCAGCCAGGGATTGTTAATTCGTCCGGGATCACACTCCGCGTGTCCGGAACTGGTGAGAACCTGCGTGGATCGAATCCTGCCTCCACAGCCCCCCGATCATGTTTTCGGCGACCATGTCCTGGGCAATGGCCCGGAGATCGTGCCGATCGCGCGGCCGGCGCCCGGCCTCCTCGCTGCGATCGCGGGGCCGCTTGCGGCGTTCAACAAGCCTTATGCCGGCCCGGCAAATCCGCGGCCGCTTGTGCTGGCGCTGCAGCACAGGCCCGGCGGTGAGACCATCGGCGGCCTCGTGGGTGAGACGATCTATCGCTGGCTCGCGATCCAGAGTCTCTATGTGCCGCCGGAGCTTCGCCGCCATGGGATCGGAACGGCCCTCCTTCGTCGCGCCGAGGCGGAAGCAAAAGCCCGCTTCTGCATTGGCATCGTCGTCAACACCTTCAGCTTCCAGGCCCGCCCTTTCTATGAACGGATGGGATTCGTGCATTTCGGCACGCTTGAGGATTGTCCCCCCGGCCATCGCTGCTT
>DASZQO010000327.1:0-8198 GCA_035549615.1 Acetobacteraceae bacterium
GGACGGGCCCGCGCCGCCCTCCTCTATGATGCGGGCGCCCGGCGCTTGATCCTGCCGCTCAAGCACGCCGACCGCACCGAGCTCGCCTCCGTGCTCGCCCTGCACATGGCACGTGCGGGCGCGGCTCTTCTGCGCGAAGCCGGGCTGCTGGTCCCGGTGCCCCTGCATCGGCGGCGTCTCTTCGCCCGGCGCTACAACCAGGCGGCGCTGCTCGCCCGTGCGCTCTCCCGCCGCACGCATGTGCCGGTGCTGGCGGATGCGCTGGTCCGGCTCCGCCCTACGGCCCCCTTGGGCGAGATGTCGGCGGCAGAACGTGCCGCCGAGGTGGCGGAGGCCTTCGCCCTGCGCCCCTTGCGCGCGGATGCGGTCCGCGGCCGGCGCGTGCTGCTGATCGATGACGTGCTTACCTCGGGCGCCACCGCCAATGAATGCGCGCGCACGCTTCTCGCGGCCGGCGCGGCTTCGGTCGATGTGCTCGCCGCGGCGCGGGTGCCCGATCCGCGGCTCCAGTGAAAGGCGCATTTTTGCGAATCGAGCGCGGCAGGTCTTCGTGCGGCTCACTCGAAGATCGCGCTTCGCTTCCCACATGGTTGAGCCGCAACGAAGGATAGGCCCATGCCCGAGGTCGAGATCTATACCCAGCCCTGGTGCCCTTATTGCGCGCGGGCGCTCCGGATTCTCACCGCCAAGGGGGTGGCGTTCCGCGAGATCGATGCCCCCCACGGAACGCCCGAGCGTGAAGAGGCCATCCGGCGCTCGGGCGGGCGCACGACGGTGCCGCAGATCTTCATCGGCGGCGAGCCGATTGGCGGGTGCGATGATCTGGCGCGGCTGGACCGCACGGGCGCGCTGGACCGTCTTCTCGGAACAGAAGTGGCGTCCGGCGATTAGCACTCAGCCGGGTTGGCTGCTAGACTTCTGCCGCCAAACTTGCGATTCTCTCCCCGGAGAGTGAGATAACCTGATGATCCATTATCGGGTCCGCTGCAGCCAAGGCCATGAGTTCGATGGCTGGTTCAAGGACAGCCACGCCTTCGACCGCCAGGCGAAGCGCGGCCTGATCGAATGCCCGGTTTGCGGCAATGTCGAGATCGCGCGGGCGCTGATGGCGCCAGCGCTGCCACGCGGGCGGGAAGCCCCGCCCACCCCCGCCCAGATGCCGGGCCAGGCCCCCGGCCCGTCGGCGGGTGGCCCGCCGATGGCGATTTCCGGCAAGGGCATGCCGGACCAGATACGCGCGCTCCTGCAGAAGATGCGCGCCGAGATCGAGAAGACCTGCGAATATGTCGGTCCCGGCTTCGCCGACGAGGCAAGGCGCATTCATCGCGGGGAGAGTGAGCGCCGCGGCATCTATGGCGAGGCAACGCCGGAGCAGGCCGAATCCCTCTCCGATGAGGGGATCCCTATCGCCCGCATTCCCTGGGTCGATCGCGCGGACGGCTGAGACAGCCCCGAGCATATCGATGTCGGTCTCAACTGCCGCCGGCGTGGCGGGTGCGCGGGGGAGATCGGTCCAGGCGGAATGCGGTGATGACGGGGCTTCTGACGCGGTTGCGGCAATCGCCCCGGCTGCTGGGCGCGGTCACGGCCGTGCTGACCGTGCTGATGGTGGCCCCCGAAAGAGAGATGCTTGCGGTCAGCGTCCGCAGCGCGCTCGCGATCGGGGTGGTGCTGGCGCTCGAGGTGATCCTGGCTCTCTCTCCGGGGAGAGTCATCCGGGGGCGAGACGCTCTGCGAGCCGCATGAAGATCGGAAGTGCCGCTTCAAGATCGGCGATGCGCACCGCCTCGCCCGGGCGGTGCGCCGCGGCGATATCGCCCGGGCCAAGAATGACACAGGGCGCGAGGCCCTGCAGCTCCGAGGCATCGGTGCCGTAGGGCGCGGTGGTCGGCGGCGCGCCCGTGATCTCGGCGGCGAGGCGGATGAGCGGGTGATCGGGCGCGAGTTCGGGCGGATGGCCCTCGCGCGTCACGGTGAGCGCGAGACCGGCGCGCTCGGCTGCCTCTTCAACCTCGGCGATCAGCGGCGCGGGATCGATACTGGCGCTGTAGCGGTATTTGATCCGCGCGGTTGCCTTGGGGACGGTGACATTGATCGCCGTGCCGTGATTGTCGAGGATCAGGTTGAAATCGCTGAAGGGCGGCTCGTACGCGCGATCGTGCCAGACGGGATCGCGCCGGAGCTTCTCGAAAATCTCCTGCATCCGGTTGAGAAAAGGCAGCATCTGCCAGTTCGCGTTGCGGCCGCGCCCGGTGCTGGAATGCGCAGCCTCGCCGGTCGCGACCGCGGTGAACTCGATATGGCTGCGATGCCCGCGCACCGGGGTGAGGCGCGTCGGCTCGGCAACGATGATGGTGGCGGGCTCGATGTCGCGCACGAGCGCCGAGCGGGCGGCGATCACCCGCGCGCCTTCCTTCGTGGTCTCTTCGTCCGCGCTGATGAGAAGGCTCACCGGCACGGAGAGCGGAAGCGATTTCGCGGCGATGATGATGCTCGCTAGGGGGCCTTTGAGGTCAGTCGCCCCGAGCCCGTAAAGCATGCCCCCATCGCGCCGGGCGGAGAAAGGATCCTCCTGCCAGCCGGTATCGGGGACAGTGTCCATATGCGCGGAGAACGCAACACCGCCCCGCCGTGGCCCCTTGTGGGCGACGAGCGAGCGCTTCGCCACGCCTTCCGCGTCCCGGTAATCGAGCCGTTCGAGGTTGAAGCCCGCCAGCTCCTGCTCCACGCGCTCGGCGATGGGGAGGTTGGAGACGAAGCTCCGGCTGTCGATCGCCACCAGATCGGAAAGGAGGGGGACGATCTGGCGGGCAGGATCGGACATGGAAGGCTCCGCGACGCAGGGAATGGGACATGCTATCCGGGTGTGGGCACAGCTGACAGGGGCAAGGGCGCAAGGATGGCGCGCGCGGCGATGGAAACCGCATATCTCGATCCGGAGAACGGGCAAACCTATCCGCTCGATGAACCGCGCTGGTCGGCACCGGGACGGCGGCCCCTGCTGCTGACGAAGCGGACGGGAATCGGGCGGGCGGAAATCGAGAGCGGCGTGCGGAGCCTCTGGCGCTATCGCGCGGCGCTGCCGCTTCCCCATGCGGTGCCGGTCAGTCTGGGCGAAGGGATGACGCCGCTCATCGCGCGGAAGATCGGCGGGGTCGACGTGCTCGTGAAATGCGAGTGGGTGATGCCCACCGGGAGCTTCAAGGATCGCGGGGCGAGCGTGATGCTCTCGCTTCTTCGCGCGCAAGGGATCGGCGCGGTGCTTGAGGACAGCTCGGGCAATGGCGGTGCGGCGGTCGCGGCCTATGCGGCGGCTGGCGGCATGTCGGCGACGATCCTTGCGCCCGCGGCAACGAGCCCGGCCAAGCTGCTGGCGATGCGCGCGCACGGGGCGCAGGTGGAACTGGTGCCTGGAGACCGGCAGGCGACCGCGGAGGCGGCGCTCAGGAAATCGGAGACGATTTTCTACGCCAGCCACAACTGGCATCCCTTCTTTCTCGAAGGGACGAAAACTCTGGCCTATGAGCTGTGGGAGGAGCTGGGGTTCCGCGCGCCGGACAATGTGATCGTGCCATGTGGGGCAGGATCGAACGTGCTTGGGCTCGCGATCGGATTCGGGGAGCTCGTGCGCGCCGGCGAGATTGAAAAGATACCGCGGATTTTCGCAGTCCAGCCGGAGAATTGCGGGCCAATTGCGGCCGCCTTTTCGGCAGGAAGCAAGGCAGCGGCGGCAACCCCGGCGCGGCCGACGCTCGCCGAGGGCACGGCGATCGTATCGCCCGTGCGGTTCGGCACGGTGCTGCAATGCCTGCGCGAGAGCGGCGGCGGCGCGATCGCGCTGAGCGAGGCGGAAATTGCCGGGGCGACGCTTGCACTCGCGCGCATGGGGCTGTTCGTGGAGCCGACCGCGGCACAGCCGGGCGCGGGTCTCACGCGGCTGATGCGGGCGGGCAGGATCGCCGCCGGCGAGACGAGCGTGCTCGTGCTGACCGGGAGCGGGCTTAAGGCCGGGGCGCGGATTGCCGAGATTCTCGAGGCGAAACCATGAAGCTTTCCGAAATCCCGACACCTTCCCTGGTGCTCGACCGGCGCATCCTCAAGCGCAATATCGCGACGATGGCGGAGGCGCTGGCGCGCCATCGCGTGCTGCTGAGGCCGCATCTGAAAACCGCGAAATCGATCGATGTCGCGCGGCTCGTGCTGGGAGGAATGGACGGCGCGATCACGGTTTCGACGCTCGCAGAGGCGGAATATTTCGCGGCGCACGGAATCAGGGACATTCTCTATGCCGTCGGCATCACCCCCGAAAAGCTCGCGCGGGTGGCGAAGATCAACGAAGCTGGAGCCGATGTGCTGGTGATCACGGACGATCCCGAGGCAGCTTCGGCGATCCGCGCCCATCCCGCGCCGATTCGCGCCTTGATCGAGATCGATAGCGGCGAGGGCCGCGGCGGGATTTTGCCCGAGGGGCCTCAGCTGCTCGCGATTGGCGAGGCGCTCGGGCCACGGCTTGCCGGGGTGATCACCCATGCCGGACATAGCTATGGCGCGCGCGATGCGGCGGGACGCGCGGCGATTGCCGAGGCGGAGCGGAGCGCGGTGGTGAATGCGGCGGCGCTTCTGCGGGCGGCCGGGCGGGAGGTGGGGATTGTTTCGATGGGAAGCTCACCCACGGCTCTTGCCGCTGCGAGCTATGACGGCGTGACGGAAGTGCGGCCCGGTGTCTATATGTTCGGAGATCTCTTCCAGGCCGAGATCGGCACGCATGGACCCGACGATATCGCCGTGACGGTGATCGCGAGCGTGATCGGCAGGCGGCCGGACCGGCATCAGTTCCTGATCGATGCCGGGTCGATCGCCCTCTCGAAGGACCGGAGCACGGAAGCAACGCCGCATGATTACGGCTTCGGCCTGGTGCGCGGGCTGGACGACGCGAGACGTTTCGGCACGACGATCGTGCGCCGTGCGTATCAGGAGCATGGCGTCGTCGCCTGCGATCCGACGCTGCCGTTTCCCGCGCTCAAAGTGGGGGACAAGGTGCTGGTCGCGCCGAATCATGTGTGCCTGACGGCGGCGGCACATGATCGGTATTTCGTGACCGATGACGGCGTGACAGTCACCGCGGTCTGGCCGCGCATCCATGGCTGGTAACGGGAATGGAAGCCGGAACGAATATTCTTCCCACCATTTGTCTTCCCGCCTGATTCACGCCTTCCGCGATCACGCTCTCTTGGAGTTCCATCACCATGTCGAGCCGCCCGCCCCTTCCGCCCTTCACCGCCGAGACCGCCGCGCAGAAGGCACGCATGGCGGAAGACGCCTGGAACACGCGCGACCCGGAGCGCGTGGCGCTCGCCTATACAGAAGATAGCCAGTGGCGGAACCGGGCCGAGTTCATGCGCGGGCGCGGGGAGATCATCGCCTTCCTCAAGCGCAAATGGACGCGCGAGCTCGATTACCGGCTGATCAAGGAGGTTTGGGCTTTTGGCGGCAACCGCATCGCGGTGCGCTTCGCCTATGAGTGGCACGATGATAGCGGGAACTGGTTCCGTTCCTACGGAAACGAGAACTGGGAGTTCGACGAGAATGGCTTGATGCTCAGGCGGATCGCCAGCATCAACGATCTGCCGATCGCAGAGGCCGAGCGCAAATATCATTGGCCGCTTGGGCGGCGGCCCGATGACCATCCAGGGCTGAGCGATCTCGGGCTCTAGATCTCTCTGGTCGATCAGGCCCCCGCGCCGGCGTCCCCGTCGACTGCCCGAGCGGGGTGCCGTGCCTCAGCGCGGCCAAGAGGCCATTGATTCAAATCGAGTTTCTTGTGAAACACAGGGAAATGTTTCTGTCCTTTTTCAATCGAAGATTGAATTTGGGGCGGTGCCCACGTCCGGGGGGCGGCGTCACTTCGGTTCCTTCACCTGGTCCAGATACGCGCCGTAGCCCTCAGCTTCCATCCTGTCCCGGGGAATGAAGCGGAGCGAGGCCGAGTTGATGCAGTAGCGCAGGCCGCCGCGATCGGCCGGGCCATCAGGGAAGACGTGGCCGAGGTGACTATCCCCGGAGGAGGAACGTACCTCGGTGCGGATCATGCCGTGGGACGTGTCCCGCAGTTCCTTGATGTTGGCGGGCTCGATCGGCCGGGTGAAGCTCGGCCAGCCGCAGCCGGATTCATATTTGTCGGAGGAGGCGAAGAGCGGCTCGCCCGAGACGATGTCCACATAGATGCCCGGCTCCTTGTTGTGCAGATATTTGCCGGTGCCGGGAAGCTCGGTGCCGTTCTGCTGGGTCACCCGATATTGCTCCGGCGTGAGCCGGGCAATGGCGTCCTGGGATTTGCGGTAATCGGCCATTGTCATCCTCCGGGGGCTTGGGTGGCGGAAAGATGGTGACTCGGGGCAGATTCGTTCAATAGCGCAATGTGAGCCGGGGGTGAATCGAGGCATTCGCGGGACCTTCTCAGGTCTGCCCGGATTTTTCGAAGATGCCGGCGAATTCAGGCGCGATGCGCTCGCCCCCGCTTGCGGACCCCGCTCTTTTTGTTTGTTTTGCAATTCCGGGTTCGGGCTCTGACAGCGGTCAAGCGTGGTTGCTGCCTTCTTCCGAATCGCCCCATGAAAATCCATCATGAAACTTCAAACTGGCATGGCGTGGATTTGTTAATTTTGTAATATTGAACCCGCAACAAAGATGATTTCCAATTTATACCAAGACTCACTGATGAGAACCTGTATGCCCAATCACGCATGCCGATTGACATGATTTTCCAAGGCTGAGCCTCCAAACGGTTCCAGGCGTCGCGGCCGTGATCGGCAAGGTCGCCGGCATTCTGGAACACGCGGCTAGAAAGCCAATTCTGACGCATGAACTGCCAGTCGCTCTCCTGGGCATGAAGTTCGGGGCCCTCCGGTGGGAGCGGAACGATGGTGATGTTGTCCGGCACAATAAGCTGAGCAGTGGGGTGTCAGCCGGCCTGGCCGAGCAACAGCGCCGCCCGGCGCACTCGCTCCGCGTCAAAGTCCGGCCTCAGCAAGATCGGCATGGCGAACCTCCTCTGTCCGCCAGCCTTCAGCCAGATCACGCCCGCGTCGGGGAATCCCGCAACGAGTCACCATCCGCGGGAGCTGGTAAGACATCCACCAGCTTGGGCATAGGTTGCCGATAGACCAATTGGCAACCGATAAATAAATTATCGCAATATACAAACAAATTTTCGTGCGATAGGCAATTATCAAATCATAAAGCGAATGTGACACTTATCACACCGGCTTCGCCTGATTCTGCCTACTGTTGGGCAATCTATTCCGATATGCCCAAACTGGGTGGATGAGAAAACAATGCCAGAAAATCCATCACGTCGGTTCGCGCCGGCAAATCCTGCTGATCAACTAGGACTTCTGGCAGGCCTCTCGGGAACTTGGAAGGGTCATGGATTCAACCTCATCGCCAGACCAGACTTTCATGATAAGACCGATCTTTATCTGCAGCTCAATCAGACCAAGGAGCATCTACAATTCGTTCCAATCGGCTCCCCCATTCCCAACCGTGGATTCGGACAGGATGATATCACGCTGTTTGGCCTGACGTATTTACAGAAAATCACTGACGCCGGTGAGGATGGTGCATTGCATATTGAACCGGGCATCTGGGTAACGCAACCCAATACGACGTTCCCGCCCGATAGCGCGGATGTGCCATCACAGCTTGTTGCCCGGATGGCAACAATTCCTCATGGAAACTCGGTACTCGCCCAAGGAATTGCAGAGCCATTTACCGGGGCTCCCGTGCTTACCATTCCCGGTAACCAATATGCCTTCTCCCGGTTTCCCTCATTCAATAGCACGCCGTTCGGCGTTCCGCCGACAGTGCCCGCGTCTCCTGGGATCGTTATCAATGCTGCCGGTTCGTCGGAGGCGTTAACGGCGCCGACGGTACCGGCGACCCCGTTCCCGATGTACGATATCAATGTTCCAGCCGGCCCAATTCCACCCGGTCCGTTTAATCCCCCGTTCACGCTCAACACGCGAACACCGTTCAACACCAACCCGCCGGAGCCACAGCTGCCTGCTAGCATCAATGGCGTCCCGATGCAGACCGTGGTTAATGATCCGAGTTCCTTGCTTCAAAAGGACATCCCAGACCTCGTGGCGGCCGGTCATACATTCCCGGGAGCAGTACGCAATATTGCTACCCAGTCTCCG
>DASZQO010000328.1:0-1814 GCA_035549615.1 Acetobacteraceae bacterium
GATCTCCGCCTGCACCGACGCATCAAGCGCGCTCGTCGGCTCATCGAGAACGACAAATCGCGGCTTCAGGATCATCGCGCGCGCGATCGCGATGCGCTGGCGCTGCCCGCCGCTGAACTCGTGCGGATAGCGCTCGGCGGCCTCGGCCGGCAGGCCGACCTCTTCCAGGGAAGCCGCCACCCGCGCCTCACGCTCCGCCCGCGAGAGGGACCGCATATGCACCGCAAGCCCCTCGGCCACGATCTCGCCCACCGAAAGCCGCGGCGAGAGGCTGCCAAACGGATCCTGGAAGACGATCTGCATCCGCGCACGCAGCGGCCGCAGCGCCCGGCGTGAAAGACCCCCGATCGAACGTCCCTCGAACGAGATTCGGCCCTGCGCCGACTCGAGGCCAAGCAGGGCGAGCCCGATCGTCGTCTTTCCCGAGCCCGATTCGCCCACCAGACCCAGTGTCTCCCCCTGCCGCACGGCAAGCGATACGCCGTCCACCGCGCGCACCTCGCCCACCTGGCGGCGAAGCAGCCCGGCCCGGAGCGAGAAGCGAACATGCAGATCCGAAGCCGTAAGCAGCGGCGCATCGCCGTGCGGCCGGCTCGTCGGCCTCCCCCGCGGGCGGGCTGCGAGCAGCGCCCGCGTATAGGCATGACGGGGAGACAGAAAAATCTGCTTGGTGCCTCCCATTTCAACGATATGCCCGCCTTGCATCACAGCGACCCGGTCGGCCATCCGCCGAACGATGGAAAGATCGTGCGTGATCAGGAGAAGGGCGAGGCCGCGGGCCTTCTTCTCGGCTTCCAGCAGCTCAAGAATCTGGGCCTGGATGGTGACATCGAGCGCGGTGGTCGGCTCGTCGGCGATGAGCAGAGCAGGATCATTGGCGAGCGCCATCGCGATCATCACACGCTGGCGCTGCCCGCCCGAGAGCTGATGTGGAAAAGCGTCGATGCGCCGCGCCGCGTCGGCGAAACCCGCGGCGCGCAGCAGCGCCTCGACCCGCGCGCGCAACGCCGCGCCGCGAACCGGCCGATGCAGCCGGATCGCCTCGGCAACCTGGCGGCCGATCCGGTGCAGCGGATTGAGGCTGCTCATCGGCTCCTGGAAGATCATTCCGGCCGCGTCGCCGCGGAGCCGGCGGAGTGCTGCGGCATCGGCGCGCGTCACGTCCTGGCCGTCCAGCACGATGCGGCCGGCCACCCGCCTTGCGCCGCCCGGCAGAAGCCCAAGAAGCGAAAGCGCGGTCAGCGTCTTGCCGGATCCGGACTCGCCCACGATCGCCAGAGTCTCGCCCCGCTCCAGCGTGAAGGAAACATCCTCGACCACGGTTCGCGTTCCGAACGCAACCGAGAGGCCGGAAACCTCAAGAAGACTCACGGCCGGGTCTTGCGCGGATCGAATGCGTCGCGCACCGCCTCGCCCACGAAGATCAGAAGCGCCAGCGTCCCGCCGAGCACGATGAAGGCCGTGATGCCAAGCCAGGGCGCCTGAAGATTGTTCTTCGCTTCCGTCACCAGCTCACCGAGCGAAGGTGAGCCCGGCGGCAGGCCGAAGCCGAGGAAATCGAGGCTGGCAAGCACCGTCACCGAGCCCGAGAGGATGAAGGGCAGAAAGGTCAGCACCGCGACCATCGCGTTCGGCAGCACGTGACGCCACATCACCACCAGGTCGGAAACACCGAGCGCGCGCGCAGCACGCACATATTCGAGATTGCGGCCGCGCAGGAACTCCGCCCGCACCAGGCCGGTGAGCGTCATCCAGCTGAAGAGGAGAAGGAAGACGAGCAGCACCCAGAAGGAAGGGGTGATGATGCTGGAAAG
>DASZQO010000329.1:0-8240 GCA_035549615.1 Acetobacteraceae bacterium
CAGCCACGGCGAGGCATCGTGGGGCACGCCAAGGATGAGGCCATGCCGGGCGCCCGCGGCTTCCCCTATGCTGCATTGCAGCGTCTGAGGCGCGCGCTATTCGAGAACTCCGTCCTCACGGAACGAATGGCTCACTCCACCCAGTCGAACGAACGCGCGACCGCCTTCTTCCAGGAGTGGTAGAGCCGGGCGCGCATCTCTTCGGCCATCACCGGCAGCCAGGTCCGGTCGATGCCCCAGTTCGCGCGCAGATCGCCGAGAGTCTCCCAATACCCAACCGCCAGCCCGGCCGCGTAGGCGGCGCCGAGCGCGGTCGTCTCGGTCATTCTCGGCCGCACCACCGGGGCGTTCAGCATGTCCGCCTGGAACTGCATGAGAAGCGCATTGTCCACCATTCCGCCATCGGACCGAAGGGTCGCGAGCCGGATGCCGGAATCCGTCTCCATCGCCTCGACCACGTCGCGGACCTGATAGGCGGTCGCCTCCAGCGCGGCGCGGGCGAGATGGGCGCGGGTCGCGAACCGCGTGAGCCCGGCGATCACGCCGCGCGCGCCGTCGTTCCAGTAGGGCGCATAGAGGCCCGAGAAGGCAGGCACGAAATAGACATCGCCATTGTCCGGCACGCTCCGCGCGAGCTTCTCGATCTCCGGTGCGGTGGCGAAGAGCTTCAGATTGTCGCGCAGCCATTGCACCAGCGCGCCGGTGATCGCGATCGCGCCCTCCAGCGCGTAGTGCGGCCGTTCCTCGCCGAACTGATAGGCGAGGGTGGTGAGCAGCCCCGCCTGCGAGGCCACCGGCCGTGCGCCCGTGTTCATCAGCAGGAAGGAGCCGGTGCCGTAGGTATTCTTCGCCTCTCCTGGCGCGAAGCAGGTCTGGCCCACCAGCGCCGCCTGCTGGTCGCCCAGAATGCCGGCGAGCTTCGTCCCCGCGAGCGGCGCGGTCCGGATCTCGCCGTAAAGGGCCGAGGAGGGGACGATCTCCGGCAGCACGCTCCGCGGAATCCGGAACGCCGCCAGCAGCTCCGCATCCCAGGCGCAGCGCGTGAGATCCATGAGCTGGGTACGGCTTGCATTGGTCACGTCGGTGATATGCAGCCCGCCCTCCGGCCCGCCGGTGAGGTTCCAGGCGAGCCAGGAATCGACCGTGCCGAACAAAGCCTCGCCGAGGCTTGCCTGCTCCCGTGCGCCTGCCACGTTCTCGAACAGCCAGAGGAGCTTGAGCGCGGAGAAATAGGTGGCAAGCGGCAGCCCGGTGCGGGCGCGGAAACGGTCCTGCCCGCCTTCCTGGCGGTAGCGGTGCACCAGCCGGTCGGTGCGCGTATCCATCCAGACCAGCGCATTGGAGATCGGCCGTCCCGTCGCCTTTTCCCAAAGGATCGTCGTCTCGCGCTGGTTGGTGATGCCGACCGCGGCGAGGTCCGCCGCGGTGAGATCGGCGCGCGCCAGCGCCGCCCCGATCACCTCGCTTGTGTTGCGCAGGATCTCGATCGGGTCATGCTCGACCCAGCCCGGCTGCGGATAGATCTGGCGGTGTTCCTTGTGCGCGGCCGAAACGATTCGTCCCTGCCGGTCGAAGACGATGAAGCGCGAGCTCGTCGTCCCCTGGTCGATCGCGCCGACATACCGTCCCCTCGGCCGTGCCACCGTCTCTCCTTCACCCGGCTCAGGCCGGGTTTGAACGAAGCGTCCGCCGCCGCGTCAAACGGTGCACAATCAGCACAAAAAGCGCTGGCATGGCCAGCTTCGCTCGCATTCCGCACGCTCTGCAGGCCGATCAGGACAATGCTGGTTCTTGCGCGTGATCGCAGCGAGGAGCGCGCGGCTTCCTTGGGCAGCGGCGAGCCCGCGCAATGCCCGGCGCGCCCGCTCAGCGCGGCGGCGTTTCCTCCTCCTTGGCGCCAGGCCGATGCCCTTCGGGCGGCATGGCGGGCCCTGATTTGAGCCGGCGATCGAGTGAGAGCCTGAACTCCTCGATCATGCCCTCGGTCTCCGGATCGAACGCCTCGATCGCGCTCAGCAGCGTCTGGCACACCTCATCCAGGGCAAGCAGCACGGCGCGCTCGGCGCCACGGGTGAGGGCCCCGCGCAGCCCGCGCGCCTGCTCCGCATGCCCCCGCTCCGCGAGATGCGCGGCGAGCCGCTCGGCCGAGACCCCCGGCTCCTTGGCTTCATCAGCCACTTCGGGCGCTCCCGGTTTCCATCGCTTTGCCGGGCCGTCCCCTGCCGAGCAGCCCGGCGCGAAACCGCTCCCGGCAGGTAGCCGGGCTCATGATGCGCCGAAGCGCTGCGGCCGGCCCGTCATTCACGCGCAGCAGCACAAAGGCGGTCGCGTTGTGCTCGCGCAGCGCCCGCGCCCCGGCTTCGATGTCCGCCTCGCTCTCGACCACATGGATCACCGGAATGCCGGCGCCGGCGGCCATCCGGTCGAGCTGCACGCCGAGGCTCGTGTGGCTCTTCTGGTTGCCCGTCTCGCCGTAATGGCCGTTATCGATGCAGAGGATCGAAAGATTGGGGGGGTTGAGGATGGCGATGGTGGCAAGCGCCCCGACATTCATCAAAAGCTCGCCGTCACCCGTGGCGACGAGCACTTTCCGCTCCGGCTGGGCGAGGGCAAGCCCGAGCCCGAGCATGGTGGCCCCGCCCATGGCGCCCGCCATGACGTAAGTGTGGGAGCCATCTTCCGTCAGGGCGGCAATGTCCTTCGCCGCCCCGGCGAGCCCTGCGACGATCAGAAAATCTTCATGCCGGCCGATCAGGGCCGGCACCGCTTCCCGCCGGTCAAGCACGAATCTGGGCGCGACCGCAGCGGTTCCCTTCGCCTCCATTACCGATCCCCCATTCTGCTCATCGTCTGCCCGTTCGTGCCTTGCCTTCGCGATCGGAAATCAGAAGGGCGAGCGCCCGAGATTGATCGTGCTCGGGCTGGTGAGCGCGCCGCCAAGCGCGCCGACCGCGCCGCCGATCAATGCGCCGGTCGCCGGACTGCCGCCGGTGGCCGCCCCGATGATGGCACCCGACCCGGCGCCGATCGCGCCGCCCGAAAGGGCACGCGAACCCGGGGAGTAGCCGCACCCCGCGAGGCTGAAAGCCAGGCTCGCGAGGATCGCCAACGTCAAGACCTTGCGCTGCATCACATCGTCTCCTTGGAGTTTGCTCCATCGGTTGTGAGGCAACTCAAGCAATCGTGATGTGGCGACAATCCGGCGCCATTGCGGCGCCCTCCATGACCTCTCCTATCCGCTTCTATCCACTCAGAACTTCTTCGCTCCGATCAGTTTCTGCGTCAGCAGCACGGCCACCGCCTCGCCGGACTGGAACACCATCGTCAGCGCCGCGCTGACCGTCGGTACCACGTCTTCCGGCCGCTCCACACGCAGGCAGATCACACCCATCGCTTCGAGCACCTTCTGCACGGCCTGGCCCATCGGGAACTGCCACGGATTCCCCTCGCCGAAATCTCCCCGCATGCTGACGAGGGTGAGGAAGGGAAAAAGCCCACCTTTGATCAGCGAGAGCATGTTGATGCAGTTGCCGACCCCGCTGCTCTGCATCAGCAGCACCCCGCGCGCGCCGCCGAGATCCGCGCCGGCAAGCAGGGCCACCCCTTCCTCCTCGGTGGTGAGCGCCACCGAATGGACACCTGGATCGGCGAGAGAGCGGTCGATCAGCACCTGATGGCCGGCATCCGGCACATAGGCGAACTGCGTCACCCCGTGCGTGCGCAAGAGATCATAGAGCTGATCCTGCCAACGCGGTTTTTCGATCCTTGCCTCGGCCAGTGCTTCCACGCCCAAATCTCCCTTGCCCGGCCGGGCGATCTATCACGCGCGCAACATTCTGACGAGGTTCCGGAGCTAGGCCTGATTCTTCGCCGCTCTCTGCTCGATCCGGTCATCGAGCGGCGCAAGGGCTGAAAACCCGCGCTGTTCGGCCACCCAGCCGAGGATCAGTTCGGCCAATGCCGGGTTGCGCGCGAGGATTGGCCCATGAAGATAGGTCCCGATCGTCCGGTGCAGGACCACCCCTTCCTGCGCCGTTCCGTCCTTGCCATTGCCGTTGCCCCAGAGCACGCGCCCGAGCGGCTTGCCGCCATCGAGGAGCGCGCTGTGCCCGCCATGATTCTCGAACCCGATGAGCGGCTCGGGCAGCAGCGCGCTTTCAACCCCGATCCGCCCGACCAGCCGCGGCGTGCCGCGCCGCGTGGTGAAGGGCAGCAGGCCGAGGCCGGCCACCTCCACGCCTTCGAGCGGCAGCGATTCGCCGTAGAGCTGCAATCCGCCGCACACCAGCAGCCCCGGCACGCCATCATCCATCATCGCCTTGAGCTCGGCGCGCATCGTTCTCAGTGCTTCGAGCGCCAGGGCTTGGCCGCGATCCCCCGCCAGGCGAGCCGCCGCGCCAGCACCACCGCATTGCCACTATCGGCATAGGTGCCGAGCTGATCGGGGAAGAGAAGCGCGATCCGCACCGTTTTTGCGCGCGCGCGGGGCACCGCACGTGGCGGCAGGATCGCCTCCGGCAAGGCCGGCGCGCCTGCCGTGACAGGCGACCGGATCAGCCCGAGCGCGGTCGGCAGGGCCGTGTAGGTCGCGACCACCGCAAGCCGCCCGCCTTCCGGCGTCGCCGCCAGGGCGGCACGGAACGCATCCGCCTCACGCGTGAACGCTGAAGCCTCCTCCATCTGCGGCTCGTAGCGTAGGCGGATCAGCATCTCGAGCGCGCGCTCTCCGCTCGTGATCGCCCGCCGCACCGGGCCGAGATTGATGTCCCAGAGCCAGGACACATCCCGCCCATCGGCGATCCGGTTGTTGACGAGGAAGAGATGCGTCTCGGCCGCATGCTGGGCGAGATTCCAGCTCACGCTCGCCGGGTTCTTGCCCAGAAGCACCGTCACCTGCCGCCCGGCGATCGTCACGCTCGAGCCGCGCCCGGGCACCGGCGGCGGCCAGGATTTCGGCTCCACCTCCAGCCCCAGCGCCCGCACCGCCGCTATCCCGGCAAGCGCGCTATAGGGGTGCAGAGATTCCGGCAGCTTCGGCAGGCGCCGCCCATTGACGATGAAGGCGTCCTCCGTCGCCTCGGCCTGCACATCCGCCGGCGGGGCGGAGAATCCGCAGGCGGGGCAACGATATTCGCCGAGCTGGGCGTAATAGCGCGCGCGATAGGAGAGGAGCGCGCCGCAGCGCGGGCAATCCATCCCATCCGCCGGCACGTCCAGCGGCGGGTGGGAGAGGCGGAAAACGACCCGCCGCCTCGCTTCCAGGCTCGCGGTGAGCGGATCATCCCCGTTCAGTACGAGAACCGTCTCCGGCATCGAAACCACCGCTTGGGCGAGCGCCGCCCGCACCTTCGCGACCTCGCCATAACGGTCGAGCTGGTCGCGGAAAAGGCCGGTCACGACCATCACCTGCGGCGCCACGATGGCACCCACCCGCGGTACGGTGAGCTCGTCCACCTCGAGCACGAGGGCCTCGCCCGGCCTGTCGAGCAGCGTCGTCGCAAGCCCCTGGCGGAGATTGGCGCCCTCCTCGTTGGTCGCGACCCGGCGCCCGGCCTGGCGGAGCAGGGCGGCGATCATCGAGACTGTCGAGGTCTTGCCATTGGTGCCGGTGACGAGGATGCGGCTCGGATAGGCCCGCGCGCGGGTGAGGAATTCGGGATCGAGGGCCAGCGCCACCCGCCCGGGCAGGCTGGTGCCGCCCGAGCCAAAGGTGAGCAACCCATGGCGGACGAGGCGGCCCATCGGCCGGGCAAAATATTTCGTCATCGTTATGGACAGGCCTTTTCGCCCTCCATGGTGCACAAACTCCCCGCTTTGTACAATCGGCCCGGCGACCAGGGAAGCGTGGTCATGCAGGAGCGGGAAGAGGTGGGCAATGCCGGAGATGACGGAGACCGCGGCGCGCGAGGCGATCTGCCGGCTTGGCCGGAGCCTCTTTCGCCGTGGCCTCACCTTCGGTAGCTCCGGCAATATCAGCGTCCGGCTCGCGGACGGCTGGCTGATGACGCCAACCAATGTGAGCCTCGACGATCTCGATCCCGCGCGCCTCGCCCGGCTCGACTCGAGCGGCCGTCCCATGGCAGGGGATGCGCCGACGAAGGAGAGCTTCCTCCATCGCGTCATGTATGAGGAGCGGCGGGACGCCGTCGCCGTCGTTCATCTCCACTCCACGCACGCGGTCGCCGTCTCCTGCCTCGCCGATCTCGATCCCGCGGACGTGCTGCCGCCGATCACCGCCTATTACGTCATGCGTGTCGGGCGGCTGCCGCTCGTGCCCTATTTTCCGCCGGGGGATACGTCGCTCGCGGAGGCCGTGCGGCCGCTCGCCGGGCGTCACCACGCGGTGCTGCTCGCCAATCACGGGCCGGTGGTTGCGGGAACCTCGCTTTCGGCGGCGGCGGCCGCGATCGAGGAGCTCGAGGAGACGGCGAAGCTTCATCTCCTGCTTCAGGGCCATCGGGTGCGCCATCTCAACCGGGAAGAACTCGCAGAGCTCGGCCGGCGATTCCCGAGCTGATCGAGAGTCTCCGTGCGGACAGAATCATTGAAGCCGGCATCGTTTCACGACATGATCATGGAACTGCAACCTCTCGTCTGGCACGCATGAACGCGCTGACGAACATCCTCCGTCGTCCCTCCGTTTGTCCGCATGATTGCCCTTCCGCCTGTTCCCTCGATGTGGAGGTGATCGACGGGCGAAGGATCGGCCGCGTCTATGGCGCGGAAGACCAGACATACACGGCGGGTGTGATCTGCGCGAAGGTCGCGCGCTATGCCGAACGGATCCATCACCCCGACCGGCTGCTCTACCCGCTGAAGCGGACCGGCCCCAAGGGCTCCGGCCAGTTCAGCCGGATTTCCTGGGATGAGGCGCTTCAGACCATCGCGGCAAGGTTCCGTGATGCCGAGCGGGCATTCGGCGCCGAGTCCGTCTGGCCCTATTACTATGCCGGCACCATGGGACGGGTGAACCGAGACGGCATCAACCGCCTGCGCCATGCCAAGAAATATTCCGGATTCCGCTCCTCTATCTGCGTCAATCCGGCCTGGACCGGCTTCATCGCCGGCGCCGGCTGCATGATGGGCCCCGATCCACGCGAGATGGCGAAGGCGGATTGCGTGGTCATCTGGGGGACCAACGCGGTCTCCACCCAGGTCAATGTGATGACGCACGCCATGCGGGCACGCAAGGAGCGCGGCGCCAGGATCGTCGTCGTCGATGTTTACCAGAACGATACGATGAAGCAGGCCGATCTCGCGATCTGCCTGCGACCCGGGACCGATGGCGCCTTCGCCTGCGCGGTGATGCATGTCCTCTTTCGCGACGGATATGCCGACCGTGCCTATCTCGCCCGCTACACGGATGTACCCGAGGAATTGGAAGCCCATCTGAAACACCGCGATCCGGCCTGGGCGGCTCAGATCACCGGGCTTTCGGTGGCTGAGATCGAGGCTTTCGCAACCCTTGTCGGCACGACCAGGCGCAGCTATTTCCGCCTCGGCTACGGGTTTTCCCGCAGCCGGAACGGCGCGAGCAACATGCATGCGGCCTCCTGCATCGCCTCCGTGACCGGCGCCTGGCAATATGAGGGCGGGGGGGCTTTTCACAACAGTGCCGCGATCTATCACTGGAAGCCGACCGTGATCGAAGGGCTCGACCTTGTCGATCCGAAAGTGCGCATGCTCGATCAATCGCGCATTGGCGCCATCTTGTGCGGCGAGGAAGAGGCGCTGCTCGGCGGGCCGCCGGTGAAGGCGATGCTGATCCAGAACACCAATCCGGTCTGCGTGGCCCCCGACCAGACGCGCGTGAAACGGGGTTTTGCGCGTGAGGATCTGTTCGTCGCCGTGCATGAGCAGTTCATGACCGAGACGGCCGCGCACGCCGATATCGTGCTGCCGGCGACGATGTTCTTGGAGCATGACGATATCTATTCGGGCGGCGGGCACCAATATATCGCGCTCGGCGGCAAGCTGATCGATCCGCCGGGGGAGTGCCGTTCGAACCATGAGGTGATCTGCGCGCTCGCCAGGCTTCTTGGAGCCCGACATGAGGGCTTCACGATGACGGCGCGGGAGCTGATCGACCGCACCCTGCGCGATTCGGGATGGGGCGGCATCGAGCGGCTGGACACTGAGAAATGGATCGATTGCCAACCGCCGTTCGATGTTGCGCATCACCTCAACGGATTTGGCTACCCGGACGGAAAATTCCGCTTCAAGCCCGATTGGCCGACAGT
>DASZQO010000330.1:0-11214 GCA_035549615.1 Acetobacteraceae bacterium
CGAACATCTCGTGGCAACCGAAGCCGGAAGGCTGCGGCTCGATTCTTTGCTGCCGATGCTGGTCCGCTGAGGCAGGGTAACCAATGGCTTGCGCGCGAAAGTGGCCGAATCCGCCCAGATGATCGCCGATCGCTCCGAATCAGGGGAAAGCAGCTCGAAAAACCCGCCTCTGCGGCAGGCACGAAAAGCGGAAGGAGGCTTCTCTTCTGAACAAAAAGAAGCAGAGAGACTTTGCCTCGTTTTCTGGGCCAGATGCCGGCCATGGGCGATGAGTGAAAGGACAAAAGTTCTTTGGTTCTTTCTTTCAAGAAAGAACAGCGTCCTTTCTTCCTCCTTTCTTCGTTTACCGCTTTGGGCCTGGGGGAAGGTCCATAACACCTTCTCAGAGCAGGATGAGATCGCTCGCACTCCCTCATCCTGCTCCCGGTCTTTGCTTTGTTGCGCGATTCAGATCCCCGGTTGCTCCACCTTCGGTCATCGCGTTCGACGAAACTGCTCACAGATGCTGGTTTTGCCCTTTTCGTTACATGGGTTGCGGTGATCGTTTTGGCTTCCTTGCCAGCGGCCGGTGTCGTAACGGCGGGATTGGCGCTCAGGTCCGCTTGAGCAGTTTGCGCAACTCGCCCAGCGGGCGGGTGTTGATCACGTCTTTTGGCTCGATCCAGCCGCGGCGGGCCTGGTCCACGCCGTAGCGCATGAAGGCGAAGTGTGAAGGGTCGTGCGAGTCGGTGGAGATCGCGAGCTTGACGCCGATCTCCTTGGCGAAGCGGCAATAATGCGCATCGAGATCGAGCCGCTCCGGATTGGCGTTCACTTCGAGATGGCAGCCGCGTTCCTTGGCGCCGCGGATGACGCGCTCCATATCGATTGCATAAGAATCCCGCTGGTTGATCAGCCGTCCTGTCGGGTGGCCGATGATGTTCAGCAGTGGATTGTCCATCGCCCGCAGCAGTCGCTCGGTCTGTTTTTCTGCAGGCAGGTTGAAGCTCGTATGGATCGAGCCCACGACAATGTCGAGCCGGCGCAGGATATCGTCCGGCAGATCGAGCGTGCCATCTTCGAGGATGTCCACCTCGATCCCCGCGAGCACCGTGAATCCGTCGAGCTCGCGGTTGAGTCGCGCGATCGCATCGATCTGCCGGCCGAGCCGTTTGGCGTCGAGCCCGTGCGCCATCGTCATGCGGCGGCTATGGTCGGTCACGGCGTAATAGGCATAGCCGCGGCTCTTCGCCGCCTGGGCCATGGTGGCGAGGGGCGCGCGGCCGTCCGTCGCGTCGGTATGGCTGTGCAGGTCGCCACGCATGTCCTCAACCGTAACGAGACGCGGCAGGTGGTGGGCCCGCGCGGCCTCGATCTCGCCCTCAGCCTCGCGCAGTTCCGGGGGAATGAGCGGCAGGCCGAGCTTTTCGTAGACCTCTTCTTCGGTTTTGCCGGCCACCCGACGCGTGCCGCGGAAGAGCCCATACTCGTTGAGCTTGAGCTTGCGATCGAGCGCGATCTGCCGAAGCTTGATGCTATGCGGTTTCGAGCCGGTGAAATAAAGGAGCGCCGAGCCGTAGCTTTCCGCGTCGACGACACGGAGATCGACCTGCAGATCCGAACGCAGAACGATGCTCGCACGTGTGCTCCCCTGTTCCAGAACCTCTTTGACATCCTCATAGCCGGTGAAAGCCGCCATCACCGGCCCCGGATCAGCGGCGCAGATGACAATATCGAGATCGCCGACCGTTTCCCTCCGACGCCGGCAGCTTCCCGCGATCTCCGCTGCGCTCACGCCCTTCGCCTTGCGCACGGTTGCGAGCAGTGGCGCTGCGATCTGGTCCGCGGTCGCGAGCAGCATGCGGGGCTTGGCACCCGCCCCTTTCGCGAGCGCCTGCTTGAGGCGGTCAATGATTCCGGGACCGAAGCCCGGCACGGAGGAGAGCTTGCCGGCATAGACCGCTGCCCTGAGCTTGGCGATCGAATCGATTCCGAGTGATTCGCGAAGCTGATGCACCCGCTTCGGACCGAGGCCGGGCAGATCGAGCAAGGCGGTGATGCCCGCCGGGTTTTTTGCGGTGAGCTCGGCGAGAAGCGGAAGCTTCTCGCCCCGGGCGAGGGTTGCGATCTTGCCGGCAAGATCGGCGCCGATCCCGGGCTGCCCTTCCAGCGTTTCGCCTGCTGCCACCATCTCCGCCACGTTCCGGCCGAGCGACCCGACGAGCCGCGCTGCCTGCCGGTAGGCCCGCACCCGGAAATTGTTCGCGCCTTCGATCTCAAGCAGATCGGCGAGCTTTTCGAGCTCGGCTGCGATCTCGGCATTGGTCACTGGCATGGATGCTAACCTGTGTCTGTCTTTTCCTCCGCTCCGCCTTTCTCCTCCGCTGCGCCGGCAACCATCAGAACGGGCACACCCGAGGCGGCGGCGAGCAAGGACGCCGCGGCTGCGGGATCGTCCGCAAATGTCGAGCGTGCAATCACGAGCAGCCGGGCATTGGCGGCCCGCACGGCGCGGGCAATCGCGACCGTATCGCCCGCCGGGACGCGGCGGCGGAGAATGCGGTCGGATGGGAAGTCACCCTCGGTCGGCATCGCAATGTCTGTATCGCCCGGCAGGATGAGGAGCAGGTCCGCGCCGGCGCGACGCGCGAGCGCCAGCGCAGTGGCAAGGCCGGCGCCGTTGCGCGCTTCGGCAACCACCGCGATGGCGCCCGACGTGGTCCGCGGCCGCGGTGGCACCAGCATCATCGCGGCTTCACACCGAAGCGCCAGGCCCGGCACCCCGCCCGCCTCGACGACCACCAGGATGTCGCTGGCGGGAAGGCGGGCCGCGAGCATGGCGGGATCCCCTCGCAGGACGGAGAATCCGCTTGCGATTCCGAGTGAGGAAGCCGCCTCCGCAAGGAGACTCCGGGCCTGATCGGCGGTGTTGCGGAAATCCTCGATCATCCGTGCCGAATTCAGCGTCTGCCAGGTATGGCCGGGAAGGCTGAACTCGCGCGCAAAGGAATGGCCGGCCAGGGCGAGCAGGGCTTCGTCCTCGACGAAGACACCTTCGAGATCGAGCTCAAGCCAATGGGCAAGCTCAGCCGCAAGCCGGAAGGCGGACGCCGGCGCGCCGCCGCCCTGCACCGTCAGGACGACGCGCCGATATTGCAACGGCCGGTCCTGCGGCTCTCCGGCCATCATCAGGCCCCCTCGAGGGGGAGGCGTTCGCTCGCGCTCATTTGTCCCGCTCTCGTCATTCGTTTTGCCGCCCGGCGCAGACCGCCAGTGATCCTACCTCCGGCCATCACGCTTTGGCCCTTTCTTCCGTTTCTTCCGCGGCCTTGCGGCGGATTTCGGCGAACTGGCGCAACCGCTCCTCCACCCTGCGGTTGACGCTGCCTTCCGGATAGGCGCCGTCGGCCCCGCGTGCGCCTGCCGGCTGGCCGGCAAGCAGCGCGATTCCCTCATCGATCGTGGTGATGGGATAGATGGCGAAGCGGCCGGAAGCACAGGCGTCCACCACATCCTCCCGCAACATCAGATGCTGCACATTCGAAGCCGGAATGAGCACGCCCTCGCTGCCCGAGAGGCCGCGCGCGGCGCAGACATCGAAGAACCCTTCGATCTTCTCGTTCACGCCGCCGATCGCCTGCACGATTCCATGCTGATTGACCGAACCGGTGATCGCGAGGTCCTGGCGCAGCGGAATCTCGCCCAGTGCCGAGAGCAGCGCATAGAGCTCGGCCGAAGAGGCGCTGTCCCCGTCGACACCGCCATAGGATTGCTCGAAGACGAGGCTCGCATAGAGGGACATCGGCTGGTCGAGCGCATAGCGTCCGGCGAGGAAGCCCGAAAGGATCAGAACGCCCTTCGAATGAAGCGGGCCGCCCAGCGCCACCTCGCGCTCGATATCCACGATCTTGCCGCCGCCGGGCCGCACGCGGCAGGTGATGCGCGAGGGGCGGCCGAAGGCGTGCCCGCCCATCATCATGACGGAAAGACCATTGACTTGCCCGATCCGCCTGCCTTCGGTATCGACCAGGGCGATGCCGCGCAGGATCATTTCACGACTACGATCCTCGATGCGCGCAGAACGGCGGATCTGCTGGCGGATCGCAGCGCCCACATCCGCGCGCGTCACCACCGCGCGGCCGGCGCCGCGCGCGAGATAGTCCGCCTCCGCCATCGCATCGCGCACGCGTTCGACCAGGAGCGTGAGCTTCACCTGGTCGTCGGCGAGGCGTGCCGCATGCTCGATCAAGCGCGCAACCGCGCCGCGGTCGAACGGATGAAAGCCGGCCGAGCGGACGATGCCGCCGATGAGGCGGGCCATCGCCGCTTCGCTCGCCTGGGTGCGGGGCGTATCGTCCTCGAAATCGGCAAGCACCTTGAAGAGCGTGGCGAAGTCGGGATCGAGCGATGCCAGAAGATAATAGAGGACGCGTTCGCCGAAGAGGACGACCTTGACATCGAGCGGAATCGGGTCCGGCTCGAGCGTCGCCGTCATCGCGAGGCCGAGGAAACGACCAGGATCCTCGATCAGGATCTCACCCCGGGTCAGCGCGCGCTTGAGCGCCGGCCAACTGAAAGGTTCGGAGAGCAGGCTCCGCGCATCGATCAGCACCGCGCCGCCATTGGCGCGATGCAGCGCGCCGGCCTTGATCAGCATGAAATTGGTCACCAGCACGCCCTGCTGGGAGAGATATTCCGTTCTCCCAACAAGATTGCCGAGCGTCGGGTGCAGCTCCTCGACCACCGGCGCCGCGACCGCCGGGGCATGCCCGTTCCGGTGGACGTCCGCGCTCCCGCAAGTCACCAGCACATTGACCTGATAGCGGTCGAGCAGGGCCGTGCGCAGAGAGGCGAGCGGCGTCTCCTCCTCTGCGCCAGCGGCGACGAAAAGCTGGGTATTGTCGAGAATGTCGGCGCGCACGGCCTCGAGATGGGCGGCGATCTTCGGAAGATCGGCGAAATGCGCGTGCACTTCCTCGATGAGCTGGCCGATCGCGAACGACGCCACCTCGCGATCGAGCGCGCGCACCGCGTCACGCCGCTCCTTCTCGATGCGGGGAATCCCACGCAAGGTCTGTTCGAGCTCGTGTTCGATCTCCTGCACGGAAGCTTGCGCGGCGCGGCGCTGCTCCTCGGGCCAGGTATTGAATTCCTCCGCTGGCACCACCTTGCCACCGCGTGCGGGAGCCACCGCGAAGCCGGCGGGGGTGCGGAGGATCGCGGTCTCCTTCGCGGCCGCCTTTTCGCCGAGCGCCTGAAAGGCCCGTTCGCCCCGCGAGCGGAACTGAGTCTCGATCGCGCTCCGCCGTGCCTGATAATCCTCTCCCTCGAACACGGCGGGCAGCGCGCTGCGCAAGTCTTCGGCGAGACGGCGCATGGCCGACTGGAATTCCGGCCCGCGCCCCGGAGGCATCGAGATCGCCAGGGGCCGGTTGGGGGTCGCGAAATTGTTCACATAGACCCAGTCGGGCGGGCAGGGCTTGAACGCGGTCAGCGCGCGCAGCATCCCGCCGACCGCCTCGCGCACCTGCGCCGCACTCGCGCCGATCGCGAAAAGGTTGAAGCCCCGTTCGCCGATCCCGGTCGCGAAGCGGATCGCCTCGCTGGCGCGCTCCTGGCCGAGAAGGTCCGGCTGCGGCTCCAGATCTTCCGTGGTCGTAAAGGCAAGCCCGGAAAGATCGGCGGGGCGATAGAGACGGTCCGCGGTCAGCTTCGCCACTTCGTTCGGTTCGGACTCTCCCATGGGCTCCTCGCTCGCTCGGCCCATCATGCTAGATCCGCAAGCTTGGCATTTGCATCCCGGAACGGGCGGGAAGCGCGCGCATGGTGAGGCTGATCACGCCTTCCATTGTCTTCGTCCTCCCGAATTTTCCGCTGACGGCCCTTAGCCCCGCCTTCATCGTCGCGATCAGCGTCATCGCCCCTGCGAAAGGGCCGTCAGCGCCGCGCGCAGGGGCCGGAAGGACAACCGGCTCAAAGCCCATGTCCAGGAGGTGTTATGAACTTTTCCCCAAGCTTTGTGCGGCAAGCAAATGCGGCAAGCGAAGAAAGGAAGTCGTTCTTTCTTGAAAGAAAGAACCAATGAACTTTCACCCTTTCATTCATCGCCCAGAGCCGGCATCGCCCAGAGCCGGCATCGCCCAGAGTCGGCATCGCCCAGAGTCGGTGCCAGGTCCGGGAAACGGAGAAAAGCTCTTTTCTGCTTCTTTTTGTTCCGAAAAAGAAGCCTCTCTCTTTCTGATGTTCATCGAAGTGCAGAACGCTTCCGAGCGCCATTTGTGTTCGCCCTGGCTCATGCAAAGCGCGCTCTCCGTTTGTTTTTGCGAGCCTCTTCACGCGATCAGCCGAGTCCGCCGGATCGCGATCAGCTCTGGTAAGCCGGCCGGATCGCGAGCGTGCCGAGCACCGCGGCGAGCGGCACCAGGGCTGCAACCCAGGCGCCGAGCAGGGTGAGACCACCGCCGACGGCGGCTCCGGTCGTGTAGAGAGCGAAGGCCGCGATCTCCCGCGCCGTGCGATAGGGTATGAGCCCTGTTTCGCCCGGCCGGGAGTCAAGGCCGGCAAGCGTGGATACGATATCGACCAATGTCCCGGTGAAGACGGTCGTGATGATGCCGGGCAGATTGAAGTGCCGCGCAAGCACGCTCTGGGCGCCCATTCCTCCTGCTGCGAGCGGGATCAGGACGAAGGGCAGTACATTGCCCGCCCGTCCCATGGCGATGAGGAGCAAGACAAACAGGGCGAGCAATCCCGCCTCGATCGTGAAGCCCAGGGCCGTCCCACGCGACCAGGTACCGCGTGGCACTCGAAGCAAGGGCCGGGAGGCGATCGCCACGCCGGCAACGAAGCCCAGAAGTGCCGCCAGAGAGCGGGCGGCCGCCGCGCTTCGCCCCTGGCCGATCGCGACCCCGAGCAGCACCGCATTGCCGGTCATTGCCGAGGTGAAGACCTGCCCGAGGGCCACGAAGCTCAGCGCATCCATGGCCCCCGCGCCGAGGGCGAGCAGTCCGACCGCCGTTTCCGTGCGCGCGGGGTGCCCTTTCTTGGGTGCGCCGTCCGTCATGGACCCTTCAGGGCGAGCGCGCGGGCATAGACCTCCCGCCGCGCGGCGCCGGTCTCCTGGGCCACGCTCGCCACCGCCTCCTTGAAGCTCATTCCGCTTGTAAGCAGTGCCTTGAGCCGTGTTTCGATTTCCGGGGGCGGGATCTCCCTCTCGTCTGGCGCCGGCCCGACCACCAGCGTGATCTCCCCTCGGGCCGGCTGGTGGCGATAATGCTCCGCGAGCTCGGCAAGCCCACTCCGCCGCACTTCCTCGAACCGCTTGGTGAGTTCCCGCGCGACGGCCGCTTCGCGCGTGCCGAAGATGCTTGCGAGGTCGCCGAGTGTTGCCGCGAGCCGGTGCGGCGCCTCATGCCAGACGAGCGTCGCCCGCAGCCCCGCCCGCTCAAGCCCGGCGATCCGCGCGAAGGAACTGCGCCGTGGCCCGCTGCGCGCAGGCGGGAAGCCGAGGAAGAGAAACGGGGACGGCGGCAGGCCGGAGATCGTGAGCGCCACGATAGCGGCACTCGGCCCCGGCACCGCGGAGACGGGCAGTCCGGCGGCCACCGCCGCCCGCACCAGCCGGAAGCCGGGGTCGGAGAGGACGGGCGTGCCCGCATCCGAAACCAGCGCCACGCGCAAGCCCCGGGCGAGCGCGGCCAGCACCTCCGGAATCCGCTGTTCTTCGTTATACTCATGCAGCGCCGAAAGCCGGGCACTGATCCCGAACGCGCCCATGAGCCGCCGGGTCACGCGTGTATCTTCACAGAGCACGAGGTCGGCGGCCTTCAGCGCCGAGATTCCGCGCGCGGCCATATCGCCGAGGTTGCCGATCGGCGTGGAAACCAGCACAAGACCGGCCGGTACGCTCGCGTCTGGCGGTCTGGAGGATGAGACGCATGATTCGTCGCACATTGCTGGTCCTGCTTTCCGCTCTCGGGCTCTCCGCCTGCGCGCCAACCGGCTTCTACACCCCCGGCACATCCGGCCAGCCGACCGGTCTCTATTCGGGCGGCGGCAGCTCCATTGCGCCGGAGAGTCGCAAGGTGTCCATCCTTCTGCCGCTCAGCGGCCCGCTCGCGCCTATCGGCCAATCGATGCTGCAGGCGGCGGAGATCGTGCTCGATACGCCCGGTTCGCCACCCTACAAGGCGTTCGATACGGGCGGCACGCCAGCGGGCGCAGTCACGGCGGCAAATGAGGCGGTAAGCTACGGGGCCGGCATCATCCTCGGTCCGCTCACCTCTGGAGAAACGGCCGCTGCCGCCCCCGTTGCCCTCAAGGCGAACATCCCGATGCTCGCCTTCACCAACGACGAATCGCAGGCGCGCCCGGGCGTCTGGGTGCTTGGCATCACTCCCGCCCAGCAGGTGGGGCGCCTTGTCGCGGCGCTGCAATCCCGCGGCAAGACACGGCTCGCCGCGCTGCTGCCGGAGAATGATTTCGGAGCCGCCATGCAGGCGGCCCTGCAATCGACAGCCTCCACCGCCGGGGATCCGCCGCCCCTCATCCAGACCTATTCGGAAGGGATCGGCTCGATCAATGACGCCGTTCGGGCGGTCTCGGACTATGCCGACCGCCGCGGGCCGATCGATGCGCAGATTCGCGCGGCGCGCGCGCTCGACAACGCGGCGGGCCGCGCGCGCATGGCCGAGCTGATGCGTGAACCGATCCCACCGCCGCCGTTCGATGCGCTTCTCCTCGCCGCCACCGGCACCGACTTGCAGGAGATTGGGGCCTTCCTTCCCTATTACGATGTCAATCCCGGCCCGGTGCAGATCGTCGGGCCGATCCTTTGGCAGGATCCGGCCGCGCGCCGGGGCGCGCCGCTGGGCGCGGCATGGTATGCGGCGCCCGACCCATCCTCCCGCCAGCAATTCGCAGATGCCTATGCCGCCAAATATGGCAGCCCTCCGCCGGCACTCGCCGACCTTGCCTTCGATGCCGCGGCGCTCGCCCGCGCGCTTGCGCAAGGGCCGGGCTACTCCGTGAGCGCGCTCACCAATCCCTCTGGCTTCAGCGGTGCCGATGGCCTGCTGGCGCTGCGCCCGGATGGCCGGGTCATCCGCGGGCTCGCGGTCTTCGTGATCAACCCGGGCGGGGAGGCGACGGTACTCGATCCGGCGCCGGCCACTCTCGCTGGAATCGGGACCTGAAGCGTGATCAGGCAAGCCAGACATGCGCTTGGGCTCGGTTGTTCTGCAGAGCCGATTCCCCGGCTTGCGGATCGTTTTGTGATTCCGCTCAAGCCGGATCTGCTCTGAGCAAGGTGGTACGGTGTGGCTCGCGCTCTGTTTCGGCGGCCCTCCGCTCGCGATTCTCGCGGCGCTGGCGCTGACAGGGAACCTCGCCCTCGTTCCCTTCTTCGCCGCCGCCGCTCTGCTGGTCCTCTTCGCCGGCATTGCATCCTGGCTCGTTCAGGCCGACCTCGACCGCCTTGCCGCAATCCTCGACCGGCTGGGCACCGGCGCCTCTCTCCGTCCGGGCGAACCCGAGCCGTTTCTTCCCTTTTTCAAGCCGATCACGGCGGGGCTCGCCCATCTTGCCCGCCGCGGTGCCGCCGAAGCCGCCCGGCTCGCCGAACGGCGCAGCAGCGATGAGGCAATTGTCGAGCGTCTGCCTGATGCGCTCCTGATCCTTGATGCGGCACAGAGCGTGATTCGCGCAAACGCGGCCGCCCGCGCCGCCTTCGGCGCCGAGATCCCGGCTGTACTCCGCCATCCCGAACTGCGCGGCGCGATCGGCCGGGCGCTTGCTTCGGGTGCGGCCGAGACCGCCGATGTGACCATTCCGGTGCCGGTGGAACGGACGGTGCACGCGAGCGTCCTGCCGCTCATGGCCCAGCACCCCGTCCGCCCCCCGGGGGATTATCGTGAGGAGCATCGCGCCGACCGTATCGTGCTCGTCCTCTCGGACCGCACGCGCGAACACGCGATCGAGCGCATGCGCGCAGATTTCGTCGCCAATGCCAGTCATGAGCTGCGCACGCCACTGGCAAGCCTGATCGGCTTCATTGACACGCTGCGCGGCCCGGCCGCCGATGATCCGCCGGCCCAGCGCCGCTTCCTCAGTATCATGGCCGGAGAGGCGGCGCGTATGCAGCGATTGATCGATGATCTTCTATCGCTTTCGCGCATCGAGCTCGTCGAGCATCAGCCGCCTGCCGGCGCCGTTGATCTTTCGAGCCTGCTGCCGCGCATCGCCGCAGGATTCGAGCCACGGCTCGCCGAACGCCATATGCAGCTTCATCTCGCGATCGCGCCCGAGCTTCCGCCCGTCATCGCCGATGCCGACCAGCTCGCTCAGGTGGTGCAGAATCTTCTCGACAATGCCGTGAAATACGGGCGCGAGAACGGCACCGTCCGGCTGGCGGCTGAAGCGCAGGGCATGGGTGCGAGCTTCGCCGTAACGGATGACGGGCCGGGCATTCCGCGCCAGCATCTGCCGCGCCTGACCGAACGATTCTACCGCGTGGACAAGGGCCGCTCGCGGTCCATCGGGGGCACCGGATTGGGGCTTGCGATCGTCAAGCACATCGTCAATCGCCATCGCGGCCAATTGACGATCGAGAGTGTCGAGGGTAGCGGCAGCACTTTTCGCGTGTGGCTGCCCGCAGCCGGAGGACAGCGCCCATCCTGACGGATCGCGCGTTCAGGCGGCCGGGCTTTCGCCGGCTGTGCTGCTTCTGGCGCAGGCGGCTGGGGGGCTGAGCGAGCGATCTCGATCATCCAGACGGACCAGCCCGGCAACGATTTCGCCTCGCTGTTCGAAGCGAGCTGCGGCCCGGCGGTCGGCCCGACGCTGGCGGCCGAGCTGGATGGCGGCCACGGTGATCCGCGCGCCTCCACTTTCATCGCGCGGATGGAGAGCAGTGTGGCGCGGCGCATGGAAGCGGCACCGGAGCGGATGGTGATACCGCTCGCCAAGATGACACTGCTCAAGGAGGGCTGACCGGCCCGGGCCCTGATATAGAAGGGCGTCCAGGGAGGGCCCTCATGCGCATCGCACCCGTCTTTCTCTTCGATCTCGACGGCACGCTCGTCGATAGCGTCTATCAGCATGTTCTCGCCTGGAAGGAGGCGCTCGATGCCGAGGGGATCGGCCTCTCCGTCTGGCGCATTCATCGCCGGATCGGCATGAGCGGCGGGCTCTTCATGAACCAGCTTCTGCGCGAGACTGGCGTCGAGATCAGTCATG
>DASZQO010000331.1:0-6317 GCA_035549615.1 Acetobacteraceae bacterium
ATAATTACGGAACAGAGGTGAATGCGACGGCGCTCACCGCCGTTGTCGCCGCCTTCGAGAAGGCGGATCCCTTCATCACCGTGAATGTGGTGAGCCAGCCCGCGGACAATTATTTCGCGTTGCTGACGGCCGCCGTGATCTCCCACAAGGCGCCGGATCTGGCGGTGATGTGGACCGGTCTCTTCGATCTCAAATACGCCAATCTGCTCGCGGATCTGCGCCCGCTGCTGCCGGCCCAGCCGCTTTCGCAGATGAAGGGGCTGGCCTGGGCGTCCGAGGATTTCGACCCGACGAAAAAGCTCTATGTGCTGCCGCTCGAGGATCAATTCTATATCGGCTTCTATAACAAGGCGCTGCTGAGCAAGGCCGGGCTCGACGGACCGCCGCGCAGCTGGTCCGAGCTGGCGACCGCCTGCACCAAGCTGCGCGCGGCCGGCATCACGCCGATGCTCTATGGCAGCGACAGCCAGGCGCTGAGCTCGGAATTCTATCCTTTCTATGACCTCAGCTATCTGATGGCGGGGATCTATCCGGTGGAAGCCTGGAAGGGCTTCGCCAACGGCAAGATTCCCTGGACCACACCCGCTGTCGTGGCCCAGGTCCAGAAATGGGCGGACCTGCATGCCAAGGGCTGCACCAATCCCGATGTGCTCACGGCAACCGATATCCTGGGCAAGTTCAGCCAGGGCAAGGCCGCGATGATCGTGGACGGCAACTGGAATCTGCAGCAGCTATCGGACAAGCTCGGCTCCGATCTCGGGGCTTTTCCCTTGCCTTATTCGGACAGCCCGATCAAAGGTGTTGTCGAGATGCCGGGCGATGGCCTCTCGATCCTGAAATCCTCACAGAACAAGAAGGATGCCGCCACCTTCCTGACCTTCCTGATGAGCGGCGAGGCGCAGAAGATCCTTTCCAAGACCGGCCTCGTGCCGGCACGCCAGGGCTATCCCGCGAGCAACCCGCTCTATACGGGCTTGCTGTCCCTCTCGTCCGATGGGTACACGGTCTATCCGATGATCGACAACGTCATTCAGCCGCCGGTGGTCGATACCGGCTCGCGTGTGCTCACGGCCGCTTTCGCCGGGCAGATGAGCGTTCAAGCGGCCCTGCAGAAAATGCAGGACACGTGGAACAATCTTCCCGCCGATCAGAAACACTGACGCGCTTGCCCAATATGGGCGTGGTGGCGGAGCGCCGCCATCATGCCGCGCGCCGCCGCTTTCAGCATGAGCGGCGGCGCGCGGCGTGCCTCTTCATTGCCCCGCTGCTCATTCTCTGGGGGCTCTGCCTCATCGCGCCGATCCTCGAGACGGCATATTACAGCCTCACCCAGTGGGATGGGCTCGAGGCGACGTGGAACGGCCTCGGCAATTACCGGACTCTTCTGCACAGCGCTGATTTCGGAAGTGTTCTTCTCAACAATTTTCTTCTTCTTCTCTCGGTGCCCTTCGCCGTCGCGCTTCCTTTCTGTATCGCGCTCCTGATCTCCGCCGAGCCGCCCGGCTGGCGCTGGGCGAGAGCGCTGGTCTTCCTGCCGGCAACGCTCTCCTGGGTGGTGACCGGCATCGTCTGGCTGCGCTTCTTCTCTGCCGACGGCATCCTCAATCATCTGCTGAGCGCTGTCGGTCTCGGCTTTCTGCGGATGGATCTCCTCGGCAATGTGCACACCGCCATCATCCCGATCGCGCTCACCTTCGTCTGGTCACAGATCGGGCCGAACACGCTGATCTTTCTCATCGGGCTTGGCGGCATCGACCCGCATGTGCTGGAGGCAGCGACGATCGACGGGGCGGGCTTGCTTCGCGCAGTCCGCCACATCATTCTGCCGCTGATGACCCGGTTCGTCGTCTTTGTCACGATCATCACCCTGATCGCCGCCTTCACCGCCCTCTTCAGCCTCATCTTCGTGATGACGGGCGGAGGCCCGGGATTCAGCACCACCACGATGGAATTCTATATCTATCGGCTGGCTTTCTCGCAGACCGATTTCGGCATGGGCGCCACGGTCGGGATCATTCTGCTGATCGTGATCGCGCTCGTTTCCCTGCCGCTGATGGCCCTCTATCGTCGCGCGGCGGCGGCCACGTAATGAACCTGCCGCCGATCCGGGCCCGCTCTCTCGTCGACCGTGTGGTGCAGGCCATCGGGCAGGAGATTGTTGGTGGCCGCTTTGCACCGAACGAAGCCTTGCCCAACGAGGCGGAATGGTGCGAGCGCCTGCGGGTGAGCCGCAGCGTCGTGCGCGAGGCGCTGCGCGTGCTGGTGAGCAAGAATCTTATCACCATCCGCACGCGGGCGGGCGGGCGCGTGCGGGAGATGTCCGCTTGGAACCAGCTTGACCCCGATATTCTTGCCTGGCGTGGTCGTGGCGGCGACCAGCGGATCTTTGCCAAGGAACTTTTCGAGCTGCGCCGCGTGGTCGAGCCGGCGGCGGCTTCCCTTGCCGCCACGCGCATCACGCCCGAGCAGCTCGGCGAGCTGCGCCAGGCCTATGAGGAGATGGTCGCGGCCGGCGAGGACACCGAGCAGTTTTTCGCCCCCGATGTGCGCTTTCATCGTATCATCGCCACCGCAGTTGGCAATTCTCTCTTCCGCTCGCTCGCCGACATGGTGACGGCCGCCCTTGACATCACGCTGCGCATGGCGCTCGACGCGCCGCGCGGCCAGCAGCAATCTCTCCCGCTGCACAAGAGCGTGATGGAAGCCATCGCGCGCCAGGATGCCACCGCCGCCGCCGCCGCCATGCTGCGGCTGGTGGATGACTCGGAGCGCGACGTCGCGGAAGCCCTCTCGGCGCGGGCCGCGAAGCAGGCGGCGCGTACTCACCAACCCGCACGCACGGTGAAGAAACCGGCGAGGAAGGCGTCATGACAGAGATGAGCGACTTCGCGGAGCTGCGACAGAATTTCTTCACCGCATTGATTTCCGACTGCCTGGATGCGGTGGGACGGATGCGGCAGGCCATGCCTTCCCATATGCGTCCGCTGGATGACAGCCGCAGGATGGTCGGCCGCGCCCGCACCGCTGCTTTCCTGGAGGTCTTCCATGTGGAGCCGGGCATTAACCCGTATGAGCTTGAAATGGAACTGGTGGACAGTTTGCGGCCAGGCGAAATTCCGGTTTTTGCTTGCAGCAATCCGAAACGGATAGCGCCCTGGGGGGAGCTGCTTTCAACAGCGGCACAGGTCCGCGGCGCGGCGGGCGCGGTGATGGATGGCTGCGTGCGGGACATCACCGCGATACGCGCCATGGGGTTTCCAGTCTTTCACGGCGGCATCGCGCCGCTCGACAGCAAGGGCCGCGGCCGGGTGATGGCGATCGACGTGCCAATAGAATGCGCAGGTGTGGCTGTTTCTCCCGGCGATCTGGTTTTCGGCGATGCGGATGGCGTCGTTGTCGTCCCCCGGGCGGTGGAGGCTGAGGTGCTGCGGCTGGGGCGGGAGAAGTTGAGAGGCGAACGCACTACGCTTGCGGAACTGCGCGCGGGCTCAAGCTTGCGGGATGTCTACTCCCGCTATGGTATTCTGTAGAGCGTGATGACCGGAGGTGGAATCACCCCAGGTCTGAATCGCGTGAGAAAACAGATGGCTAGAGTGGAATGCGCGAGCGGAAGCAAACGCAATCCACTCTAGGGCCGACCGCGTTCGCCCTGGCTCATGCGATCAGCCGAGTCCGTCTGATCGCGATCAGCTTTCGCGCCAGCCGAGGGCGGGGGCGACATGGGTCAGAATCGCCTCGATGACATGGGCATTATAGGCGACGCCGAGCTGGTTCGGAACGGTGAGGAGCAGCGTGTCGGCCTCCGCGATGGCTTCGTCCCTCCTTAGCTGCTCGATGAGGACATCCGGTTCGGCGGCATAGCCGCGACCAAAGATTGCCCGGGTATTCTCGTCGATGAAGCCGATCTGGTCTTCCTCCTGGTTCCCGCGTCCGAAATAGGCGCGATCGCGATCGTCCACCAGCGCGAAGATGCTGCGGCTGACCGAGACCCGCGGTTCGCGTGCATGGCCGGCCTCCTTCCAGGCGGCGCGGAAGGTGCGGATCTGGGCGGCCTGCTGGACGTGAAAAGGCTCTCCGGTCTCATCGTTCTTGAGAGTCGAGCTTTGCAGGTTCATCCCGAGCTTTGCCGCCCAAGTGGCGGTGGCGTTGGCGCCGGCGCCCCACCAGATGCGCTCGCGCAAGCCAGGCGAATAAGGCTCGGGGCGGAGCAGGCCGGGCGGATTTGGAAACATCGGCCGCGGATTTGGCTGCGCGAACCCCTTGCCGCGCAGCACCTCGAGCAGAACCTCGGCGTGGTGCCTTCCCATGTCGGCATCAGTTTCGCCTTCAGGTGGGCGATAGCCGAAATAGCGCCACCCGTCGATCACCTGCTCCGGCGAGCCCCGGCTGATCCCCAGTTGCAGGCGCCCGCCGGCAATGAGATCGGCCGCACCCGCATCCTCGGCCATATAGAGCGGGTTCTCATAGCGCATGTCGATCACCGCCGTGCCGATTTCGATGCGGCTGGTCTTCACGCCGACGGCCGCCAGGAGCGGGAAGGGCGAAGCGAGCTGGCGGGCGAAGTGATGGACGCGGAAAAACGCTCCGTCCGCGCCCAGCTGCTCGGCCGCGACGGCCAGATCAATGGATTGCAGGAGCGCGTCGGCTGCTGAGCGAGTCTCAGACTGCGGCGAGGGCGTCCAATGTCCAAACGAGAGGAAGCCGATTTTTTTCATGGGGATGCGGCGTGCCGATGTGCTGGATGACAGCGACCATATCGGCTTCGCGCCGCCCCCGATCAATCACCGCTGTGCTGCCGCTCCTTGTGACGAAGCCCCGGCGCATCAGCAGCTGGCCCCAGCCACGAGCCTCACTCAGATCCCAGGCAGCCGAGGGGCGAGGCCGGATCGGGCGGTGTAACGCCGCCACCAAGCTATCGCACAAGCTATCGCACAAGCTATCGCACAAGCTATCGTACCCCGGCGCGGTTCACCGGCCCGCCGGCATTCGGGGAGGCGTAAAGCGTGCCCGGCGCGCCACCCCCCCGGAGCGACGCCATAGCCGGGCGCCCCCACGCCGGGCCCTGGTGTCACGCCGGCGCCCGGGGCGCCCAGACCGACACCCGGCGTCACGCCGTAGCCAGGGGCGCCCACGCCGGGGCCCGCGCGATCAGCGGGCGCGGCCACACAGCCATAAGGGTATCCCGGGCGCACGCAATAACCGGCGGCTTGCGTGACACCGGCGGCAGAGAGCAGCGCCCCGAGGGCGGGCAGGACGCCGAAGAAGAAAGCGTGGACGCGCATGACAGTGATCCTTCCGCACGAGCGGAAAAAGGATGAAACGATTGCCCCTGGCCTGACCGATTTTCTGCAAGCGCCGCGCATCGAAATTGTTTTTATAACAATATGATTTCGCGGCACGGTGGCGATCGCCGGACTGCTGAAGTGGTTCAGAGGCCGCCGATCATGGTGAAGTGGATCATTGTGACGTTCGATGCGACGCCTTCGGCCCGCGGCGATGAGCCCCTTTTGCCGGGCTTGTTTTTAGTTTTGAAAACGTACTCATTTCGATTCAGGACAGCAACCCTATCACTTTGGTTCGAAACAAATAGGCAAGGAAGAACCCATATGAAGAAGCTGGATATAACGTTTTCGTGAAGCGGTGACCGGAAGGCAATGGCTTGCTCAATTCGGCGCCTTCCTCGGCGGCGGCCCCGACGGCTGCATCTGATTGAGCAATGCCAGGACCCGTGACCAGGTTGCGAAACCCGCAGAATCACCCTTGGCCGAGAGTTCGCGAAGCCTCTCGGCGGCATGGTCAATGGCGGCAAAACCGTAAACTTCGAGCAGAATACAAGCGAGGCGCCAACTATCGAGCTCTTCCATGAAGGAAATAAGATCTTGCGCTCATGAAGGGAAAATAGACGGGAAGATTAATATTTTTTCGGGGCGTGACGGCTGACCGCGGCGAACCGTCCGGCCGTTCCTGTCGCGCTGAGCCCGAAGCCCCAGGAAGCCCCGAACGAAAAACGGCGTCTTTGCGAGGAGCTGATCGCCTTTTAAAATATGGATTCGAAATGGTGCCGATGACCTGGCTTGAACCGAAGCCCTGCCGATTGTAAGCATGTCGAGCCAATCTTCTAAGGGATTGATTTCCAATGACTATATTCCTTTCCAGGAGGTTTGGCCGCAATTCGGAATCGCCCCTGTGACACGCACGCCGGAGCGACCTGGTTGACCGAATTGAACGCCCGGCGCCGATGCTGGCGGGCGCCGTGTACACCTTCATCGGCATCGCATTCCCTGGCGTAACGGCACCTGCGAGGAGAGGGGGAGATG
>DASZQO010000332.1:0-2406 GCA_035549615.1 Acetobacteraceae bacterium
GATCCCGCCGAAACCCTGATCGCTCAGTCCGCGGCCATCGTCCTCACATGGGATTTCTGGAGCGGCTTCGGGGCATGCACATAGAGAAGCGACCGGTCCGGCTTCTGCTCGGCGGGCGGCGGGCGCGGAATCTCGTAAGCGACGGGCCTGGCGTGATCGGCCAGCAGCGCCTTCGGATCATAGACGCTATGGAAATGGAACATGCTGCGGATGAAGTTGGTCTGTCCGCGCATGGCGAGGCGGAGGAACTCCCCGCCTGCGTCCCTCAGCGTGTGCCAGCCGAGATGCTTGCGATGCAGCACGTGCTGCGTTTCCGCAAGCTCGCGATAGAACTCCGCCAGCGGCAGCTTGGTCGGCAGCACGCAATGCTGGATGTCGAACAGCCGGTAATCGTAGGATATCAGCTTGCGTGACTCGGTGACCCAGGTCTCAGTGCCGGGATAGGGCGTGTTGACGCTGATATTCACCACGTCCGGAATCTCGAGGCACCATTGGCGCACGGCCTCGAACCGGGCATGATCCCAGTCCGGATCGGCAATGATGTTGATGGCGATGTTGATGCCGAGCGAGCGCGCATAGTCCAAAGCCTCGAAATTGGTCGAGAGCGGCACCCGCTTGCGGAATTTCTTCAAGCCTTCCTCGTCGATGGCCTCGAGGCCGAGGAACATCATCTTGAGGCCGAGCCGCCGCCAGGCGCGAAACACTTCCTTGTGGCGAAGCAGAACATCCCCGCGCGTTTCCAGGTAATACTGCTTGCGGATTCCGCGCCGCGCGATCGCCTCCGCAATCGCCATGCCGTGCTCGGCGCGCACGAAGGCGACATCATCGACGATGAAGACCCCCGGCTCGCGGATCGCCGCAAGCTCGTCGGCGATCCGTTCCGGAGATCTGAGACGATAGCTGCGATTATAGAAGGTCCAGGCGCTGCAGAAGGAACAGTCCCAGGGACATCCGCGGGAAAACTCGATGGACGCGGCCGGGTCCAGGGTGCCGATGAAATAGCGCCGCCGATGCCGCAGAAGGTGCCGCGCCGGCATCAGCGCATCGAGATCGTCAACGAAAACCGGCCGCGGCCCCTCCTCATCCGCCGTCATCGCGCCCGGCACCGCCGCGAGCGAATGCCCTTCGCGCACGGCCGAAAGCAGGAGCGGCAATGCCGCCTCTCCTTCGCCCTTCAGCACGCAATCGATCGCGCCGTCACCATGGGCAAGCAGCGAACGGGCGATGAACGATGCGCTATGTCCCCCGACCACGATGACGCATTCGGGATGGCGCTGCTTGGTCGCCTTCGCCAGATCGATGATCTCGGGCACATTGGCGAGATAGTTGCACGAAAATGCGATGATCTCGGGCCGCCAACGTTCCACCATACGGTGATAGTGCGCGTGTGTCTCCACCTGCAGATCGAGCAGGCGCACCTCATGCCCTGCGCGCAGAGCGGCGGCGGCGGCAAGCTCGAGACCCAGGGGCTCGAGGCGCAGAAACACCCGCGTGTACATCAGCGGGCCTGGATGGACACCCAGGATCCTCATCTGGGCATCCTCATCTGGGGATGTCCCGTCCCGGCTCCTTCATTCAGTCCCGCTCCGCCCGTCCCCACCCGCATCATATTTCGCCGCAACCAGCCGAACTCTGACAAATGATCATCGCACAGAATAGGGTCGCGATACGCAAACGATTCGAAATTGTCTCGATATCAGGGCGTCTCGCCCGCGGATAGGGAAAGGTGATCCCTCTCTTCGTGAATATTCCGCTGCCGGATCGCGAGGCGGATATCCGCCTCACCCCTCGTTCGGATCGCGCCTGAACCGCCGCAGCCGGAGCGCGTTCGTCACCACCGAGACCGAACTCAGCGACATCGCCAGTGACGAAATGATCGGGCTCAGCAGAAGCCCGGTCGCGGGATAGAGCACGCCGCCCGCCACCGGCACGCCGATCGCATTGTAAAAGAAGGCGAAGAAGAGATTCTGGCGGATATTGCGCATCGTCGCGCGGCTTAGATGCCGCGCCCGCACGATGCCGGAGAGATCACCTCTGACGAGCGTGATCCCCGCCGTCTCCATCGCGACATCCGTCCCGCTGCCCATGGCGATCCCGATATCGGCGGCAGCCAGCGCCGGCGCATCATTCACTCCATCCCCCGCCATCGCCACCACGCGCCCCTCCGCGCGCAGGCGCTGCACCACCTCCTGCTTCCGCTCGGGCGCCACGCCCGCCTCGATCTCGGTGATGCCGAGCGGCCGTGCCACCGCCTCCGCCGTACTGCGATGGTCGCCCGTCGCCATGACGATGCGCATCCCCGCCGCCCGCAGCGCGGCAAGCGCCGCCGCCGCCCCTTCCTTGATCGGATCAGCGATCGCGATGATGCCGCCCTCCTTGCCGTACATGGCGACGAAGAGCGCGGTC
>DASZQO010000333.1:0-1949 GCA_035549615.1 Acetobacteraceae bacterium
CTGCCCGCGAGCAGTGCGTTCGTGGCGAGGCTTTGCTCGCCCAGAAGGAGGCGGCGCTCGAGGCCGTTGATGCGCGCATTCGCGAGCGTCTCGGCGCCTCCGCCACGCTTCCCGAGCTTGGCGAGCGCGCAGACCGTCCGGAGGCAGAGGAGGCGGCACGGCGGCGCCTTGAGCGCCTGCTCCGCGAGCGCGAGGCGATGGGCCCGGTCAATCTGCGTGCCGAAATCGAAGCCGCCGAGGTGGAAGAGCGGATCGGCGGCATCGTTCGCGAGAGCGAGGAGCTGGCGAGCGCGATCGCCAAGCTGCGCGGCTCGGTCGGCCATATCAACCGCGAGGGGCGGGCGCGCCTTTCGGCGATGTTCACCGAGGTTGACCGGCATTTCCAGGCGCTCTTCGCGCGCATGTTCGGCGGCGGGCGCGCGCATCTCGCGCTGGTCGGCTCGGAGGATCCGCTCGCCGCCGGGCTCGAGATCTATGCCCAGCCGCCGGGCAAGAAGCTTGCCCAGCTTTCCCTTCTTTCGGGCGGCGAGCAGGCGCTGATCGCGCTTTCGCTGATTTTCGCGGTGTTCCGCTGCAATCCCGCTCCAATCGCGGTGCTCGACGAAGTGGATGCGCCGCTCGACGACGTGAATGTCGGGCGCTTCTGCCGCCTCGTCGAGGACGTGGTTCGGGAGTGTGGCACGAGAATCATGATCGCGACCCACCATCCCCTGACCATGGCGCGGATGGACCGGCTCTACGGCGTCACGATGCAGGAGCGCGGCATCTCCCGGCTCATTTCGGTCGATCTCGCCGCCGCCCGCGAGATGGCCGATCCCCCGCGGCTGGCCGCCGAATAGAGAGCCCAGGCAGACCCCCGGGGCGGTCATTCCGCCCGGGCCGCGCATCCTTGACACCCGGAGAGGCCGTCGTTACCAAGCCGGCGCTTTCCGCCAAGGCGCGACGGAGCGGAGGAGAGCCCATGGCCGAACCACCGGCCGGACCGGACCCCTCCTTCGAGGAGCGGCTTCGTGCTGCCCGGGTGAAGTCCGGGCTCGAAGCCGCACCGCCGGAGAAAGCGGGCGGCCTCGGCTGGGCGGAAAGACCGCTCGCGATGGGATTCCGGGTGGCGGGCGAACTTGTCGCCGCCATGCTGGTGGCGGTGGCCATCGGATGGTCACTCGATCACTGGCTCGGGACGACGCCGTGGCTGCTCATGCTCTTCGTCGTGCTTGGCGCGGCGGCGGGCGTTCTGAATGTGTGGCGCCTGTTCAGGCCGCGACACGAAGGCGGATCCCGTCCCGGCCAGGGAGAGGGGGGCGGGAAAGAGGTGTGAGCGGCCCCGTTTGGGCGCGCAGGTGAGGAGACGGGCACGGGTGGCGGCAGGACCCTCGATCGACGCACTGGGCCAGTTCCGGCTGGCGACGAGCCTCGGGCCAATCGGCGCCGCGGTGAATTTCACCAACGCAAATTTGGCGATGCTGCTGACAGCGGCGCTGGTGCTGGCGCTCTTCGGCTATGGCATGCGGGCGCGGGCGCTCATTCCTGGGCGGACGCAGGCAGCCGCCGAAATGGGATATGAGTTCGTCGCGCGGCTCTGCCAGGACATTATCGGCGAGGGATGGCAATCCTTCTTCCCCTTCGTCTTCACGCTCTTCTTCTTCATTCTCTTCGGCAACCTGGTCGGCCTCTTTCCCTACTTCTTCGCCTTTACGAGCCATATCGCGGTGACTGCCGGGCTCGCAGTGATCGTCTTCGGGCTTTCCATCATCGTCGGCCTGGTCAAGCACAAGCTGCACTTCTTCAGCTATTTCATGCCCGCCGGCGCGCCCAAGCTGCTGGCCCCGGTGCTGGTGCCGATCGAGATCCTGACCTTCCTTTCGCGGCCGGTTTCCCTCTCCATCCGACTTTTCGCGAACATCGTCGCGGGGCACGTGCTCTGGGAGGTGTTCGCAGGCTTCATGCTGATC
>DASZQO010000334.1:0-4416 GCA_035549615.1 Acetobacteraceae bacterium
AGCTATTGACGAAATGAAGCGAGACCATCCCGGCGCGGGCGAGCTGCTCGGCATAGGCTCCGATGCGGCCAAGATGGCCGGAATTGCGCACCGCGACCACGGCAACGCCCGTCTCGCGCGCGCGCGCGGCGGCGGCTTCCATCGCGTCATGGCCAATCACTTGGCCGAAGCCGAAATCGCCATCGAAGCCGAGCATGGGGCCGCGATCGAAAATCAGCCGCGCCCGCCGGTTGGGGCTTACCTTTCCGGCGTCCAGCCATGCGCAGTAGATCGGAACGCGCATCACGCCATGGCTGTCATGGCCGAGAAGATCGGCCTCGACCAGGTGGGTCGCGATCCGCTCGGCCTCGAAGGAGGAGGAGCCTGCGGCCTCGAAGATCGCAGCGATGAAACCGGTGAGCGCCCCCTGCGCCACCCGGATCATGGCCTGGCCTCGGCGGGCACAAGGCTCACCGTGATGCCGAGCTGCTCGAGCGCACGGCGATCATTGGCCGGGATGGCTTCGTCGCAGATCACCTGAGAGATCTGGCTCACCGGACAGACCTCGCAAAAGGCCTGGGTCTGGAATTTCGAGGAATCGAGAAGAAGAATGGTGCGATTGGCGGCGGCGATCAGGCTGCGCTTGATCCCCGCCACTTCGAGCGAGGTCTCGCTGATTCGCTGGTTGGCGAGCGAGTGAACCCCGATCAGGGCGATGTCCGCATGCAGGGAACGGACGATATCGAGGGCAGGCGAGCCCACCAGCGTGAAGGAACCGGGCCGGACCTGCCCGCCCGGAACGATGAGCTGAATCCGCGGCGAAGAGCTGAGCGCAATGGCGATGCGCAGATCATTGGTCACGACGGTCAGGGCAAGGTCGCGCTCGACCAGGGCATGCGCCGCCTCGAGAACCGTGGAGCTGGAATCAAGGATCACGCTCTGTCCGTCCTCGATCAGGCTGGCGGCATGGCGGCCGATCGCGATCTTGGCCGCCCTGGCCACCTGATGGGTGATGTCGGAGGCTGGCTCAAAGGTTGTGCGCGAACGCTCGCGGAGCAGGGCGCCGCCATGGGCCCGCTCCAGATAGCCGGCGGCGGTCAGGAAATCGACATCGCGGCGGGCGGTGGAGATGGAAATGCCGATCTCGTCGGCCAGCCGCTGAATCGAAATCGCGCCTTCCTTCCGCAAAAGCTCGAGCGTTCGGGCCCGCCGCGCCGCAGGAATAAGGCTCGCCGACGCCATCACGTCCCCCTCAACATGAACATGGGCCGGCAGAAGACGTGCCTGCACTCATCACGTTTCGTCCTGTCGATCCTTTAAATATATAGTTTACGGAAGAAAAAAGTCGGCGTGCGTGACAGATTCTGAACATATCTGGCACATCAGGATGCTAGCGTTGCTTGATTCCCCGCGCAAGCGCCTCGCTGACAATTGAAGAAAATATTTTATAAATAAGTAATTATAATCTTATCATAGTTTAGTTTCTTATCCTGCATCGCTAAACCAATCCGGTTCACGAACATGACCAACTTTGACCTGACTTGATTGACATGGCACAAAGCTGCTCATAGGCTCGCTCCCAATCCCGGTTTCCGGCGCCATTCGGGCCCCGTGAATGAAGCCGGCGATCGAAACCGTGCCGCCGGGGGACGACTCCGGCCGGCGCCAAGGGGAGGAAATGAATGAGAAATCCATCCCGGCCCAGCCGGTCCTTCTGGAAAGCTGCCCCCGCCAGCCTGCTCGCCGCTGTTCTGCTTGGCGGGGTGGTCCCCGCGCATGCCGCTGGCAAGGGAACAATCGCGGTGATCGTGCCCACCTTGCAGATCACGGTCCTGCAAACCGAATCCCAGGCGGCGGTCGCCGCGGCCAAGGCGCTCGGCTACAACGCAATTGTGCTTACACATGACTTCAACACCGCCAAGGAACTGAACGACGCTGAAGAAATCATCGCCGAGAAGGTTGTCGGCGCGGTCTGGAACGTCGCGGATCCCGCCGCCTCGGCGGTCGCGGTCCAAAAAGTGCGTGCTGCGGGAATTCCCGTCATCAACATGGACCGGGTGCTGACCCAGCCGCAGATCGCGAATTATTCGGTCGAGTCCAACAATTTCCAATGCGGCGCGCTCGCCGCCCAGGCCTTTGTGGCCGATGCTGGCACCAAGGGAACCTATGCCGAGATCGCGGGCCCGCCGCATGATGCCATGGCCGCCACGCGCTCGGCCGGCTACCACTCGGTCCTCGATAAGACGGGGCTCAAGATGGTCGCCCAGCAATCCGCGCCCTATGACCGCACCCGCGGGTTCGAACTCGCCGGCAGCATCCTGCAAGCTCATCCGGACATTCTCGGCTTCATCACCGGCAATGATTCGATCGGCCTCGGAGCTGCCGCGGCGATCAAGGCCCAGGGCGGCAAGAACATGACCGTCGTCGGCATCGATGGCGGGGCGGACGCAGTGGCCGCCCTCAAGACCGGCAATTCCGCCTTCCGCGCCACAGCCGCCCAGCCGGTCGCGGATATCGGCACGGTCGCCGTGAAGACACTCAACATCGTGCTCACCGGGCAGAAATACGATCAGGGCAAGGTTGAGCTTCTGCCCTGCACGCTAATGAAATAAAACCATAACCAGGACCATCGTGCTCGATCGCGGCGCTCACGGGGAAGGAGCGGGCAGGGCAGGGAATCCCGAGCCCGTCTCGTCCGGATCCATTCCTAGGCGCGTCGCGATCGAGGCAGTGGACATCACCAAGGCCTATGGCCCCGTCCTCGCGCTCGATCACGTGGGTTTCCAGGCCTATGCGGGCCAGGTGAATGTCCTGCTCGGTGAAAATGGCGCCGGCAAATCGACCCTGATGCGTATTCTCGCTGGTGAGACCCAGCCCGATTCCGGCCACGTCATGTGCGGCGGCCATCCGGTACGGTTCCGTTCCCCGCGCGATGCGCGCCAGCACGGGGTCGCCATCATCCACCAGGAGCTCAGCCTCTTTCCTTCCCTCTCGGTTGCGGACAATATCTTCGCCGGGCGCGAGCATCATCGCGCCGGCCTGCTCGACGACCGGCGCCACCGTGCGCGCGCCGCCGAGATCCTCGCCCGCCTCGATGAACGCATCGATCCCCGCGCCAAGGTTGGGGGGCTCGCGGTCGGCCAGCAACAGGTGGTGGAGATCGCCAAGGCGCTCGCCCATGATGCGCGCATCCTCATCATGGACGAACCGACCTCCGCTCTCTCCAATGCGGAGGTCGAGGCGCTCTTCTCCGTCATCCGGGAGCTGATCCGGCACGACGTGGCGGTGGTCTACATCTCGCACCGCATGGATGAAATATTTCGAATTGGGAACAATATCACCGTGTTCCGGGATGGGCGCAGCGTCGCCACCGCGGAGGCGCGGGATGTCGGCATGAACTGGGTCTCGGAGATGATGCTCGGCTCCCAGCAGCGGGCGGCGCTCGTGCATATGAACGCGGACCGGGCCGAACGCGCGAAGCCGGCAGCGAAGACGATCCTCGAAGTCGAAAATCTCTCGCTCGCCAGCCCGGACACGGCGCGGCTTCTGCTCAGCAACGTCTCCTTCCGCCTGAATGCGGGCGAGGTACTCGGCGTCTATGGCTTGCTCGGCGCCGGCAAGACCGAGCTTGCCGAATCGATCGCCGGGCTGAGGCCGGATGCGAGCGGCATCTGCCGCATTGACGGCGCGGCCCTCGCCGCCGGCGTTCCCGCGCGCATCGCCGCCGGTATCGCCTTCGTGCCCGAGGATCGCCAGCGCCAGGCACTCGTTCCCACCTCTTCGGTCAGCGACAACATGGTGCTGAGCAGCCTCGACCGGCTCTCTTCGGCCGGTGTGATCTCCAGGCGCCACGAAGACGAGACGGCGCGGGCCATGATCGCTGATCTCTCCATCCGCGCCGGCTCCACGGCCCAGCCGATCCTCTCCTTGAGCGGCGGCAACCAGCAGAAGGTGATCATCGCCCGTGCGCTTCTGACCCGGCCCAGACTCTTGATCCTGGATGAGCCGACCCGCGGCATCGATGTCGGCGCCAAGGCCGAGATCTTCCGCATCATGCGCCGGCTCGCCGATACCGGGCTCGCCATTCTCTTCGTCTCGTCCGAGCTTCCAGAAATCATGGCGGTGTCGGACCGCATCCTCGTCCTCTCGCGGGGCGAGGTGAGCGGCCTCTTCGATCGCGCCGCGGTGGAGGAGGCGGACATCACCCGAGCGAGCGTCCATGTCGCCCCAGCTGAACCCACCCTCTGACGCGCCCCCTGGCGCATCCCCTGGCAACCTCGAAGCCTCGCGCCCTGCCGCCGCACTGGCGCACGGCGTCCCGCGCGTTGGCTTCGGCCTGCTCGCGCGCCTGCGCTCGCTGCTCGCGCTGGTCATCCTGATGGCGGTCTTCTCGCGGGTGAGCCCGGTCTTCCTGACCTGGAACAATCTCGTGATCAT
>DASZQO010000335.1:0-7998 GCA_035549615.1 Acetobacteraceae bacterium
TGTGGGCGGCGCGGAATATAAGTATTGGGCCTATTTTCAGCTTACCATCGACGTGACGACCGGCGGGGGCGACAGTTTCTCGATCGAGGCGGCCGAGGGCGTTCGTTTCGTGACACGCTCGCGGATGTTCACCGATGTGGAAGCGAAGGCGCTGGACGAAGCCGGCCTGACGGTGGGGGGCCGGCCTCTTGATCCTGATCAAGGCGCCCGGGGCATCCAGCTGGTTCTCTCTGAGCTTCCGTTGGGTCCTGCTGCGAAGGAATCGGAGGATCTTATGAAAGCGCTCGTCTATCGCGGACCTGGTCTCAAGGCGCTCGAGGACCGGCCCAAGCCGGAGATCCGGGATGCCGGAGACGCCATCGTCAAAATGACGCGGACGACGATCTGCGGCACCGATCTGCACATCCTAAAAGGGGATGTCCCGACCTGCGCACCCGGTCGCATCCTTGGCCATGAAGGGGTTGGCATCATCGAATCGGTGGGGCCGGGGGTCAGCGCCTTCAAGGCGGGGGATCATGTGCTGATCTCCTGCATCTCGGCCTGCGGGAAGTGCGATTATTGCCGCCGGGGCATGTATTCGCATTGCACCACGGGCGGTTGGATCCTGGGCAATGAGATCGACGGGACCCAGGCTGAATATGTCCGCATCCCGCACGCCGATACCAGCCTCTACCCGATCCCCGAAGGGGCTGATGAAGAGGCGCTGGTCATGCTGAGCGACATTCTGCCGACCGGTTTCGAATGCGGCGTGCTGAACGGCAAGGTCGCGCCCGGATCAACGGTGGCGATCGTCGGTGCCGGGCCGATCGGCCTTGCCGCCCTGCTGACCGCGCAATTCTACTCCCCCGCCGAGATCATCATGATCGATGTCGATGCAAATCGCCTCGATATAGCTACAAAATTCGGCGCCACCCGAACGATCAACAGCAGCGACGGCAAGACGGCCGAAAAGGTCAAAGCGCTGACCGCGGGCCGTGGCGTCGATACCGCGATCGAGGCGGTCGGCATCCCCACCACGTTCCTGCTCTGCGAGGAGCTGGTGGGGCCCGGCGGCATTATCGCCAATATCGGCGTGCATGGCAGCAAGGTCGATCTGCATCTGGAGAAATTATGGTCGCAGAATATCGCGATCACCACGCGCCTGGTCGATACCGTGACAACACCCCTGCTTCTGAAAACGGTGCAGGCGAAGAAAATCGATCCGGCCCGGCTGATCACGCACCGGTTCACGCTCGCGCATATTCTCGATGCCTATGAGACCTTCGGCCATGCCGCCGATACGCGGGCGCTCAAGGTGATCATCGCGGCCTGACGGGCTTCGCGCAGCGATGGACCGCGTATGGCGCCGGCTGCGCGGGTCGGCTAGATCTTTCCCTCATGGGGCTGCCGAATCCGCTCAACGCCGTCATCCTCGATATGGACGGCACACTGCACGATACCGAGGGCATCTATCATGAAGCGCTCCGGCGGGCGGTCAGCGCGGTGGGATTTTCGGTCACCGACAGCTTCGTCCATTCCCTGATCGGGATCCCCGGCAAGGAGACGGATGAGATGCTGCAGATGCATCTCGGGCCAAGCTTCCCCTTTGATGCCTATGACCGGCTCTATGACGAATATTGCGAAACGCTGCTGGCCGAGGGGGTCAGGCTCAAGCCGGGGGTCACGGAACTGCTCGACTTCCTGGAGATGCGCGGCCTGCCGGTGGCGATCGCGACCTCGGCGAGCCGCCGCGCGGCCACGCTGCATCTCACGCGTTCAGGGCTTGGGTCGAGGATCACGCAGGTCGTTACGCGCGACGATGTTGCGCGGGGCAAGCCGCACCCTGATGTCTACCTTGAGGCGGCCCGCCGCGTCGGGGCCGCGCCGGAACGGTGCCTGGCGGTGGAGGACTCCTTCACCGGCATCCGGGCCGCGCACGCGGCCGGAATGATGCCGGTGATGGTGCCCGATGTACTGACCCCAACGCCGGAGATCCGCGCGCTCTGCGTAACGGTGGCGATGGATCTTCATGCGGTGCGCGAGCTCATCGCCAAGCCCTGACCAAGCGTCGTCGGGCCCGCTCACGCAGCGGGGGAAGCCTCCGGCGGCGGCTCCGGGCGGTTGCGGCGTTCGGCCATGAAGCGATCGAACTCCTCGCGGTCCTTGGCGCGGCGCAGGCGCTCAAGATAGTCGAGAAACTCACGCTGCTCCTCCTCGAGCCGGCGGAGAGTTTCCGCACGATATTCATCGAAGGCGGAGTTGCCGCTTGGCGTGTAGCGCTGCCGGCGCCAGCCGCAGCCATTGCGCAGCACACGTCCCTCCTGCGGCCGCCCGTTCTGGGTGTTGTACCAGCGGCCGGGCGCGGCACAGTGAAACCCGACCAGGCGGCCGCTCAATCCGGCAAAGATGAGCATCGCAAGCCCGAGCGGCCAGGCAAGCCAGAAGCCGAGAATAGTGAGCGCGATCCAGGCCGGCTTGCCGATCGCGTCGATTTTTTCGAGGACGAACATGCGCACTCTCCCGCGATAGGGAATGTGAATGTTAAGCACATTCACATCGCGGTTCAAGGCCGAAAATGGCCTTAAGCGCAGCATGGCTTCTGGCAAATCGCTTCGCGATCCGCCAAAGCCCCCTGGGAAGCCTTGAATCTGACCGAAAAAACAAAGTGAAGGCGTGACGACCGGAAATCATTGCTCCAACGCCGCCTCCGGCTCCTCGTGTCTGCGCCTCTTTCCGGCACTGGCGGTGGGTGGGGCGGCGAACATTGTCCTGCCTGAAGAAGACGAGCTGGCGGGAGATGGCGCGCTGGCCCTGAGGCGCTGGCCCTGAGGCGCTGGCCCACGGGGCGGATGCCGCCCGAATCGCCGCCCGAAGTGTTGCACCGGATGGCGGCAGAGCCGCCTCTATGTCCCTAGCCATGCAGCGGAAAATTGCTGATCAGAACGATCTAAAACGTGGACCGATACGGCACGGGTGCAATCAGCGGAGCGCGCTCGATCGTTTGTTCCGAAATCGCTATATTAAAGTGGTGTGTGGACGCGGGCCCTCCCGGCCAAAGCCGAATGGCCATCCCTGGGGTGGACCGGCGCGCAGAAGAATTGCTTCAATCGGAGGATACGTCATGCCCAAGTTCCTGTTCGCGACCTCCTATACCGCCGAAGGCCTGAAGGGCCTGCAGAAGGAAAAGGCATCCGGGCGTAAAAAGGCCGCTGTGGCAGCCGTCGAAAGTCTCGGCGGAAAGCTGGAGGCGATGTATTTTGCTCTCGGCAGCGATGATGTGTTTGTGATCGCCGACCTTCCGGACACGGCCGCCGCGGCGGCGCTGGGGCTCGCGGTTTCCGCGTCGGGCATGATTCACACGCGCACAACGGCGCTGCTGACCGTCGATGAGTGCGATCGGGCAATTGAAAAAACCGTGAAGTTCCGCGCGCCGGGACGATGAGCGGGCGCCCCACGCGGACGCGCCGCCCGGATGGATATTGCTCAGTCTCTCTGCAAGATCAGAACCGTTCCTGACCCGCCCTCTGTCACCTCTCTTGCGCCTGCCGGCTTTTGTGGAGCGGGAGAGGTTCGTTTCGGCTTCCGTATCCCGCTCTCGCCTCTCGATTGCCGTGATGCACCGGTGGCGGGCGGGAGAGAACGGGCCGGAAGCGGCCGAAGGACGGATGGGGAAATCCTGCCGCACCTTCCTGGGATTGAGTGAGCCTCACGATGCTCGATGCGCGCTGGGTCGGGGTGCTTTATTTTGTCATGGTGCTGGTGCTCGTCCTCCCCGGAGCCTTTTATCTCTCCCGCAAGGTTCCCATGGGAACCAAGCTCTTATGGGGTCTGGTCTGGCTTTCCCTCTTTGTGGCCTGCGTGATTCTCTACCGCTATCTTTCCCCGTTTTTCTGAGCGCCCGCCCAGCGGGAGGCCATCCCGGCAGAGAATCGATACCCGCCGCGGCGATATGCCGGTACACCAAATCCAGAAGTTTGTTCTGCGCACGAATGGCATCGACGAGATCCTCCACAAAGAACGTGATCTCGAATTCGGCGCCGGTCCCGGTGACCGACTTAACCGTGATTGATGGAGCCGGCGACGCCAGGATGAGACGACAATTCAAAATCGCCCGTTCGATGGGTTCGCTGCCTGAAGCCGGTGGTGTTTCCCTGTCTGGCCGAATCTTCACAGACATTCCGTGAGCATGGGAGGGCGAACACACATTTACAAGTTTTGCCTTGGCAATGGCGCTGTTCGGCACGATTGCCAGATCCTGCTTTGCTGTCATGCAATGCGTTGCGTGCCAGTTCCTCTCGCTCACGCAGCCATCGGGTTCCCCCTCGATGCTGATCCAGCCGCCTGGCCGAGGGGGGCCTGTTCACCGGGATGCCTGTTCACGGGGATCAGGACGTCGCCGGTTCCAGGGGCGCGGTGTGAAAGCCGATCTCCAGCAGAAGGGCCTCGCCGAAGCGCCGGGCGAGAAGAGCCCGGCCCCCCTCCCCCAGCCGCGCTGCCTCTTCGTCAACCGCGCGCTTGAGCCAAGCAACGCCCGCCGCGAAATCCGCAGCCGCATGCAGCGCAACCCAACGGGCAATATGCGGCTCGGCGATCAGCCGTGCCGCCGCACGCCGGCACCACGTCTCATACATCCATTCGGCGGCCAGCATCGCCGCCAGGATCTCCGCATAGTCGCCATCACGCGCGATTCCGAGCATGCCCTCACGAAAAGCAATGACGGGCCCGGGAAAACTTTCGGGTGGCTCGGGCCTGGCCCCAAGGGTGGCAAAAACCTCCTCGAAGTAAGGGATCTGCTCCTCGGCAAGCGCGCGGAGGACGGAGATGAGATGGCGCTGCGCGGCGAATCCTGGTGCCTTGACGAGCGCCTGGGCGAAGATCTCAATGGCGGCGCCGACGAAATCCCGCTCATAGGCCAGATAGCGAAGGAATTCTTCCGGCGCGAGCTGCCCGTCCTCGATGGCACGCACGAACGGATGGACCTGCATCGCATCCCAAGCCTTGCGGTTCTTTTCCCTCAGAGTTTCGTGAAAGGGCGCGCTCATTCCCCGCTCACGGGATCTTCCTGGCGGCAGCGATGAATTTGCGCACGCGGGCAGGCTCGACCGGGTTCCACCATACGCCACCCTCTTTCAGGGCGCTCGCGACGATCACGCCATCCACCGCGGCGAGAATCTTCGCGACATTGTCGGGCGTAACCCCGCTGCCCACCAGCACCGGCAGATGGGTTGCCGCGCGGATCGTGCTGATCTCCGCATCGCTCGCCGCATCGCCCGTACGGTTGCCGGTGGCGATGACCGCATCGGCGTGAAAGAAGGCGACATCGCGGACGAGCTCGGCAACCGGCCGGTCGGCGACGATCGCGTGTGCCCCATGCTTCACATGTGCATCCGCGAAGACCGCGATCTCCGGCGCGCGGATCGCGGCGCGATAGCGCAGGGCCGCCGCCGCCGCGCCCTCGACGAAACCCTCATTGGCGATATAGGCGTTGGCCCATTGGTTGACACGAATGAAGGCCGCCCCCGCAGCCTTGGCGACCGCGAAAGCATGAATCGCGCCATTGGCCAGAACATTGATCCCGAGAGGGACGGCAAAGCGCGCCCGCACATGATCGGCGATCACGGCAAGGCAGGACGCGGTCTCAGGGCCGAGTTCACCCGGCTTGAGAAACGGGATATCGCCATGATTTTCGACGATCAGCCCATCCATTCCGCCCGCGACATAGGAATCGGCGTCCGCGAGCGCGCGGTCGATGATCGCGCGCATCGGCCCGCCCTGGTAATCGGGCGAGCCGGGCAGCGGCAGGCAATGCACAACGCCGATCACGATCTTTTCGTGGCCGAAGATGCGGCGTATCGCGTCCGCACCGGTCGCGGCGACGGGCTTCACCTCTTCCTCATTCACGGACCAGCTCCATGCGCACTCCCCTCAGGCAGGCAATCGTTATCGGCAATGCGACGCTCGATGAGACCTTCGCGCTCGACGCGCTGCCGCGCCCGGGTGAGAGTGTGCTGAGCGGGCCACCGACGCGGGATCCGGGTGGGAAGGGCGCGAACCAGGCTTTGCTCCTCGCCCGCGCTGGGCTCGCGGTGCGGCTCGTCGCGCGCATCGGCCGCGATCCGGAAGGCGCGTTCCTGCGCGCGCGGCTCGCCGCGGAGGGCCTCGCCGCAGGACTGATCGAAGGCGCCGAACCGACCGATCGCTCAGTCATCCTCATTGATGGAACCGGCGAAAACTGTATCGTGACGACCGCGGCGGCGGCCAATGCCGTGACCCCCGTGGACGCCGAGCGCGCGCTCGCGGAGGCTTCGGCGGACACGCTCCTGCTGCTCCAGGGCAATCTCTCGTTCGAGACGACGCGGACGAGCCTCGCCGCCGCCCGCGCGCGCGGGCTCGTCACGGTGTTCAACCCCGCGCCGGTGAAGGACGAATTCGCCAGTCTCTGGCCGCTGGCGAGCCTCGTCGTGCTCAACGAGCAGGAGGCCAAGCGTCTGGCCGGCAGGGAAGGTGAGGAAGGGCTGAAGCGCATCCTTGCCGCCGGGGCGGACTCAGCGGTGGTGACGCTCGGCGCGCGGGGCGCGCTTCTCCTGCACGCTGGCGGGCTGGAGAGGAGCCCCGCCGCGCCGGCGGTGCCTGTGGATACGACCGGCGCGGGCGATACCTTCACTGCCGTGCTCGCCACCGCCCGCTTCGCCCGCCAGCTTGGCTGGAAGCAGGCGCTCACCGCCGCCGCCGCCGCCGCTTCCATCACCGTCAGCGCGCGCGGCGCCTTCGCCTCCTTCCCGACGCGCGCGGGTCTTGCCGAGATCCTCGATGCGGCCGCGCTCATGGCCCAATGACCCAGGCAAGGATATTGCTCCAGAGGCGGGCATAGCCTGGCCAGCGCACGAAGGTTTCGGGCAGCCAATGCGGCCCGATATCGGAGGTCCAGGCAACCGCGCGGCCGGCGCCATGATGCCCGGCGACGAGCAGCGGATGCCCGCCCTGCTCCGCCGGCAGCCATGCCAGCACCTCGGCGCCTTTCTTGGGAATGACCTCATTGGCGCCGAGCAGGGCGGGCCAGGGCTCATCGAGCCCGGCAAGGATCGGGTGCGCGTGAACACGCTCAGCCACGAACCCTTCCGGAATCTCCAGCCGATCATCCTGCGGCAGGCAAAGCACCGGTAGCGCTTCCTCAACCGGCGTTCTTCGCCACCGCGCCCGTCCATCAATGCCCTGAAAGCTGAGATAGCCGCCGGCCATCACCAGCCCGCCGCCGTCGGCGACCCAGTCGCGGATCAGCTTGAGCCGGTTCGGCACCGTCTCGCCGCGCAGCCACACCGCCTGCGGCAGAAGAAGCGTATTGGCACCGAGATCGGAGAGGATGATCGCCCGATAGCGTCGCAGCCCCTCGCGCGTGAAGGGAAAAGTCTCCGCCGCTTCATGGGAAGGAAGATAAGTGAGCGCGAAGCGGCTTCCGGCAAGGGCGCGGACGAGCGGCTCGGCACCCAGATGAAATGTAACACTTCCGAACTGATCGAACCCTTTGTAGTGGGATGCGGCGCTGACCCAGCTCTCACCGGCCAGCAGGACCTCGACGCGCTCGCTCATGTCTCTCCCTTCGTTCAACCTGCGAAGAGTCGGCAAGGATTGGCGATCATCATCGTCTGAATGGCGGAGGGCGGCACACCATGGCGCTGCAGCCGGGGCAGGAAATGGCGCTGCAGATAGGCATAGCCGAAGCCGCCGTTGCGTGTGAGCATCATCTTGAGGAAGACATCCTGGGAGAGAAGCAGGTGGGGAGCGAAGCCGCGCGCGACGAGCCGGGCGATCGCGCGTGCATTTTCCTCTTCCGAGGGACATTGCACGCCCTGGTCCGCGTACCAGAAATCCATGCCGATCATGTCGTATTCGATGAAGGCCCCACGCGCGGCGAGGGCCTCCTGGTACGCCGGATCATCGTGCGAAGGGTTCATATGGCAGAGGACCGTGCGGCGCGGATCCGCGCCTTCCTCCTCAACGATATCGAGCACCCGCCCGCCA
>DASZQO010000336.1:0-9413 GCA_035549615.1 Acetobacteraceae bacterium
AGCTCACAAAAAATACCGTCAGCGGCCATCTGGACGGTGACGGTAGCGGCAGGAGTCGGACTTGGCAACGGTATCGTGCACCGTCAGGCGGTCCGTCGGCGCCGACCTTAGCGGGCCGATAGATGCCGAACGCCAATCGACGTTTTTCTATCTAGATCAATATGTTAGGCGGAAATCGCAGGATACTGCAGGATACCCTGGGCAGGCTCTGAATCATTCCCACTCGATGGTTCCGGGGGGTTTGCTGGTGACATCGTAGGTCACCCGGTTGATGCCCGGCACTTCGTTGATGATGCGGTTTGCAACACGAGTGAGAAAGGCCGCCGGGAAGGGGTAGGCATCCGCGGTCATGCCGTCCGTCGAAGTCACGGCGCGCAGCGCCAGCGCGTGGTCGTAGCTGCGCCCGTCCCCCATCACGCCAACGGTGCGCACCGGCAGCAACACGGCGAAGGCCTGCCAGATCGAATCATAAAGCTGTGCGGCGCGAATCTCCTCAATGAAGATCGCATCCGCCCGCCGCAACAGGCCAAGCTTGTCTCCATCCACCGGGCCCGGGATGCGGATCGCGAGCCCCGGGCCGGGAAACGGGTGGCGGCCAATGATCGCCTCGGGCAGGCCCAGCGTGCGGCCCAGCGCCCGCACCTCGTCCTTGAAAAGCTCGCGCAACGGCTCGATCAGCCGGAATCCCATTCGCTCCGGCAGTCCACCCACATTGTGGTGGGACTTGATCGTGACGCTCGGCCCGCCCGCCGGACTCACGCTCTCGATCACGTCCGGATAGAGCGTGCCCTGGGCAAGAAATTCCGCCCCCCCGAGCTTCCGCGCCTCCTCCTCGAAAACCTCGACGAAGAGCCGGCCGATCGTCTTGCGCTTCTTTTCAGGGTCATCGATCCCGGTGAGGGCCCCAAGAAAAAGGTCGCCAGCATCGCGGTGGACAAGGCGGACATTGAAACGGTCACGGAAGGTGCCGACCACCTCCTCCGCTTCGCCGGCACGAAGCAGCCCGTGATCGACAAAGATGCAGGTCAGCCGCTCACCGATCGCCCGATGGACCAGGGCCGCGGCCACCGCCGAATCAACCCCGCCGGAGAGGCCGCAAATCACCCTTCCCTCACCCACCTCGGCTCGGATGCGCGCAATCGCCGTCTCGGCAAAGGCACTCATCGTCCAACTGCCGCGGCAGCCGGCGATCTCATGGGTGAAGTTGCGCAAAAGTGCGGCCCCGTTCGCTGTATGCACCACCTCGGGGTGGAACATGAGGCCGTAGTAGCGGCGCGCCTCGTCGGCGATGGCTGCAAAAGGCGCCCCTTCGCTTACGCCGACAGCGTGAAAGCCGGCCGGCAGGCGGGTGACGCGGTCCCCATGGCTCATCCAGACCTCAGCCTTCGTCCCAGGCGCCCAGACATTGCGGAAAAGCGCACAATCGTCCGTAACCTCGAGCACGGCACGGCCATATTCGCGACCGCGCCCGCCCTCGACAGCGCCGCCAAGCGCCGCGCACATCGCCTGCTCGCCATAACAGATGCCAAGCACCGGGATGCCTGCCTCGAACACGATGCTCGGCACCTGCGGCGCGGCATCGTCGAGAACACTCGCAGGACCACCGGAGAGAATGACGGCGCGCGCCCCGAACGATCCAATCCGTGCCGGATCGGCATTGAACGGCCAGATCTCGCAATAGACGCCGCTTTCGCGCACACGGCGCGCGATGAGTTGCGTGAGCTGGCTGCCGAAATCGAGGATCAGCACACGCTCGGGAGCGGATTGAGGCATTGCAATGTCACGCATTCTCGTTGGCCCGGTTGCAGCACGGGCGTGGCCTAGGGGCAAGACCGGAAAGCACAGCGCGGCCCGCCTGGCGTGAGCCCGCTTGACCTCAGCCCACTTGCGGCGAGGTCTGCAGGAGCCGCTCGATCGGATCCCACAGGAAGGCGGTCTGGGCCACGGGCCGGCCGGCCACGCGGACGATCGATTCAGCGACCGGCCGCCCGCCGAGGCGGAGATAGAACCAACGGCTCGGATTGTCCCGTAGCACCCAGAGAAACACCGAACGGCAGCCCCGCCCCTGAAGATAGCCGGCGGCGGCGCGCATCAGCCGCCGGCCGAGGCCGCGGTCCCGCCAATCATCCAGCACATAGAGCGTTTCGATCTCGCCTTCCGCGATGCCGGAGGTGCGCGCCAGCCCGGCGGTGGTGAAGCCAACGATGCGCGGCGGGCTGCCGGCGGGCAGGTCCGTTCCCCAGGCTGCGGCAACGAACACCCCTCCCTCGACACGAATCGCATGGTCATAATGCGCGGCCTGGCGGATCGCCGAGAGCCGCGCGAGATAAGCTTCCGGCAGGATGCCGGGATAGGCGCTCTGCCAGGCGGCCACATGCACGGCGGCAATCGCCGGGGCATCCGCTGGCCGGGCGCGGCGGATCCCGATCATGCTTCGGCCCGCTCGAAAACGGCCGCGAAGAACCCATCCGTGCCATGCTTGCGCGGCGTGAGGGCGAGGAACGGCCCATCCCCCGGCACGGGTCCGCTTTCCACCGGCCAAGCCGCCGCAAGCGGCACCGCGACGAAACCGGGATGGCGCGCGAGAAAGGCGGACACTTGCGCCTCGTTTTCCTCCGTAAGCACGGAGCAGGTAGCGTAGACGAGCCGGCCGCCCTTGCGAACAAGTCCGGCAGCCATATCCAGGATGCTGGATTGTCGTGGCAGCAATTCGACCAGATCGGCCGGCGAGAGGCGCGCGCGCGCGTCCGGATGGCGGCGCCAGGTTCCCGTGCCGGTGCACGGCGCATCCACCAGCACCGCGTCGAATTTCCCGCGCTGCCGCTTGGCCCATTTGTCTCCCGGCGCAAGCAGATGGCGCTCGGCATTGTGTACGCCGGCCCGGCGCAACCGCCGCACAGCGGCGTCAAGCCGGTTCTGCGAAACATCACAGGCAACGAGATGGCCGCGATTTTCCATCGCCATGGCCATGGCCAGCGTCTTCCCCCCTGCCCCGGCGCAGAGATCGGCCACACGCATGCCCGGCGCCGCGCCCACCAGCAGCGCAACGAGCTGGCTCCCCTCATCCTGGATTTCGACGAGCCCGCTCTGAAAGGCGGCCCCGCCGACCAAGGCACTGCGCCCTGGGACACGGAGCCCCCAGGGTGAGAAATTCATGACCTCCGCGGCAATTCCTTCCCCGGCGAGCGCCGCCCGTGCGGCCTCCCGCGTGCCGCGCAGCAGGTTGACGCGAAGATCAAGCGGCGCGGGTTTCGCGAGCGCCGCCATCTCGGCCTCGAGCGCTGTCCCGAATCGGGCCTCCAGGCGTGGCAAGAGCCAATCCGGAACCTCGAAACGCACCGCGCCCGGCATCTCCGGATGATCGAGCTCTTGCCCGACGAGGTGCCGCAGCGCCCGCCGCTCGTTCCCCTCCAGAGGCGCGGGCGCGAACCGTGCACCGCTGAAAAACTGATCGAGCGTCTCAAGAGACGTTCCTGACAAAAGAAGAGATCCGCCGACCAGGAGCCGTGCCGTCTCTCTCTTTGCTTCCTCGCGTGATTGAGACCTCCGGTCATCACGTTCGAGCCACCAGCGGAGCCGCCGGCGGCTTCGCAGCACCTGCCAGACAATTTCGGAAACCGCCCGCCGGTCCGCCGCGCCAATGAAGCGACGGGCGCGAAAGAAGGCACTGGCCAGCGCATCGGCCGGTGCTCGCGGCGCGGCCAGGATTTCTCCCAACAAGGCAATCGCGGCTTCGGCCCGCGCGGCCGGCGTCATGAAGCGGAAGCACTCCCGCCTTGCCCAGGCCAAGCTGATTTCAGGTCATCGCGCGCTAATTTTATTTTTTCTATCAATTTCATGGCTTTGGCGAATCATCCGGCGATTCCGCCAGAAGCCGCAGTGAGCTAGTCCTGGCGATAATTGGGAGCTTCGCGGGTGATTGCGACGTCGTGCACGTGGCTCTCGCGCAATCCCGCGTTGGTAACGCGGCGGAAGCGCGCATTGCGCTGAAGCTCGGCAATGGAGGCGGATCCGGTGTAGCCCATGCCGGCGCGCAACCCGCCGACGAGCTGATGGACGACCGTGGCCACCGGACCCTTGTAGCCGACCCGCCCTTCGATTCCCTCCGGGACGAGCTTCAACTGGTCGTTGATCTCCTGCTGGAAATAGCGGTCCGCGGAACCGCGGGCCATCGCCGAGAGGCTTCCCATACCACGGTAGGATTTATAGCTTCGTCCTTGATAAAGAAAAACTTCTCCTGGCGCTTCGTCGGTGCCGGCGAGCAGGCTGCCGATCATCACGCTGTCCGCGCCGGCGGCGATGGCCTTGACGATGTCGCCCGAGGTCCGCACGCCTCCATCGGCGATTGCAGGGATGCCATGCTCGCGGCACATCGCGGCGGTTTCGAGAACGGCGGTGAATTGCGGCACGCCGACGCCGGCGATGACCCGTGTGGTGCAGATGCTGCCGGGACCGATTCCAATTTTCACCGCGTCCGCGCCGGCCGCGATCAGGGCGCGCGCACCCTCGGCCGTGGCGACATTGCCAGCCATGACCTGGACCGAGTTGGAAAGCCTCTTGATCTGCTCGATCGCTTTCAGCACCGCGGCCGAATGCCCGTGCGCCGTGTCAACGACAATCACGTCCGCCTCCGCGGCAACGAGGGCCCGCGCGCGGTCCTCCCCAGCCTCGCCCACCCCCGTCGCGGCGGCAACGCGCAGCCGCCCGAGCGCATCCTTGTTGGCGAGCGGATGCTTCTCCGCCTTGTCCATGTCCTTGACGGTGATGAGGCCGACACAGCGATAGGCCTCGTCCACCACGAGGAGCTTTTCGATGCGGTGCCGGTGCAGAAGCTGGCGGGCCCGTTCGGGCGAGACATCCGCGGTGACGGTGATGAGATTCTCGTGCGTCATCAGCTCGTCCACGCGCAGACGGGGGTCGGTCGCGAAACGGACATCACGGTTGGTGAGGATGCCCACAAGCCGGCCCGTCCCCCGTTCCACCACAGGAATTCCGCTGATGTGGTGGGTATTCATCAAGGCCTGCGCATCGGCCAGGGTCTGATCCGGATGGATGGTGAGAGGGTTCACCACCATCCCCGACTCGAATTTCTTCACCTGGCGGATGGCGGCCGCTTGATCGGCAATGGAGAGATTTTTGTGAACGACTCCAATCCCACCCTGCTGCGCCATCGCAATCGCCATCGGCGCTTCGGTCACGGTGTCCATCGCCGCCGAGATGATCGGGATATTGAGCGGAATCGCGCGCGTGAGCCGGGTGGTCGTGTCGGTGGCCGTTGGGAGCACCTGCGAAAACGCAGGCACCAGCAACACGTCGTCGAACGTGAGCGCTTCCTCGATGCGGGAATAGATCGCCGCCTCGGCGGGCATCGGAGTGATGTCGGGAGCCATGGCGGGACCTTTCATCCACAACCTTGGCGGCTCCACATAGTCCGCCTTACCGGTCCGCGCAACCGTGGCGTTCGCGGTCTTTCAAGACGTTTGCGCTACCCTGCCGTGCAGGTGGGGCGGAAGCCCGTGGCGACGAGGTAAAGCTCGCGCGACTCGGCCCGGCTCGCGGGCGGCTTGGCGTGGCGGACAGCGGCGAAGGCGTGTTTCAGCGGGATCAGCAGCGAAGCTTCCGCCCCGCCCTGGAAGAGCTTGACGACGAACGCCCCGCCCGGGACCAGGAGCGCCGCGGCGATGGCGAACGCTTCTTCGGCAAGCGCCATGATCCGCGCGTGGTCGGTCGCGGCATGGCCGGTGGTGGCTGGCGCCATGTCGGAAAGGACGAGATCGGCCTGGCCGCCGAGAAGCGTTCTTATCTGAGCAAGCGCATCCGGCGCCGTGGCGTCTGCGCGGAGTGTCCGGGCACCGGCGAGCGGAGCGATGGGCAGAAGGTCGATCCCGACGACCGCCCCCGCCCCGGCGGCAAGCGCCGCCTGCATCCACCCGCCCGGCGCGGCGCCCAGATCGACCACTTTCATGCCCTTGCGGAGGAAGTGGAAGCGTTCGTTGAGCTCGAGCAGCTTGTACGCCGAACGGGAGCGAAAGCCTGAGGCGTGCGCGGCCTGGACATAGGGATCGTTCAACTGACGGGTGAGCCAGCGCTGCGAAGCGGCCGAACGCCCAGCGGTTTTCGTGAGAGAAACGCGGGTCTTGCGGGACGGAAGCTCAGCGCGGTTGGGCGGCTTCTTCCTCATGCCCCGCGAGCGCCGGGATGGTGCCGGCCAGTCCGGCGCGCGCCACGCATCAGCCGCAGCAGCATGCCCTCGCGCAGCCCCCGGTCCGCCACGATCAAATACGGAGCGGCCCAGGTCTGCACGAGGGCAGCAAAGATCGCAGCGCCCGGGCGGACATAGAAAAGGCGCTCGGGCCCGATGCAGGGATGGGTTTCGATCGCGCCGCGCTCGAGGCTGCAAAGGGTGGCCAGGGCCCGGCCGGTGGCCGCGCGCGTGAGCACGGTGCCGTCGATCAAGCGGCGGTCATAACGCGGCAGGGAAAGGGCCAGGGCGGCGAGCGTGGTTGCGGTGCCGCTCGTGCCAAGGAGGCACACGCCGCCCTCCGGGCGGGCCTCGCGGATTTCGCGGGCAATGCAATGGACCGCGTCGAACGGGGGGAGAAGCTCCGCCACGTCGCGGACCATGGCGGCGAAACCGGCGGGGGTGAAGGAGGCGGCGCCGTAGCGTGCGGCGAGCGTGACGACACCCACCGGCAGCGAGGCGCAGCCGATGAGGCTCGCGGTGCCGTCAGCGTCGAGACGGAGCCATGCAAGCTCGGTCGAGCCCCCACCGATATCGAAGAGGAGGACCCGGCGGGCTGCTGGCGCCCCCTCCTGCCGGGCGAGCAGCGGCGCACAGCTCTCGATGGCCAGTTCCACTTCTTCGCGGGCGGAAATGACACTGATATCGAGGCCCGTCTCGCGATGGGCGCGGGCAAGGAATTCCGCCCCATTGGCGGCGCGACGGCAGGCCTCCGTGGCCACCGCCGCGAGCCCGTCCGGCTTGTGGACGGCGAGCCGGGCCGCGCAGTCTGCGAGCGCTTCCAGGGCACGATCCATGGCCGCATTGCCGAGCGCGCCGGTGCGTTCAAGATCCTCGCCCAGGCAGACCATGCGGTTGAAACGCTCAAGCACAGCAAAGCCGCTGCCAGAGGGCGTGCCGACCAGCAGGCGGCAATTGTTGGTGCCGAGATCGAGAGCGGCGAAGACGTGCCCGGCAGTGCGGACAAAGGGGAGTGGCCGGCGAACGGCAGCGGACGATTCGGCCATGGGCAGGCGTCAGGGGCAAGTGCCAAAGGACCGTCATAGTTCACCCCAACCGCCTGAGCGGCAAGAGAAATCTGTCGCGCGCACGAAGTATGCCCGGCGCTGCGCCGCGCAGGCGGTCTTGCCGGGGCGTCCCAAGGCGGCTAACTAAATCTGCGGTATGCGTCATGCGCCCGCGCCATGGCCGCAGACGTGATGAACGCTGGGGGATAGTTTAGCGGTAGAACTCCCGGCTCTGGACCGGGCAGCCTTGGTTCGAATCCAGGTCCCCCAGCCAATTCGCGAGATTGGTCGCCGGCATCCATGGGTTTGGTCATTTCTGCGGGGTGCCGCCCGCTCTGGTGCGACGCCGCCAGGGGGCGCATTCGGGCGAAGGATCCGCTGGCGCCGCTGCGTCCGCGACAATGCGCCCGCGCGGCGATGTGCCGGAGACCATGATCCATCGCTGTGAGAGGCGTGCGCCTCAAGCGGATCCTTTCATAACCCGCCTTCAAACAGGCTCCCGAGTATGGGTCGTGCGCGGGAGCGATACCGGTGCGAGGAGGTCCGTGCACACATGGCACGGAATGGACGAGGCCCATGGTTTGGGAGGGGCTCTTATGCCATCGCGGCGGGGCCGGTCTCCGCGATCCCACACCAGTCACCGATGCTGAGGGCCACGACCTTGATCGCGGTCATATAGTCGGCGATCTCAACGTACTCGTTGTCCGCATGCATGACGGCGGTCGAACCCGGGCCGAAAATCACTGTCGGTGTATTCGCATAGAGATTGAGGAACCGCGTATCCGCAGCCCCTTGCCGGCCGCTGATCTCGGGCTCGCGCCCGCTGATCTCCTTCATGTTCCTTGACAAAATCTCGACAATCGGATGGCCGCGCGGAATGGCCGATGCCTCTGCGTCGTAGCCGACGAACCGCACCTTCGGCGGATGGTCTTTCATCCAGGGATCCTCGGCCGCGACACGGGCGATATGTTCAACGAGGCTCCGCTTGACGCCGTCATGATCCTCGCCGGGCACGGTCGCCACACTGCCTTTGAGAAGGCAGTCGGAAGGAAATGCGCTCGGATAGCCACCGGCCTGAAAGCTGCCGATGGTGCAAGGAAGTGATTCGCGGATGTTCGGGTAAAGCGGATGCGTGACCGAAGCCATGCGGACCGCCTCCAGCGCCTCCACCGCCTTGGTGAGCTTATAGCCAAGCTCGATGCCGCTCACTCCCTCGTGGTGGCGCTGGATGCCGGCCGGCTTGCCAGTGATTTCGATCTCAAACCATATACGGCCGATACAGGCCGGCTGGATCGCAAGCCCGCTGGTCTCGCCCGAGATGCCCGCATCCGCCTTGTAGCCGCGGATCACCGTGTCCAGCGTTCCGTGTCCGCTCACTTCCTCATCGATCACGATATTGATGTAGACATCCCCCTCAGGCCTGAGACCGGCCGACATCAGCCCTGCCACAGCCATGATGTGGCTTGCGACGCCACTCTTCATGTCCGCCGCTCCGCGGCCATAGAGGCGCCCCTCGCGGATCGCTGCCGACCATGGATCGTCGTTCCAGGCTTCCCGATTGCCGATCGGAATCACATCAGTATGGCCGTTCAGCAGCAGCGAGCGGCCCCCGCCGGCTCCCTTCCAGGTCGCCACGATATTCGGACGCCCTTCGTAGCCCCGATCCACGGGGCGATAGCCGGGGTGTTTCTTGAGCTGTTCCCAGTCCGTATCCCACATATCCACAGCCAACCCCATCTTGTCCAGATGGTCGGCAAGAAAGTGCTGAATCCGACCCTCGTCGCCAGTCACACTGGGTATCGAGACCATGCTTTGCAGGAACGCCACGGAGCTGTCGCGCCCGGCATCGATCGCTTGCAGCACGCGGCGGCGGATCTCGGGTGTCATCTTGCGTCCCTCCCTGGACTCATCGAGCGAACGGGCAATGCATTGCGAGACTCGCCGCCGTCCGGATCGCTGCTGTTCACATTGCGCAAGAGATCGATATCGAATCGCACGCAATCGCCGCGATAGATGACATCTGCAACATAGGACACGATACCGTGCTGGTTGCGGACGAAGAAGTGCGCCTCGACAGTCGGCGAGTTCAAAGGAATGCGCAGCCGCTCGCTCGTTTCGAAATCTGCGCTGCCGACCACGACGGTGAGCTGCGCATGCTCGATCTC
>DASZQO010000337.1:0-2002 GCA_035549615.1 Acetobacteraceae bacterium
CGGCCCCAACCCCGGCCACGCCGATCGCGTCCGCCTGCTCCAGCCTGCGATGCTCCGCCGAGCCGATCTCGATCATTTCGGGCTTCGATGCGGGCAGCAACGCCAGCGCTTCGGAGGCGGCGGAAGCCAGGTCACCAGTCACGAACACGACCGCTGCGCCGGAGTTTTCGAGGATGAATGCGATCTCCCGCGGATGAAGCTTGGCGTTGATCGGGACTGCGACAAGGCCTGCGTGCCAGCAGGCATAAAGACAGGCGACATAGTCCGGCACGTTCTTCATCAGGAGCCCGACGCGGCTTCCCGGCGCCAGCGCGAAGCGTTGCCGCAATGATCCAGCGAGCGAGGCCGTCCGCAAAGCCAGGGCTCCATAGTCGGCCACCGGCGTCAAACCCTTGAAAAGCGCAGGCAAAGCCGGATCGACCTGAGCGGCGCGGACGAGATGATGGGCGAGATTCATGGAGGATTACCGAGGCTTTGCCGACGCCAGGCGCGGCTGATCGAGATCAGTATGATTTTGCCAGACCTAACACCTTCTCGGCGATGAAGCTCAGCGCCAATTGCGGACTGACGGGAGCAATGCGCGGGATCATGACCTCGCGCAAATAGCGTTCGACGTGGAATTCCTTGGCATAGCCGAACCCGCCATGGGTCATCACCGCCTGCTCGCAGGCCTGAAAGCCCGCTTCGCCCGCGAGATATTTCGCAGCATTGGCGGCGGCGCCGCACGGCATGCCCTTGTCGTATTGCCAGGCCGCTGACATGACCATCAGCCATGCCGCCTCCAGCTCCACCCAGTTCTTCGCCAGCGGATGCTGGATGGCCTGGTTCTTGCCGATCGGCCGGTTGAAGACGATGCGCGTCTTGGCATATTCGGCGGCCCGCGCCAGGGCGAGCTTGCCCAGGCCCACCGCTTCGGCGGCAATCAGGATGCGCTCGGGGTTCATGCCCTCGAGGATATATTGGAAGCCGCGCCCCTCCTCGCCGATGCGGTCTTCCATTGGGATTTCGAAGTCCTCGAAGAAGAGCTCGTTGGAGTCGACGATCTTGCGGCCCATCTTCTCGATCTCATGGACCTTGATCTGCTTACGGTTGAAATCGGTGTAGAACAGGCTGAGGCCGTGCGTCGGATTCTTGACGTCCTCCAGCGGGGTGGTGCGGGCGAGCAGCAGGATCTTGTGGGCGACCTGCGCGGTCGAAATCCAGACTTTCTGGCCGTTGACGATGTAGCGGTCGTTCCTGGCGACGGCCCGCGTATTGAGCTGGGTGGTATTGAGCCCCGTGTTCGGCTCGGTGACGGCAAAGCACGCTTTCTCGCGTCCCTCGACCATCGGCGGAAGCATGCGCTTTCGCTGCTCCTCGGTCCCGAACACCACGACCGGATTGAGCCCGAACACGTTGATGTGCACGGCCGAGGCGCCTGACATGCCGGCACCGGATTCGGCGATCGTGCGCATCATGATCGTCGCCTCCGTGATGCCGAGGCCGGACCCGCCGTAAGCCTCGGGCACGCAGATGCCGAGCCAGCCCGCGTCCGCCAGCGCCTTATGGAAATCGTGCGGAAAGCCGCCTTCGCGATCCTTGTTCAGCCAATAGGCGTCGTCGAAGCCGGCACAGATCCTGGCGATCGCGTCACGAATGGCTTCCTGCTGGTCGGTAAGCGCAAAGTCCATGGGTAGCTCTCTTGTTGCGGGCGCGATAAGAATGGATCGATGTGACGCCGACGCGCGGGTGACGGCTCCTCTTCTCCGCAGCCGGCGCCGCCCCCTGATTTCTAGCTTGCGGGCACCGTACGCATCTGTGAATTTCATAGTCAATATTGCCAGCCCGGCATGCCCGCATGCATTGAAAGGGATGCTCGGGCGATTGACCCGCCACATGAAATCCAGGCACAGGCATGCGAAGGATGTCGGAGGTGACGAGATGGCGATGATGCGTAAGAGGCCGATCTGATGCGCTCGATGCTGTTCGTGCCGGGCGACAGCCCGCGCAAATTCGAAAAGGC